>DATAFZ010000049.1:0-22090 GCA_036257225.1 Candidatus Limnocylindrales bacterium | reverse complement strand
CCATGCCATCGGCTCCGGCTCTGGCCAGGCCATCGGCTCCGCAGGCGCCGGGGCCTCAGCCGGTTGGTCATGCCCGTTGCGGTCGTTGAGGCCGATCGCTTCCGCACCGGTGATCGTGACCGCGCCGCCGGCCGCGATGTTCGAGAAGGGCGCCGGCAGGATCTCGTGACCGAGGTGCGGGGCACAGGACAGGCACCGCCCGTCCACTTCGTTCCAGCAGTTCCCGCACGTGTACTGGCGGCAGCTCATGCAGAAGTTGAACGTCTTGTGGAAGGCGTCGAGCTGCTGGGCGGTCTGCTCGCGGTCGGTCTCGTTGCGCGCCGCCGCCATCGCCTCGTCCATGGAGGTGTCGTCCGACAGGACGAAGTTCTTGAGACCGCGCGACATCACCTTGAGGCCCTTGAGCCGAGGGCCTCGCGGCGTGGCGGACTCGAACGTGTACCGCGTACCGCAGCGTTCGCAGAATGATTCGGTCAGGATCTCCGGCATCGAGTCCCCGGGATGTGCGCTGGACGAGTTCAGACGGCACGCCGTCGAACAGGGGCGAGAGTATAGCGCAGGGCCCTCGCCGCCCCTCGACCGGGGGTACTCCGTCGATCGCGCGGATGGTCCGGTCGTCGACGGCCGGGGGGTCCGCCGGGACCCTCTGCTAGTCTGCCACCGACCATGCCGCCGTTCGCCGCCATCGAGCGGTTCTTCGAGCGCCTCTTCGAGCGTCCATCGGCACGCCTCTTCCGCGCCCGATTGCAACCGGTCCAGCTGCAGCGCCGGATCGAGCGGGCGATGGAGGCTGAGCGCCTCGCGACGGCCGATCGGACCCTTGTCCCGAACCGGTTCGTGGTCCATCTCAACCCGACCGACCTCGAGGGCTTCGGCGACATGATCTCGTCACTGGCCTCGGAGCTCGCCGACGGGGCGTTGGTGTTCGCCCGGACGCGACGCTATACCCTCGTCGACCGACCACGCGTCACGTTATTCGCAGATCCCGGCGTGGAGCGCGCCGACATCCGGGTGGTCGCGCGATTCGCAGACCCGATCGCCGGGCAGCAGCGCTCCTCCGACCCGACCGATGACGCCGACGAGGGATCCGCCCGGATAGCCAACGCCGATCGATACAACGCATCGAAGATCCGCCCCATGGGGGAGGGGAGCGTCGCCGTGCATAGCGACACGATGGTGTTCACCGTGCCGCGGCCGAGCGCCCCCGCGGCCCGCCTTCGAGTGATCGCGCGCGATGGCGATGAGTACGTCCACGAGTTCGACGGGTCGGGTCTGACGATCGGCCGGGCCGCCGACAACGACCTCGTGATCGCCGACGGCCGTGTGTCACGGCATCACGCCCGGATCGTCGGCCGCCGCGGGACGCTCGTGTACGCCGACCTCGGCAGCACGAACGGCTCCCGGGTGAACGGCGTCCAGGTCGGCGAGCTGGTGCTCGGTGCGGGCGACCGGATCGAGCTGGGTGACACCGTGATCCTTGTCGAGGTCGCCGGGGACGTCACCTGATGGACGGCCTGCTCCTCGTGGTGTGGGTCATCCGGCTCGCGTTCCTGGCCCTGCTGTACCTCTTCCTGGCGCGCGTCGTGCGATCGTTGCTGCGGGACCTGCGCGCCGCCGCCCGCGAGCCCGGCGCTTCGCTCGGGCGTCTGGTCGTCATCGAGTCGCCGGCCGGCGATCCTGAGCTCGGGCGGTCGTTCGACCTCGACGTGATCACGACGCTCGGCCGCGATGTGAACAACGCCATCGTCGTGGAGGATCCGTTCGCGTCCGCCGAGCATGCGGTCCTGACCTATCGGGGTCGGAGCTGGTATGTCGAGGACCTGGGCAGCACCAACGGCACGTTCGTGAACGGTCGGGCGGTCGCAGCGGTCGCCCCGCTCGGGTTCGGTGACGAGGTCGCCATCGGGCAGGTCCGTTTGCGGCTCGAACGAGCCCGTCCGACGTGACCGGCGCCAGCCGGCCGGCCGCACGCGTCGAGCTGCCGCGCATCCTTGGGCAGATCCGACCGCGCCCCCGCTGGACGGAGTTGCGCCTGCTGACGATCGCGGCCGTCGCGCTCGTGGTCGGCAGCCTGTCGCTGGGTGCCGGTCTTACCGGCCGGCTGACGCTGCATGCGCCGCAGGGCCTCACGATCGACCTGGCCGCGCTCGGGGTGGCCCACCTCGCCCAGGTCCTGGCAGGCCGTCGCTCGGACGAGGTCCTGCTGCCGGTCATGGGTCTCCTGGGCGGGATCTCGCTGCTCCTCATGCAGCGCCTGCCGCAGGAGCTCGTGACGATGGAGCTCGGCGAGACGACCGTTGGACTGGGCGACGTGCAGCTGCTCTGGCTGGTCCTGGCTGTCGGGGTCGCGACGACGCTCGGGATCGTGGTGCGCTCGGACAGCTGGCTGCGCCGCTACAAGTACACGTGGGCCGCTGCCGGCATCGCGCTGCTGCTGCTCACGTTCGTGTTCGGATCGGACGTCGCGGGTCAGCGATTGACGCTCCGCATCGGTCCGTTCGCCGGCCAGCCGTCGGAGCTGCTGAAGGTCATCCTCGTCGTGTTCCTGGCCGGCTACCTGTCCGAGAATCGGCCACTCCTCATCGAGCAGGACACTCGGCTCGGGCCGCTCCGGCTACCCCCGCTGCCGTACCTCGCACCGATGGTCGCGATGTGGGCGATCGCGCTCGGCATCGTCGTTGTTCAGCGCGACCTTGGCGCGGCGCTGCTGTTCTTCGCCGTCTTCCTCGCCCTGGTGTACGCGGCGACAGGGCGGCTGAGCCTGGTCGTCATCGGGTCGATCCTGTTCTTCGCCGGTAGCGCGCTCATGGCCAACCTGTTCGACCACGTTCGCGCGCGGGTCGACATCTGGCTCGACCCGTTCGCGGACCCGCTCGGGACCGGCTACCAGGTCGTCCAGTCGCTGCACGCGTTCGCCCGCGGTGGGCTGCTCGGGACGGGGCTCGGGGAGGGTCTGCCGATGGTGGGCGGGCGCTTGCCGATCCCGGAGGTCCACACCGATTTCCCGCTGGCGGCGCTCGGCGAGGAGCTCGGGCTGGTCGGCGTGATCGCGATCCTCGGCCTGTTCTTCGTCCTGATCGAGCGCGGGCTGCGCATCGGTGCATCGGCGGCCGATGACTTCCGGGCCATCCTGGCGACCGGACTCGCGCTCGTGGTGGGCGTCCAGGCGTTCATCATCGCGGCGGGCAACCTCAAGGTGCTGCCGCTGACCGGCGTGACGCTGCCGTTCGTCAGCTACGGCGGCTCGTCCCTGCTCGTGAACGCGATCGTCGTGGGGCTGCTGCTGGCGCTGTCCGACAAGGGCGTCGAGCCGCCGCCGCCTCCGACCGGCGTGCGGCGCTGGCGCGACCGTCTCCGGCGCCGGGCGTCCTGATGGTCCTCGCCACGTCGACGCGACGTCGCCCCCTCGGGCGCACGATCGTCCACGTCGCGCTCGTGCTCGCGCTGGCATTCGCGGTCCTCGCCGGGGCCGGCGGATACTGGGCGGTCGTCCGCTCGTCCGACCTCACGCGCTCGCCGTACGACCCGGCCGTGATCGCCGCCTCGCGGACGGTCCCGCGCGGCCGCATCCTCGACCGCGAGGGACGCGCCCTGGTACGCAACAAGGAGGACGCCAACGGAGAGCTGTACCGGGTCTACAGCGGTGAGGCGATCAGCCACGCCATCGGGTACGCGTCGGGCCGGTACGGCCGGGCCGGGCTCGAGCTCGCCTACGATGCCGAGCTGTCGGGCCTCGCCGGCGATCCCCTGGCCGACGCGTTGCGCAAGTTCGGCACGGATCCATACGACCCCAAGGACCTCCACCTGGCGATGTCCTGGGACCTCCAGCGCGCAGCGGTCAATGCCCTCGGCAACCGGCGTGGCGCGGTGGTCATCATCGATCCGCGCAACGGCGAGGTCCTCGCGCTGGCGTCGACGCCGACGTACGACGCCTCCCTGATCACCGATCCGGCGACGGCCGATGCCGCCTTCGAGGCGCTCCGCGACGACCCGGACCAGCCACTGCTGCCGCGCGCGACCCTGGGGCGCTACGTGCCGGGCTCCGTGTTCAAGGTCGTGACGGCCATCGCCGGGCTCGGTTCGAGGGCGATCACCCCTGACACGACCTACGCCGAGCAGCCGCGCGCCGAGGAGGACGGGCTCCTCGTCGAAGGTTTCCGTGTCCAGGACGGCCATCACCGCGTTACCGGCAACCGCCGACTCGACCTGATCGAGGCCACCGAGGTCTCGTGCAACATCTGGTACGCGCTCAGCGGACTGCGGATGGGCGGTCAGGCGCTCGTCGACCACGCCGCCCGGTTGGGATTCGGCGGTCCGATCCCGTTCGACCTGCCGACCGCCCCATCCCAGGTGACCGATGGATCAGGCAGCGCGCCGGGCGGGTTCGTCGACGACGTCGAGCTCGCCAATGCGGCCTACGGCCAGGCCGAGACCTTCGTCACGCCGCTCCAGATGGCACTCGTGGCGAGTACCGTCGCCAACGGCGGCGAGCTGATGCGCCCGCGCATCGTGACGGCGATGAGCGGCAAGGGCGGCACCCGTCAGATCGGCGCGCAGACGCTGGCGCATGTGCTCGATCCCGCCGCCGCCGGCGTTATCAACCGGGCGATGGTCGCGGCCGTCGAGGGCGACCTGGGGCGCCAGTTCACCACCGGCGCCAAGGTCCCGGGCGTCACGACAGCCGGCAAGTCTGGCACCGCGGAGCTCGGCGGGCGGGGCGAACCGCACTCGTGGTTCATCGGGTTCGCCCCGGCCGAGGCGCCGACGATCGCGATCGCCGTCATCGTCGAGCAGGCCGGGCGGGGCGCCGAGGTGGCGTCGCCGATCGCCGGTGACCTGATGGCGCTCCACCTCACCGGCGGCGGCTGATGGACGCGCCTCCTGATGACGAGCCGAAGGCTCCACTTGCGTCGCGCCGCCCTCGTCCACTGATCGAGCGGATCGGGCTGGCCGCGGTCGCGGCCGTGATGGCCGCACTGTTCGGTGGTGTCGCGGTCGCCGCCTGGCTGGGCGGCGAAGGCTTCCTGGCGGTGATGGGCGCGACCGGCTGCCTCATGACCGCGTGGGTCGGTGGGCTGACCCTCTTCCGCGGCTGAGCCCGGACGCATTCCCGTGTGACGCCCAGTAGCGACTTTCGAACGAATCCCGCGTCGTCGACGCCGTACTGGTGAGACGTCCGAGGCGGTGGGCCATCGGGAACTGAAAAGACGCACCCGACGTACTATCCCTTGGCACGGCCGATCCCCTGCCGTCCGTCACACGCCAAACCCAGTGCCCGTCCCGTCGGCGAAGTCCCCCGCAACCGCCGACCCTGAGAGAGGTCATGTCGAAGATCCAGGAGACCGGGGACAAGGTCCTCGCCAACGTCGAGCGCGTCATCGTCGGGAAGCACCATGAGGTCCGCCTCGCGCTCGTCGCTCTGCTGTGCCGGGGCCATCTGCTCATCGAGGATGTGCCGGGTACCGGCAAGACGGTCCTCGCGAAAGCCATCGCGCGCAGCCTGGGCTGCTCGTTCCGGCGCATCCAGTTCACCCCGGACCTGCTGCCGTCCGACGTGACCGGGCTGTCGATCTACAACCAGAAGACGCAGGAGTTCGAGTTCCGACCGGGCCCGATCATGAGCCAGGTCGTGCTCGCCGACGAGATCAACCGCGCGACGCCCAAGACGCAGTCCTCGCTGCTCGAGTCGATGGAGGAGCGCCAGGCGACGATCGACGGTGTCACCCACAAGATGCCGGATCCGTTCCTCGTCATCGCCACGCAGAACCCGATCGAGTACGAGGGCACCTTCGCACTTCCGGAGGCCCAGCTCGATCGGTTCATGCTGCGCATCCGACTGGGCTACCCCCAGCCGATCGAGGAGATCGTGATCCTCGATGAGCAGAAGCGCACCCACCCGCTCGAGGAGCTCGAGGAGGTGCTCAGCGTCGAGGCCCTGCGCGGTCTGCAGGACGCCGTCCGGGAGATCTACGTCGACTCGACCGTGGCCGACTACATCGTCCGGGTCGTCGGCGCGACGCGGACCCACCCGGACGTCTACCTGGGCGCGTCGCCGCGTGGCTCGATCGCGTTGTACCGCGCCGGTCAGGCGCTGGCCGGCCTGCTCGGTCGCGACTACGTCATCCCGGATGACATCAAGTCCCTGGCCGAGGCGGCGCTCGCCCACCGGCTGATCATCAAGACCAGCTCATCGATCCATGACGTCCAGGCCGGCCAGGTCGTGCGCGAGATCCTCGACTCCACGCCGATCGACGGCGTCCGCCCGACCGGCGGAGGCCCGACCGAGATCCGCCCCACGGCGCCGGGCGTCAAGACGCGGCCCGGCGCCTAGCGCCGGCGACCAGGTCCGGCTGAGCGGTCCGGCGCGATGTTCCGACGACTCCAGGCGATCGTCCTCGCGACGATCCTCGTCGTGGCCGCGTTCTCGACCGGGTACACGTTCCTGTTCTACCTGTTGTACCTCGGGATCCTCGTCGTCGGCGGGTCGTACGTGCTGGTGCGGCTGGGCCTGTCCGATCTCGAGGCGGGCTACGCCGTGAGCCAGCTCCACGGCCACGTGGGTGACCGGATGCGGGTCACGTACACGCTCCGTAACAGCAGCCGTTTCCCGAAGCCGTGGCTGGAGATCCATAACCCCACCACGCTGCCCGGTGGGTTGCCCGGCCGCGCGATCACCCTCGGTGGGCGCAGCGAGCGATCGTGGCTCATCCGGGCGCCGCTCACGCGCCGTGGCCATTTCCGCATCGAGCCGCTCCACATCCGGACCGGCGACCCGTTCGGCTTCTTCGAGGCTGCCGCGACCGTGGGCCAGGGGATCAGCGTGGTCGTCTATCCGCGCCTCGAGCCACTGCCGATGTGGCGATTGCCCGCGGCCAACCTGGAGGGGAGCCACTCGTCGCCGGAGCGCACGCTCCAGACGACGCCGCTGGCCACGACCGTCCGGCCCTACGCCCCCGGCGACAGCATGAACCGCATCCACTGGAAGTCGACGGCCCGCCATGGCGATATCCAGGTCAAGGAGTTCGACCTGGAGCAGACGGCCGACGCGTGGATCATCCTCGACCTCCAGCGTGGGATCCAGGCGGGTCGCGGCGAGGAATCCACGACCGAGGCCGCGATCCGGGCAGCGGCCTCGATCGCCGACAAAGCGCTCAACGAGAACCGCGCCGTCGGCATGACAGTGAATGCCGGACGGACCGCCTATCTGCCGGCCGATCGCGGCGGTCGCCAGCACCAGAAGGTCATGCAGCTGCTGGCCGCGGTCGACGCGGACTCCAGCACGCCCCTCGTCGAGACGCTCATCGCCTCGGTCGCGCGGTTGCGACGCGGCATGACGGCCGTCGTCATCACGGCCTCGCTCGATCCGACCTGGATCCGGCCGCTGGCGGCCCTGCGCACGCGCGGCGTCAGCTGCGTCGTGGTCATCACCGATCCCACGGCGTATGGCCGGGCCGACGCTGAGGCGCGGGCCGAGGCGGAGGGCAGGACCGCGTCGCACGATCCGGTGGCCGAGGAACTCGCGGCCAAACGCCGGCGGGCCCTGTTCCATACGCTCGCCGAATATGAGCTCAAGGCCCACACGATCGTGCCCGCGACACCGCTCGGCGAGGTCTTGGTCTCATGACCGGGCGGCACGGGCGGGAGCTCCTGCTGTCGCTGCGCCGGGCGGACGGCTGGTTCACGGTCGGGTTGGTCGTCCTGGTCTGCGCCACGCTGGCCTGGTCACTCGACGACGCGCTGCTCGTGCTCGGTCGCGACCAGTACACCGACTTCCTGTTCTGGGCGGCCCTCGGGGGCGTGGCCGCCGGCTTCGTCGGCCCGCTCGTCGGCTGGGGGCGCTGGACCACCCACCTGATCGGCGCAGCCTTCGCCGGCCTGCTGATCCCGCTGCTCGTGGGCTGGACCCTGCTGCCCGACGGCGCGCCGCTGGGCGTGCTGGTCCAGCGCACGACCGACAGCGTGGTGCGGGCCTGGTCGGATCTGGTGCTGGCGCAACGGCTGTCGACCATCGAATTCGGCCACCACCTGTTCGTCCTCGGTCTGTTGACGTGGGCGTCGTCGCAGTTCGCGAGCTACGCCGCGTTCGGGCACCGACGCCCGATCAACGCGGTGGTCGTCATCGGGCTGCTGCTGTTGGCCAACATGTCGCTGACGGTCCGCGACCAGCTGACCTTCCTCGTCATCTTCTCGATCGCCAGCCTGTTCCTGCTGGTCCGGTTCCACACGCTCGACGAGCAGGCCGATTGGCTGCGGCGGCGCATCGGCGACCCGACGGCGATCTCGGCGCTGTACCTGCGCGGCGGCACCGTCTTCATCATCGCGGCCATCAGCGGTTCATTGCTGCTCACCAACGCGGCCTCGTCCAAGCCGCTCGCCGGCGCTTGGACCGACGTCGGTGCGCGGGTCGTCGAGTGGGGCCAGTTCCTCGAGCGCTTCCTGCCCGCCTCGCGGTCGAGCCGCTCGATCGGCCCGACGTTCGGCGACACCACGCGCATCGGGCTGACCTGGAACACGACCGACGAACCGCAGCTGCGGGTCGAATTCCCTGCCGACGAGCGGTTCCCGCCATTCCTGGCGGCGGCCTACTACGACCAGTTCCAGGTGTCCGGCTGGGTCCGCAGCAGCGGGACCGAGCTGTCCCGCGAGGCCGGCGCCGACATCCTCGCCGGCACGGCCGAGGCGGTGCCGACGGCAGGCCGCCGCACGCTCCAGGTCAAGGTGACCCCGAACTATGCCCGGCGCGAGGTGTTCACGCCCGGGCTTCCGGGCACGATCAGCCAGGTAGCCACGGTCCGTGTGATCGGCGAGGGCGGCCATATCGCGGGCCTCGAGCGAGAGCCGTCGAGTGACCCGTACACGATCGCCGCGCTCGTCACGGCCGACGAGAAGAGCGGGGGCTGGACGCAGGCGCGATTGCGCGCGGCCGGCCAGGGCTATCCAGCCGAGATCGTCGCCCTCTATGGCAAGGACACGCTGCCGCCCGGCTCGCTGGGGCCGCAGTCGACGGCGCTGCTTGCCGAGATCGTGGACAACGCGCCATCGACCAACCCGTACGACCTGGCGGTCGAGATCCGCGACACCCTGCGTGACTCGTCGCGCTTCGAATATGACACGGACCTGAGCGATCGGCCGTGTGTCGATGCGTCGATACCCGAGTGCTTCGTCGTGACGAAGGCAGGCTTCTGCCAGTACTACGCGACGACGATGGCGGTCTACCTCCGCGCGCTGGGGATCCCCGCGCGGTACGTCCAGGGCTTCCTCCCTGGCGAGCCGGATGCGAGCGGTGGCGGGCGGACGATCCGCGCCCACGACGGGCATGCCTGGGTCCAGGCGTACTTCCCGGGCTACGGCTGGATCGACTTCGATCCGACCGGCGGCCCCGAGCGCCCGCAGCTGGCGCCGATCCCGTCGGGTGCACCCGTGGCGAGCGGATCGCCCGGGCCGGGCGCGTCGGGCTCGGTAGGGCCGGCCATCCCGTCCTTCCGTGACTTCGAGGAGGGAGCGTCCGGTCCCGGGGTCCCATTGAACCGCAACCAGTCGCCGGTCGGGTTGTTGATCGCCATGGCGATCCTGCTCGCGGTCGTCGTCGGCGCCATCATGGCAGTGGTCTATCGGCGGGGGCCGCGCGGGATGCTTTCCGCCGACGATGCGTATGGCTCCGTGTCGCGGTTGGCGGCACGTCTCGGGTTCGGCCCGCGACCGACCCAGACCGTGTACGAGTACGCCGGCGCGCTCGCCGACGAGCTGCCGATGGTGCGGCCCGAGCTCGAGACCGTGGCACGTGCCAAGGTCGAGGTCGCCTACGGCGCGCGATCGCTGGCCGACGATCGGCTGGCGGCGCTGCGAGCGGCGCATCGTCGGCTCCGTGTCCAGTTGCTGCGGCTCGTGGCGCGGCGCCGCAACCGACCGAGGCGCTGGCGGCGCTAGTCCGATCGCGCGGCTGCGAGGCGCCGCGGTCGCGCCCCCCGTGCGAGTTTCCGTCAAATGCTCGCGTGGCGAGCCTTGGACAAGGCTCAAGGGCTTCCGGCGGGCTAGGCTGCATCCTTATGCGGGCCGCTGGATGGGTTCCCGCGGGGAGGGGACGCGTTCCGCATATCCATCCGCAATGAGGGTCGATCCCACGCGGTCGCACGTTGTCGAAGGCCCGCCTGACGAGCATCTGACAAGAATTGAGCGCTAGAGCGCGCCGCTGCGGCTCCGCTCCTCCTGGGCCTCCTGCGCGGCCTCGTCGAGCAGCGTGGCCAGGTGCCCCGTCAGGTTGTGGGCGCGGAGGACCGGACGCCCGGCGCGGAACTCCACCACCGTGATTGCCGCGAGGTCCATCGCCCACATCCAGAACCGCTCGAGCGGCAGGTCGAAGAGCGTCAGCAGCGCGACCTTGAAGATCCCGTCATGGCCGACGGCGATCGACCACGGGTGCGTCGCCGGACCCTCCTCATAACCGGCCACCTGCGAGCGATCGAGCGATCCCGGCACGCCGCCAACAGCCAGTCGTGCCAGCAGGGCTGCGAGGGCCGGCCGAAGCCGCGCCTGGACCTCAGCGATCGACTCGCCGCCCGGCGCCCAGGCGGTCGTCGGTGCCCGCCGCCAGGCGGCGAGGACCTCGCCGTAACGTGCCGAGATATCGTCCCGGTGCAGCCCCTCCCACTCACCCTGGCCGATCTCCGACAACCCAGGCTCGGGTCGCGCCGGCGGGGACGCCTCGACCGCGCCGAGGATCGCCTCGGCCGTCTGCGTCGCGCGCCGCAACGGTGAATGCACGACCTCCCGCAGCGGGCCCAGCGGCAGCGGCAGCGCCGGCGGGTCGTGCGGGTGGGCCAGTCGCTCGGCCACCAGCGCGGCCTGACGAAGACCGGTCGGTGAGAGCGGCGTCTCGGTCTGACCCTGGAACCGGCCTTCGACGATGAACTCTGACTCTCCGTGCCGGACGAGCACGAGGGTCGCGTCGAGCAGGTCGGGGATGAGCGGCGACGTGGCTTCGCCGGGCGGTCCGCTCACCGGTCGCCGAGCCGGATGATCCACAGGTCCAGGATCGCCTCCTGGTCGCGGATCGCCGCCTCGACGGCGGCCGTCACGTCGTCGTCGAGCGCCAGGATCATCAGCGCGTCCTCGCGCGGGCGCGTGCGCGCGAGATGCATCGCGCTGATGTTCACATCGGCCTCACCGAGCATCGCCCCGATCCGGCCGACCATCCCGGGCTTGTCGGTGTGGCGGGTGATGAGCATCACGTCGGCTGGCTCCATGTCCAGGCGATAGGCACCAAGCCGGGTGATGCGTGGTTCGCCGGCCGCCACCGTCCCCCCGACCGTGATGCCTCGGCCGCCCGGCGAGCCGTCGCTCGACAGCGTGAGCTGGGCCGCGTAGGCGCCTGCGTCGCGGGTCTTGCGCTCGACGAGCGTGATGCCCCGTGCCTTCGCCAGCGCGCCGGCGTTGACGAGGTTGACCCGCTCGGTGGTCACCGTCTCGAGCAGCCCGCGCAGCACCGCCGCCGCCAGCGGCGACCCGTCGTACTCGGCGAGATCCCCGGCGATCTCGAGCGTCAGGGTGCGGACGCCGCCGCGCGAGAACTGCGCGAAGAACCGCCCCAGGATCTCCGCGAGGGGCAGATACGGCGCAAGCGCCTGGGCCGTCTCGGGTGTCAACAACGGCGCGTTGACGGCATACCGCGCGCTCCGTCCCTCGAGCACGTCGAGCACCTGGCCGGCGACTTCCTCGGCCACGAGGACCTGTGCCTCGGCGGTCGACGCACCGAGGTGGGGCGTGAGGAGCGTGTTGGGTGCGGTGAGCAGGGGCGAATCAGTCGGCGGCTCGGTCTCGAACACGTCGAACCCGGCCCCGCCGAGGTGACCGGAGGCGAGCGCAGCCGCGACGGCCGCTTCGTCGACGATCCCGCCGCGCGCCACGTTGATGACGATCGAGCCCGGCCGCATCTGCGCGATCTCGGCCTTGCCGATCAGGTTGCGGGTCGCCCGGGTCAACGGGACGTGGACGGTGATGACGTCGGCCCGTGCGAGGAGCAACGCCATGTCCATCAGCTCGACGCCATGGTGCGCGGCCTGCTCGGGCGTGACGTACGGGTCGGCACCGATGACGACCATCTCCATCGCCCGGGCCCGGTCGGCGATGGCCTGGCCGATCTTCCCGAGACCGATGATCCCGAGCGTCCGCCCGCGGAGCTCGAGGCCGGTGAACTCGCTCCGCTTCCACTCGCCGCGACGCAGGCTCGCGTCGGCAGCCGCGGTCCGCCGAGCCACGCCATAGAGCAGCGCCAGCGTGTGTTCCGCGGCGGCGATCGTGTTGCCCGTCGGCGCGTTGACCACCGTGATGCCGGCACGCGTGGCCGCCTCGAGGTCGACGTTGTCGACGCCGACACCGGCGCGGCCGATGACGATCAGCCGGCGGCCCGCGGCGATCAGCCCGGCATCGACCTGGACCTGGCTGCGGACGATCAGCGCGTCGTAGTCGGGCAGGATCCCCGCGAGCTCCTCGCGGCTGCAGCCGATGCGCTCGTCGACCTGATGTCGGGCCTTGAGGAGGTCGATGCCCTCCCGCGCGACCGACTCGGCGACGAGGACCTTCACGCGCCGGTCCCGGCGACCGTGAAGCTGGCGATGCCCTCGTGGGCCAGGGCCGCTCGCTGGGCGGCCGCGACCGACGCTCCGGGCTCGACCGGCCGACCGTGCCGGAGCGAGACGATCTCGAGCGTGCTCATCGCGCCGAGGATCTCCTCGAGCGTGACGGAACCCAGGTGGCCGAGGCGGAAGATCTTGCCGGTGAGCCTGCCCTGGCCGCCGGCCAGCACCAAGCCCCGCCGCTTGATCTCGGTGTTGAAGGCCTTCCAGTCGAGCCCGTCGGGGACCGTCGCTGCCGTCACCGTCCGCGAGTAGTGGCGCTCATCGGCGAACAGGTCGAAGTCGAGGGCGGCCAGACCGGCGCGTGTGGCGGCCGCACACGCCTCGTGGCGCGCGAAGATGGCGTCGGCGCCCTCCTCCTGCATGAGTCGCAGACCCTCGTCGACCTGGTAGACGACGGCGATGGCCGGCGTGAACGGCGTCTGCCCGTCCGCGGCCGAATCGCGGTGGGCGCGCAGATCGAGGTAGAAGCGCGGCATCCGGGCGTGCTCCATGGCTGCCCACGCGCGTGGCGAAGCAGCGATCATCGCCAGCCCGGGTGCGGCCATCCACGCCTTCTGCGACCCGGTCACGACCACGTCGACGCCCCAGGCGTCCATCTCGAAGGGGACGGCGCCGAGGCCCGACACGCTGTCGACCAGGATGAGCGCCTCTGGCGCCTCGTCCCGGATCGCCGCTGCAAGCTCCGCGATCGGGTTCATGACGCCGGTCGAGGTCTCGTTGTGGGTCAGCAGCACCGCCTTGGCACCCGGAATCGACCGGAGGCGCTCCCGGACCTCGTCGGCGGCCGCCGCGTACCCCCACTCGGCGTCGAGCTTGGTGACATCGGCGCCGTAGATGCCGGCGATCTTCGCGAAGCGGTCACCGAACGAGCCGATGCTGACGCCGAGCACCCGGTCACCCGGTGACAGCGTGTTGACGATCGCCGCCTCGAGTCCGCCCGAGCCGGCGGTCGTGATCATCGCCACGTCGGAGGTCGTGCCGAAATACGGCTTCATCCCCTCGAGGATGCGGGCGAGCATCGCCGCGAACTCCGGCCCGCGATGGTTGATCATCTGGCGGGCCCCGGCCGTGCGAACGCTGGGCGGCAGGGCGGTGGGGCCGGGGATGCGGAGGTTGGGCTCGAAGCGGTCCACGAAAGGCTCCTGATGGCGGGGCGTGGCGGTCGGGTCGATGGTGCCACAGGCGGCGGTCCGGGGCGGCTCTGGACGACCTCAGGAAGGGCGGCGTATCCTCTCTCGGTCGGCGTCACCTCACGCCGCACCTCCGTCGCCGGCGCGTCGCTCGCGTCGACAAGTCGACGCTCACGCCGTCGACCCTCGTGGAGGCAAAGGGGCTCCGCCTCGAGGTCGTCGGTTCGTGCCTGGCCACGGTCGGTGGCCCCGGAGCGTGGGTCCGGGCCGCGGCCGGTCAGGAGAACACGAGATGACCACCGACAAGGCCCGCAAGCGGGCCGTCCGTTCCCGGATGCAAAAGACTGGCGAGCGCTATGCCGCCGCGCGGCGCAACGTGGTGCGCGACGCCACGCTCCCGCCGCTCCCGCGCCGCCTGGCCGAGCCACCCGTCTCCGAGGAGGCCATCCGCAAAGGCACCGGCCGCGGTTGGGACGACTGGTTCCGGATCCTCGACGACTGGGACGGCACGTCCCACACCCACACCGAGATCGCCCGGCACGTCAACGGCGAACACGGGATCGATGGCTGGTGGTCGCAGTCGGTGACCGTCGGCTACGAGCGTGCCCGCGGGATGCGGGCACCGAACGAGCGACCGGAAGGCTTCGAGGTCAGTGTGTCGAAGACGATCGACATGGCGCCGATGGAAGCGTGGCGAGCGTTCGTCGAGCCGAAGCGCCGGCAGACGTGGCTCGACCTCGGGTTGCGGATGCGGACCGGGACCCGAACCATGGGCCGCTCGGCCCGGTTCGACGTCCCGTCCGAAGGCACGCGCGTGAATGTCTTCTTCGACCCGAAGGGCGACGATCGTTCCGTGGTGACGGTCACGCACGTGAAGCTGGCCGATGCGGCAGACGTCGCCGCGCATCGGGCCGATTGGAAGCAGCGACTGGGACGATTGGCGGCGCTCGCGACGCCGAAGCCAGTCACGCGTCGGCGGTCCCAGGCGTCTTGAACTAGACTGCCACGCGCCCCAGGAGCCCACCCTTCGTGTATCGATCGACCCGCCGCGCCCGCCGCCGCTCTCGTCTGCGACGCTACATGGTGGGCGCGGTGCTGGTCGCCTTCGTCGGCGCGTCGCTGACGACGCTGGCGATCGCGACCGACACTTTCGGTGCCGGCGAGCGTTGGATCTCGCTGGTCGCGAGGGTCGAGCGACTGATGGCCGGGCCGGTCCCTGATCGCGCCACGCTCAAGACGGTCAAGATGACCGAGCCCCCTGAGATCGAGGCGTCGCCGGAGCCGACGGCGGCAGCCTCGGCGGTCGCTCCAGGCGGCGCGGTGCCTTCGACCGACCCCGTCGCGACACCCACGCCGCGCCCGGCGCGCAAGCCGATGGACGTCGACATCGTCGAGCGCCCCAACCGGGTGTTCGCCTCGCAACATCACAAGGATTGGTGTGCGCCGGCCGGTGTACAGACCGTGCTCGCGATCCTGGGCAAGGCCGATACCACCGATGCGACCCAGATCGCGATCGCCGGTCGGATCCGGCAGTGGGAGGCCTGGGAGGACAGCCACAACGGCGATTGGGGACCCGCGGCGATGGCCCTCGCGCTCGATTCGTACGGCGCGCCCGGCTACGAGGTCCGCGCGTTCGAACACATGACGTACGCGTTGCGCGATGCTGCCGTGGCCATCCAGTCGACCCAGTCGCCGGCGATCCTGCTCGCCTGGCGCGGGGCGCACACCTGGGTCATGTCCGGCTATCGGGCCGACGGCGACCCGGCGATCTTCCGCAACACCAAGATCGAGGGTGCCTACATCCTCGACCCCTGGTATCCGCGCATCTCATCGATCTGGGGCGCCTCGCACCCGCCGGGCACGTTCACGACGTTCGACGAGCTGCGCGAGAACTTCCTGCCCTGGAAGCGGCCAGAGGGCCGGTACCCCGATCGCGACGGCCTGTACATCACGGTCGTCCCAACGATCCCCCGCGCGGAGGCCGGCTAGCCCGTCGCCCCGGCCTGGGCTCGGCCGATCGAACGTACCCTCCGCACGAGGAACGCCAGGAGCAAGGCGTCCTTGACCGCCATCCCGATCGCATAACCCAGGGGGATCGCCAGCAGGCCGATCGGTGTCGCCAGCGCGCTCGAGGCCACCAGCACCGTGCCGAACCCGGCGAACGAGGCGATGACTTGCCGGATCGTGTCGTGCGTGGCGTACAGGCCGCGGGACAGCGGGTACGCCAGCGCGTCGAACGGCACGGATATGGCGAAGGCAGCGACGATGGCGGAGGTGACCGCGACGTCCTCCGGGCCGAACTCGCCGCCGCCGAGCAGCACCTCGACGAGGATGCTCGAACCGACGAAGAGCATGATCGCGGCCAGCGTGGTCAACGCCCCGATCGTCGCGACATTGCGGGTCAGGACCACGCGGAACGCCGTCTGGTCGCGGTCGGCATAGGCCATCGACAACGTCGGGAACACTGCCAGCGAGAAGGCGATGCCGATGAGGCTGACCGGCACGACCTGGTAGTCGAGCGCGAAGTTGATCGCCGAGACCCCGCCGACCGCGATGGTCGACGCCAGTGCGGTGAAGAACGTGAAGATGGCCGGCTCGATCGGGTGGCTGATCATCCGCGGCAGCATCAGCCGGATGAACTCCTTGAACGGCGGGGTGCGGAAACGAAAAGCGGGTCCCGGGCGGAAGCTCGTCCGCACGATCCCGAGCGCGCGGATCCCGAGGTGGAGGGCCGCGCCGGCCACCGCACCCCACGCCGTTGCGACGATCCCGAAGCGCTCCGCGCCGAGCACCGTGCCGGCGATGATCCCGCCCGTGTACATGATCGGCGCCAGGGCGTAGAACAGGAATCGCCGGTGCGCGACGAGGATCTCGCCGAGGCAGATCGACGCCGCGAAGAGGATCTGGGCCAGCGAATTGATCCGCACGAGCGTCACGTAGAGCTCGCGCGTCGGGGCGTCGAACCCGGCACCGATCTGGGTCGCCAGCCAGGGGGCGGCGAGGAAGATCGCGACCGAGGCGACCGCCATGACCAGGACCGCCCCCGTCAACACGGTCCGGCCGAACTCGTTCGCCGCTCGCTCGTCGTCGTGACGAAGGCTCGTGAAGATCGGCACGAACGGGGCAGTCAGACCGGCGGCGACGAGCACGTCGAGCAAGATCTCCGGGATGCGGAATGCGGCGTTGTAGGCGTCGAGCTCCGGGCCCGCGCCGAACGTGTTCGCGAAGATCCGGTTGCGGACGATCCCGGTCAGGAAATACGCGAAGCTGAGGACGGAGAGGATCAGGGCGCCGCGCGGGAAGATCCGGTCGATGAGGGCGCGCGTCAGGGCGATGGGGGATCGCGTCAACGGCAGTCTCCCTCATGCGCGGCGGTCGCCGCGTCCCGTGGCCAGTGTGACGTGCCGGCCGGGCCCGGCGCGACGCGGGCACGGCCCGTACGCTTGACAGCCACCGGAGATCGAGTGCCGCGAAGCGGCGGGAGGGACGTCTTTGTCGCGGTTCGACTGGGTCGCCGGCAGCGCGCAGCTCCTCCAGCAGACGGGCGACGAGTTCGAGCGGACGCGCCCGTTCGACGGCCTGCGGATCGGGACGGGGATCCATCTGGAGCCCAAGACGGCGGCCCTCCTCCTCACGCTCCGGCGAGGTGGGGCGGACGTCGTCCCGACGGGGAACCTGAACTCGACACAGCAGGAGACGGTCGACTACCTGCGCGAGCGGGGCGTCAACGTCGTCGGCGGACCGACCGCCGACCCCGCCGAACACGATCGATTCCTCCACGGCGTGCTCGAAACCAAGCCCGACCTGATCCTGGACAACGGCGGTGATCTGTTCACCCGCTACTTGGAGGACCCGTGGCCGGGCCTCCGCGGCGGGACGGAGGAGACGACGTCAGGTCGCGATCGACTCCTGCCGCTGCGCGGCCGGCTCGACAAGCCCCTGCTCGTCATCAACGACAGCCCGATCAAGCAGTTCGCCGAGAACACGCACGCGGTCGGTGCCGGGACGGTCGAGTCGTTCATCCGGATCACGAACCGGATCACGAACGGACGGCGAGTGGCGGTGTTCGGCTACGGCTCGGTGGGTCGCGGGGTAGCTGCCTACTTCCGGAGCTTCAACAGCATCGTGTCTGTGGTGGAGCCGCAACCCGTCCTGCGCATGCGGGCGCTGCTCGACGGGTTCGAGGTCCCGGATCGCGACGACGCGCTCGCGACCGTCGATGTCGTCGTAACAGTGACCGGAGCACCGCACGTGATCGAGGCCGCCGACCTCGCCCGGCTGCGCGATGGCGTCGTGTTGATCAGTGCCGGGCATCTGCCCTGGGAGCTCGATCTGCCGGCGTTGATCGCCGATCCATCCGTCGAATCGACGGACGACGTCACCGACGGCATCACCACGCTCCGGCTGCGTGACGGCAAGTCGATCCACGTCCTGACCCGCGGCCACATGGTCAACCTTGCAGGGCCACGGCCGCTCGGCAACTCGATCGAATCGATGGACCTCGGTTTCACGCTGCAGGCGCGCTGCCTCGAAGCCGTCTCGCGCGGGACCGTGCCGAAGACCGCGTGCGTCGTCCCGGTTCCCGCCGAGATCGACGCCCTGGTCGCGTCGGCCTACGTCGAGCTCGCCCGGGCCTGAGGCTCGGGCGGCGGCTGCATCGCGCTCGGCGTAGAATCGCCGACCCAAGAAGCGCGTTTCGAGGAGGGCCCACTTTGGCCACGATCAACCGCCGCCGCTTCCTCCAGGGCGCCGCTGGCGCCGGTACCGCCCTCGCGCTGGGCGGGCCGTTCCAGGGTTTCACCGCGCTGGCCGGAAACAGCCAGCCCGACTTCAGAAGGCTCCGGGCGATCCCCGACCTGCGGGATACCACCGTCCGGCTTCACCTCCCGGAAGGCTTCCAATACCGGTCCTTCCATGACACCACCACGCCGGTGGTCCTGGACGACGGCACGACGCTGCCTGGCCGTCACGACGGCATGGGTGCGTTCGACGCCGGAAACGGCAACGTCCTGCTCGTGCGCAACCATGAGGTCAATAACCCGGGCCCGGCCTTCGGCGACGCGTCCAAGGCGTACGACGCGATGGCCCAGAGCGGCACGACGACGATCGAAGTGACCCATGAAGGCGTCGTCGTCGACAGTTACACGAGCCTGAACGGGACGCAGATGAACTGCTCCGGCGGCCGGATGCCATGGGGATCCTGGATCACCTGTGAGGAGACGATCAACGGCCCCGACGTCGGTCCCGACTTCACCGGCGTATCCAACGTTGCGCTGACCCAGCGGCACGGCTTCATCTTCGAGGTCCCGGCAGGTGGGCAGTCGAACCGTCAGCCGATCAGGAAAGCCGGGCGGTTCGCGCACGAGGCGGTCGCCTTCGACCCGGAGGAAGGCATCCTCTATCTGACCGAGGACGACTTCGGTTTCCCGTCAGGCTTCTACCGGTACATCCCGGCAACCGACCCGATGGAGACAGGCTCGCTCGACAACGACGGCCAGCTCCAGATGCTCGCGGTCGTCGACCAGCCCAACGCCGACCTTGCCGTGACCCAGCGCCGGCGCGCGACGTATCGGGTCGAGTGGGTCGACATCGACGACCCCGATCCGACCTTCCCCTTCACGCCGGGCCAGCCGGCGCCGACCCCGAACAACACCGCGCTGACCTACGTTGCAAGCCAGGGCTGGGCGAAGGGCGCGGCGTTCTTCTCGCGTCTCGAGGGATGTGCTTACGACGACGGCGTCGTGTACTTCACCTCGACCCAGGGCGGTGGTCCGGCCGAGCCGACGAACAGCGACACCGTCCAGGGGTGGGGCAACGGGAATGGCCAGATCTGGGCCTACAAGATCGACGAGGGCATCCTCCAGCTCATCTACCAGTCGACTGGTCCGGACGTCCTCGACTTCCCCGACAACGTCACGACGAGCCCGCGCGGGACGATCATCCTGTGCGAGGACAACGTCAACGACAACTTCATCCGGGGGCTGTCACGCGGCGGCCAGCTGTTCGATCTCGCGCTCAACCGGATGGCCAACCGGACGAACGACGAGTTCGCCGGGTCGACCTTCAGCCCCGACGGTGGGACCCTGTTCGTGAACATCCAGGCCTCGCGCGGCCTGTCATTCGCGATCTGGGGCCCCTGGGAGAAGGTGGGGGTCTGACGGCTCGACGGGCCGCTCAGCGCACCTCGGCGTCGCTGACGAAGAGCGGCTCGCGGGTGTCCGCAGGAACGCGCAGCACATAGTGGGCCGGCGGCGCATCGGGATCGGACCCGAGCGCCGTCTGCTGCATGGCCGGGTGCGCGGTCGGCGGCCACCACTCGAAGTCTCGGCCGGCCGGTGTCGTCCAGATCTCCTGCGGCAGGTCCAGCTCGTCGATATACAGTTCGCGGCCGTCGTGCGGTTCGCCGACGAGCGTCACGCGGATCAGGCCGCCGCTGCCGTCGGTCTGCGTCTTGAACTCGGCCGGGCGTGGGGCGAATGGTCGCTCATCCATGCCGGGATGCTACCCGAGGCAGCCCCGACTCCTGGTCGCCGTCAGTCCACGGCGGCGTCGCGCTTCTCGGTTTCGGCCAGCTTCTTGCGGTTCGTCTCCCGGGTGCGCATCAGGTTCGTGCCGGCGCCCTTGGCGATCTGCGGCTTCGGCGCCGTGGAGCGCTTCGGCTTCCCGGCGCCGCGCTTCTCGGACCGCTCGGTCATGCGGTTCGCGATCGTCGCCTCATAGCCCTGCTCGATCGGCATGTAGTAGCGCCGATCCGTGAGCTCGTCCGGCAGGTACTGCTGGTCGACGTCCGCCTCCTCGAAATCATGCGGGTACTGGTAGCCGACGCCGATACCGTGCTGGCGCATGAGTCGATGGGGTGCCTGGCGCAGATGGAGCGGCACTGCCAGCGATCCGTGCGCCTCGACGTCGCCCACGGCTGCCCAGTACGCCGAGCCGGACCGGTTCGACTTCGGCGCGGTGGCGATATAGGTCGTCGCCTGGGCGAGCGCGTATTGCGCCTCCGGCAGCCCGACGTGGTCGAGCGCCTGCGCGGCGGCAACCGCCACCTGCAGCGCCCGTGGGTCGGCGTTGCCGACGTCTTCCGACGCGCTGATGATGAGGCGCCGGGCGATGAAGCGCGGATCCTCGCCGGCGGCGACCATCGACGCGAGCCAGTACAGGGCAGCATCCGGGTCGTTGCCGCGCAGGCTCTTGATGAACGCGGAAACCGTGTCGTAGTGGCCGTCGCCCGCTCGGTCGTAGGCGAGGACACGCTGCTGCGCAGCCGCCTCGACATCCTCGAGCCGCGGCGCGACCTTGCCGGCCTCGTCGCGAACGTCCTCGCCCTCGGCGAGCGCGACCGCACCCTCGAGTACGTTCAGCGCCGCTCGCGCGTCGCCGCCGGCCAGCCCGACCAGGTGGTCGAAGGCGTCTTGCCCGAGGGCGACGCCGCCCTCCGGTCCCAACGAGCCGGCGAGCCCGCGCTCCTCGTCCTCCAGCGCCCGCCGGACGATCGTGCCGACTTCCTCGTCGGTGAGCGCCTCGAGCCGCCACACCCGCATCCGCGACAGCAGCGCCGAGTTGACCTCGAAGTACGGGTTCTCGGTCGTCGCGCCGATCAGCGTGATCGTCCCGTCCTCGACATGCGGCAGCAGCGCGTCCTGCTGGGCCTTGTTGAACCGGTGGATCTCGTCGAGGAAGAGCACCGTCCGCGTGCCATGGAGCGCCAGTCGATCCTGCGCCTCCGCGATCGTGGAGCGGACGTCGGCGACACCCGCCATCACCGCCGACATCGTCGAAAAGTTCGCTCCGACCTCGCCGGCGAGGAGCCGCGCGAGGCTGGTCTTGCCGGTGCCCGGCGGTCCCCACAGCAGGAGCGAGGCGAGATGGCCGCGGGCGATGCTGCGACGGAGCGGGCCACGCTCGCCGACGAGGTGGTCCTGCCCGACGAACTCATCGAGATTCCTGGGTCGCATCCGGGCAGCCAGCGGCTGACGCTCGGGCGGTGGCTGGAACAGCGCCTCAGGTCGGGCGCCGACCGGGCGTCGCGTGCTTGGCATGGCTCGATGGTAGCGCGACGGACCGGCCGGACCGGTCGCGCTCAGGCGGTCAGAACGGCGAGGCGCCCGAGGCCTGGAACACCACCCACAGACCGACGAGGAGCGCGATGAGCGATCCGCCGATCAGCACCAGGCGGCGCACGTCGCGGCTGACGTAGGCGTACTCCTCCTGAGCGCGAACCGCGATCGAGCCCGGCTTGACCCGCGTCTCCGGCACCGCCAGGCGCCGACTGCGCTCGCGTGCCCGTCCGGCCACGGCCTCGGCTTCCCGCTCGGCTGCGACGAT
>DATAFZ010000008.1:0-20425 GCA_036257225.1 Candidatus Limnocylindrales bacterium | reverse complement strand
ACGGGACTCCACCGACGGCGCCGAGCGCTCGATCCGTATCTCCACGGCCATGCGCGAGGCGGCGCCGGCGTCCGAGGCGCAGCCCGAGTACGTCGTCGAGCTCCAGGACGTGTCCTGCTACTACGGCTCGTTCCGCGCCGTCCGCAACGTCGACATCAAGGTGGCGAAGAACGCCATCACCGCGCTGATCGGCCCGTCCGGCTGCGGCAAGTCGACGCTGCTGCGCACGATCAACCGCATGAACGACCTCGTCCCCTCCTATCGATCAGAGGGGCGCATCCTGCTGGACAAGCAGGACCTGTCCGGCAAGGACGTCGATCCGGTGGCGGTCCGCCGTCGCGTCGGGATGGTCTTCCAGAAGCCGAACCCGTTCCCCAAGACCGTCTGGGAGAACGTCGCCTTCGGTCCCAAGATCAACGGTTACAAGGGCAACCTCAACGACCTGGTGGAACACAGCCTCCGCCGTGCCGCGCTATGGGACGACGTCAAGGACAAGCTGAAGCAGTCCGGGATGGCCCTGTCGGGCGGGCAGCAGCAGCGCCTGTGCATCGCACGCACCATCGCGGTGAACCCCGAAGTGATCCTGATGGACGAACCGTGTTCGGCGCTCGACCCCCGCTCGACCCTCCAGATCGAGGAGCTCATGGCGGAGCTCAAGCGCGAATACACCATCGTCATCGTGACCCACAACATGCAGCAGGCGGCCCGAGCCTCGGACACGACTGTGTTCATGACGATGGGTGACGATCGCGCCGGCTACGTGGTCGAGCAGGCCCCGACGGTTGAAATCTTCACGAATCCCAAGAACCAGCTGACCGAGGACTACGTGTCCGGCCGGTTCGGATAGGGTGGCCGACATGACCGACCGCATGACCGACCGACCCGACCAGCCCGAGACACAGACCGTCGACCGGCAGGTCGAACAGCTCCTGGCCGAGGGTGGGGACACGACCCCGACCGGCACGCCTGCCCGGCGCGACGTTCTCGACATCCAGGAGCAGGAGATCAAGGACGCCGTGCTGCGGATGGGCGCGCTGGTCGAGCACGCGATCCGGGAAGCCTCCAGGGCGCTCGTGGATCATGACGCCGACCTCGCGCTCGAGATCATCAAGGCTGACGCCCGGATCAACGATGCGCAGCGGGAGGTCTCACGCCAGATCAGTGTTGCGATCGCCACGCAGCAGCCGGTCGCCCGCGACCTTCGCTATCTCCTCACCCTCGACCACGTGACCTACGAGCTCGAGCGGATCGGGGATCACGCGTCGTCGTTGGCCAAGCAGGTCATCAAGCTGGCACCTGAGCCGCCGCTGAAGGAGTACGTCAGCCTGCCCGAGATGGCGGAACGCTCCGCGGTCCTCGTCCATGGGGTCTTGCGAGCGCTGGTGGACGCCGATGCGGTCGCGGCCCGCGAGGTGGCGGTCCAGGACGACGAGATCGACCGCATCTATCACCAGATCTTCGATGACGTCGTCGACCTGATGCGCCAAGATCCGGCGAACGTCGAGCGCGGGACGCGGATCATCATCGCCAGCCACTACATCGAGCGCATCGGCGACCGCTCGACGAACATCGCCGAGGACATCGTGTACCTGGTCACCGGCGACGTCGAGGATCTCAACCCATGAGGGACGCTGCCGACGCCGTTCCGCTCCGCGTCCTGTTCGTGTGCACCGGGAACTCGGCCCGCAGCATCATGGCCGAGGCGCTGCTACGCCACCACGGTGGTGGGCGCTTCGAGGTGTCCAGTGCCGGCACCGAGCCGCGCGGCGTCAACCCCTTGACCCTGCGGGTCCTCAGGGAGGCAGGCATCGATGCCACCGGCGCGCGATCCAAGTCAGTGACCGAGTACCTCGGTGCGACGTTCGACTACGTCGTCACCGTGTGCGACGAGGCACGTCAGGTCTGCCCGGCCTTCCCCGGCGTCCACGAGTCGCTCCACTGGGGCTACGAGGATCCGGCGGAGGCAGCGGGCACCGAGGAGGAGCGGCTGGCCGTGTTCCGCCGTGTGTTCATCCAGATCGGAGAGCGCGTCCGCCAGTTCGCGACCGTCACGACCCGGGCAGCGCGCGAGACTCGCCAGCCCGCCTGATGCTGCTCGACCTGTTGCGCCACGCCGATGCAGGCGACCCGGAGGCCTGGGACCGGCCGGATGCCGAGCGTCCGCTGAGCGAGAAGGGCAGGAAACAGGCCAAACGGCTCGGCGACCATCTTGCGGCGATCGGCTTCCGTGCCGAGGCCGTGATCACCTCTCCGAAAATGCGGGCGGTCGAGACCGCGGAGCTCGTCGCGGACCGTGTCGATGGCACCGTGACCGAGGACCAGCGCCTGGCGGGCTCGCTCGATCTCGACATCATCGAGGCGATCCTGCACGACGCGGGCGACCCGGACGAGGCGATGCTGGTCGGCCACGACCCCGATTTCAGCGAGCTGTTGTCCGTCCTCTGCGCAGCGGCCGGCGTCACGATGCGCAAGGGCGCGCTGGCGCGCATCGAGGTCGATCGCCCGTTGCGGGCCGGTGGCGGGACGCTGCGCTGGCTGCTCCCGCCGGATCTCCTGAAGCCAGCCCGCTAGGCGGTCGCAACCGGGCGCGTGGGGCGGTCGCCGCGGCGGGCGACGAGATCCGCCGCGGGGATCAGCCCGCCCGCCGTCAGCTCCCCGGCGATGGCGCGGAGGCGCCCGGCGACATCCGGGGACAGTCGGTAGAAGATCCACTGGCCGCGCCGCTCCGACGTGACGACGCCGGCCTCGCGCAGCACGCGCAGGTGATGCGACACCGTGGGCTGGCCGACGTCACAGCAGCTCGTGAAGTCACAGGCACACGTCTCCGTGTCGGCCGCCAGCTGCCGGACGATCGCCAGCCTGGTCGGATCGGCGAGCGCCGCCAGCAGGCGGACGTCCGGATCGAGTGAGGTGGTCTTGAGGGTTCGAGGCACGTGGCTCAATATATCGGTAAGAATCGATATTGACAAGTATCGATATATCGGCCAGCATGGCGACATCTACCGATCACGAAGGGAACGACGATGAACGCCACCGCTCAAACGACCGGCACCGAAGCGATCACGGACGAGGTCCGCGAACGGTACGCGGCGACCGCCCGGGCGCTCCTGCGCCGGGAAGACGTACCGGCCGACGTCGCCGGTGGCTGTTGTGGCCCCACCGGGGAGGCCGCCTGGGGCGAGCTGCTGTATGACGCGACCGACCGCTCGTCGCTGCCCGAGACGGCCGTCCTGGCGAGCCTGGGCTGCGGCAATCCGACTGCCGTGGCCGACCTGCGACCGGGCGAGGTGGTCCTGGACCTCGGGTCCGGCGGTGGCATCGACGTCCTGCTGTCGGCAGCCAGGGTCGGTCCGACCGGGTTCGCCTACGGTCTCGACATGACCGACGAGATGCTCGAGTTGGCCCGCCGCAACGCGGCGGAAGCGGGCGCGACCAATGTCGAATTCCGCAAGGGCCGCATCGAGTCGATCCCGCTCGGCGACGCCTCGGTCGACGTGGTTATCAGCAACTGTGTCGTGAACCTGTCGGCTGACAAGGCCGCCGTCCTTGCCGAGGTCGCGCGCGTGCTTCGACCCGGCGGTCGGTTGGGCATCAGCGACGTCGTCGCCGATGACGCGCTGACCCCGGAGCAACGCGCCGAGCGTGGCTCGTTCGTCGGCTGCATCGCGGGCGCCCTGTCGTTCGCCGAGTACCGCGCGGGTCTCGAAGCCGTCGGACTCACCGAGATCTCCGTGACCTCCACCCACAGCGTCGCCGACGGCCTCCATGGCGCGATCGTCAAAGCGACCAAACCGGCCGACTGGACGTTTGCCTCGATCCGCCCGGTGGAGCTGCCGCGCCCGGCCGCCGGGATGCTCCCGCTCGTCGCCGATGGCGCCTGTTGCGGGTCTGGCTGCTGCAGCTGAGCTGGGCGGTCAATCGCCCGCGACGTTCGGGTAGGGCAGCGCGATCGGGTCGGGCGCGAGCCGGCTGCGGCCCTCGGCATCGAACCGATCGAGGCCGAGGTCGGTGACGTCGACGAGGTGGGTGGTGCCGTGCAGCGCGAGGTCCGCGGCGACCCGCGCGACCGCTGGGCCCCACATCATCCCATGCCCTGCCGCCGCGGCGACGGTCGCGCCTCCGATGACCGAGCCATCGGGGCGGATGGCCGGGCCCAGGATCGGCAGATGATCGGGCGTGTAGTCGATCGTGGCCGCCCAGATCTTGCGTAGCCCGAGATCCCGGGTGACCGGCACGAGGTCGGCGAGCCGCGCGCGATAGCGCTCGTACGCCACCCAGTCGATCTGGCGCGCCTCGCCGGGCTGCTCGTCTGGATCGCTCCAGCCGAACAGCAGCCCACCCTCCTCCAGCCGCCAGTAGAGACCCGCCCCGATGTCGAAGACCATCGGCATCCGGTCCACCCCGAACGCCGGGTGGGGCTCCAGCACGGCCACCGTGTGGCGCGCCGCCCCGGCTGGGATGTGTAGCCCGGCCAGCAAGCCGACGGCACGCAACGACGGGCCGCCGGTCAGCAACACCCGCTCCGTCTCGATCACCCCCGCGTCGGTCTCGACCGCGACGACACGCGCCTGGTCATCCGCGACCCGCAGGCCGATGAACGACGTCCGCTCCCGCAGCTCGACACCCGCCGCCTGCATCGCCAGCGAGTAGGCGCGCACGTTGCGTGGGGGATCGATGTGACCGTCGCCGTCGCGGTAGCTGCCGCCGCGGTGGCCTTCGGCCGACAGCGTGCCAACGGACGCCACGGCCTCCTCCGCGGACAGCCAGCGGACGTCGGTCAGCCCGGCCGTCTGCTGCATCGCGACCCGTTCCCGGCCCGCACGCTCGTCGTCTTCCGTGACGGCCAGGATCAGGTAGCCCAGCTCGCGGAAGCCCGAGTCGGTGCCGTACGCGACGGTCTGGCCCCGATAAAAGTCGATCGACCAGCGCCCGAGCGCGACCGTCGTGGGTGTCCCGCCCTGGGCGCGCACGACGCCCGCCGCCCGGGACGAGGCTCCCATCCCCGCCAGACCGCGCTCGAGCACGACGACCCGGCCGACGCCGTCGGCGGCGGCGAAGACCGACGCCCAGCCGCCGACCGTACCGGCGCCGACGACTACCAGGTCCGCCCGATCCGTCACTCGTTCCTCCTGCGGCCGCTCAGCCGTCGAGCGCGGCCGCCTCGACGCAGGCCGCGATGACCCCGAGCCGCTGCAACCGACCGTACGTCGTCCGACGGCGGACCGTCCAGGCTGCCACCTCGAGTCCCGCAGCGCGGGCCGCGGCGACCGACCCGTGGTCGATCGCGTGGAAGTCGACCGAGACGGCCTGGCATTCGAGCTGGGCCGCGCGGTGGATGGTCGCGGCCGACAGGTCATGGGCGTTGAGCCAGCGCGGCCAGGCAGGGGCGAGGCCCGCGACACGCTCGAGCGTTTCGGCCTCGAACGAGGACACCACCCCGTTCACCAGCCCCGGTCCCCGCCCCGAGGCGAGGACCTCGACGACGGTGCGGTCATGGAGCCCCTTGAGGTCGACGTTGATGGCCGACCGATGCGGGATCGCGTGGAGCGCGTCGGCGAGGGTCGGCACGCCGAGATCCTCGAGCTGTCGAGCGGGCACCTGATCGACCGGTTCCGACCGTCCCTGGACCCGTTGGAGCGTCTCGTCGTGGAGCAACACGGGGACGCCATCCGACGACAGGCGGACATCGAACTCGACGCCGTCGCAGCCCGGCACGCCCAGCGCGGCCTCGAGCGCCGCGATGCTGTTCTCCGGGGCGTGCCGCCAGTCCCCGCGATGCGCAAGTCGGAGCACGCCTACCCGATCTCCACGTGCGCTGCGACGCCGACGTGGTCACTCGGGTAGAGCGACGGATCGTCGGGATGCGGTCGGTCGAACACGAGGCGCGCATCAACGGCCCGGACCGCGCCGCGAAGCCAGATGTAATCCAGGCAGTCGGGTTCTCCGTCGGTGTCCATCGCCGGCGCCTGCAGCCCCGAGGGCCAGGTGACCGCGGGCTCCGCGCCATTCGCCTCGGCGAACGCGGACCGGAAGCCGGCCGCGACCATCCGCGAGTAGGCCGGCTCGGCGGGGTCGGCGTTGAAGTCGCCCATGACGATCGTGGCGTCGGTCCCGGGTGCCCTCGCCAGCCAGTCGATCAGCGCGACCGCCTGCTCGTCCCGCTCAGCGGTCGCGGGTACGGCATGGTGGAGATGGGTCACCGCCACGAGGAGGCTCGCGCCCGCCGGCAGTTCGATGACCGTCCGATGTGCTGCGCGCTGCAGGCCGAGGTCCAGCCGCTCGACGTCCCGACCGGCCAGCGGCTCGCGGATGAGCAGGCTGTTGCCGTACTCGGGGCGTCCCGCCCAGCCCCGGAGCGTCGCGTAGTGCCCCTCCCCTGCCGCACCGATGAGCCTGTCCTGCTGCATCACGAAGACGACTTCCTGGAGTCCGAGGACATCGGGCTGCAGCGCCGCCATGTCGGCCAGGATCAGCGGCAGGCGCTCGACCCAGCGATCTGCCAGGTTGAGGATGTTGAAGGTCGCGACGTGAAGACGATCCATGCGTGCTCCGGTCAGGACGAGCGAGGCCCGTCGATGCCGTCGCCGATCGGCAACGCGAACGAGAATGTCGAGCCGACGCCCTCCTGGGACTCGACCCAGATCCGGCCGCCGTGTTGCTCGATGACATGGCGCGCGATGGCCAGACCGAGTCCGGTCCCGCCACCCGCCTCGGCCCGCAGCCGCGCCCGGTCGACCTTGTAGAAGCGCTCGAACACGCGGTCGCGGGCGGCTCGCGGGATGCCGATCCCATGGTCCTCGATGGCGGTCACGAGGTCGTCACCCTGGGCGGAGGTGCGGACGATGATCTCGCCGCCGTCAGGGCTGAACTTGACCGCATTGTGGACGAGGTTCACGACGACCTGACCGAGCCTCGCCGCGTCGCCGCGCACGCGTGGGAGCCCGCTCGGCGTGTCGATCCTGAGCGTGACACCCTGGCGTTCGGCGAACAGCCGCAGCCGTTCGGCCGAGTCGGCCGCCAGGCCGCTCATGTCGACCCCGTCGGTGAGCTGCAGCGTCCCGCCGCCCTCGATGCGGCTGAGATCGAGGAGCTCATTGACCATCTGGACCAGATGGCCGGTCTCCACCTCGATCTTGGCGATGCGCTCGCGCATCTTGCCCGGGATCGCGTCACCGACGGCCTCGGCCTCCCGCTCGAGCGTCTCCGCCAGGAGGCTGACCGTCGTGAGCGGCGTGCGCAGCTCGTGCGACAGGTTGTCGATGAACTCGGCCCTGATCCGCTGGAGCCGGCGCAACTCCGACACATCGTCGAGCACCAGCCACGCGTCCCCACTGGGAGCCCTGCGCGCCCGGATGACCAGGGCCGGCCCGTCCGGCCCTGCCGACTGGACCTCACCCGTCGCCGACCCCGACTCGAGGGCATGACGCGCGAGGCGCTCGACGGCCGGGTCGAGGAAGGCCTCCATGACGGACCGGTCCGTCAGGCTGCCTGGCTGCCGTCCGAGCAGGTCGTGCGCGCGCGCATTGGCGTCGCGGATCCGGAGTCCTGCATCGAGCCGGATCACGCCGGCATCGAGCGTGTCGTGGAGCGCGTGATCGTCAGCGGACCGAGCGGCGTCGCGTACCTGCTGCCCGGCTTCCTCGCTTTCGAGGCGTGCGATCGTCGCCTGCGCTCCCCTCAGCGCTCGGTCCTGGCGGATGGCCGCGATCGTCGCGACCGCTCCGAGCAGCGCCAGCGTCACGATGACGGCCACGGCAGGTTCCACGGGGGCGAGCATCGCACACCGGGCTCCGCGGGCGCGCGAGACCGCGAGCTGATTCGAGCGACCCTGCGTCAGCGACCGCGGACGCGCGGGCCCCAGGGCCCCGTCCGCTCGATCAGGTCGCCCAGCCACGGCGCGGCGTGGCGCTCGAACGCCGCGATCGTGAACGCGTGGCGCAGGACCACCAGGTGGGCGATCCGGATCGCCGCCCGCCGGGCGGCGGCGCTCGCCCGGACACCGACGCCGTCGGTGCGTGCGAGCGCGGCATCGATCGCGTCGGCGATGTCGGCCGTGGCGAGCTCGCTCGAGACCCGCAGCGCGTCATCCTCCTCGGGCGACGTGCCCGTCGGCCAGGGCGAGTCGCCGAGCCGCTCGAGTGTGCCGGTCGTGGCGAGGCTGCGGAGCTCGTCGGCGGTGAGGCCGCGGGCCCGCTCGAGCAGGGCGCCGACCGCCATGGTCGCCGGCCCGTAGCGCGGCTGGCCGATGGCCGAATCCCAACCTCGGGTCAGCCGCTCACGAGCCCACGTCGCCGCGGGATCGCCGAGGATCTCGTCGAGGACGTCGCCCATGATCACGTCGGCGAGCTGGCCGACGACGGCATCGCGGACCGCCACCAACCGTCTGGCGGCCGGCGGCAGCGCGGCAACCGCCTCACGCTCCGCCGCCTGGAGCGCGCGCTCGAGGTCGGGGTGGACGAACTGTCGCAGCGTGGCGAGGAAGGCGATCGGGGCCGGCTCTGCGAGGGCGAGCCGATCGAGCTCGTCGACGGTCAGGCGCCCGACCCGCTCGATGACGGAGGCCACACGCTCCGCCGTGGTCGGTGGTCGTCGGACCGTCCGCAGGGGCGCAGACGCCCAGTCCGGACCAGCGCGCGGCGGGCGGCCGCCACGGATCCCCGTCGCGCGCTCGCGGTCGTAGCGGCGTCGGAGGTCGGGGTCGCTGAGCCAGTCATGTGCGACATTGATCCGTTTCGCAAGCTCCAGGCCGTCTGGCCCGGCGACGTCGGGGTGATGCTGGCGCAGCAGTGCTCGCCAGGCGACTTCGACCGCTTCCGGGCTGGCATCCCGCGGGATGCCGAGACGGGCGTACAGGTCGTCGGCTGGCGGCGTCGGTCGGGCGGGCATCGCGTCGCGAATCCTACTGGCGCGGTGGCGCCCGCTCGCTATCCTGCTGGGTGTCCGACGGGCGACGTGCCCCGTCGAGGAGGGGTGGTCCCGATGAGCTTCATCAAGCGGGCCCAGGAGGCCGCTGCGCAGGCCGCGGCCATCGCGAACCGGACGGCTGCCGACCCGGCGACGGCCGAGGCGGTCTCGCGCAGCGCTCGAGAGGCCGTGGGCATGGCGCGGCGCGGGGTGACGACCGTCATCGAGAAGATCGACCCGAGCACCCTGGCCGAGCTGATCGTGCGAGCGACCGCGCTGCAGGAGATGACGAACACCTCGTTGCGTCAGAAGGGATCGCCCTATCGCATCGCCGAGATCTCGATCTCGGCCTCGATCCCGCCGGCCGTCAGCTTCGCGATCAGCCGTCTCGGCGACGAGCCCGAGGAGGTGGTGGTGGGCGAGGTGGTGCCGTCGGCCGTCCTGGTCGAGCGGTCCGCGGATGACGGCGAGCTGGTGCTGGCACTCGACGGCACGACGGTCGATGGCGCCGCGATCGTGGCCGAGGCCATCGTGGACGTCGCCCCCGACGGCTAGCTGCCGAGCTCGATCTGGTCCAGTGACACGACCGGATCAGGCGGCCGCGGCACCCGCCTTGAAGCCGCGCACGAGCAGCGCCTCGACCTCCTCGATCGGGCGGGTCGACCGTTCGCCCGTGGCGCGCTCGGTGACCTCGATCCCACCTGCGGCCAGCGAGCGCGGCGACACGGTCAGGATCCAGGGCATGCCGAGGAGCTCGGCGTCGGTGAACTTCACGCCCGGCGACTCGTCCCGGTCGTCCCAGAGGATCTCGTGTCGATCGCCGGCTTCGGCCGCCAGCGAATGGAGCCGCTCCGCGACCTCGAGCACGCGCGGCTCCTTGGCGCCGCCGATGGACACCAGATGGGCCGCGTACGGCGCGACCTCGGCGGGCCACACGATGCCTTTCTCGTCGTGGTGCTCCTCCACGATGCAGGCCACGTTGCGCCCGACGCCGATGCCGTAGGAGCCCATCACGATCGGGTGGCGTTCGCCGTCCTCGCCGAGGTAGGTGGCCCCAAAGGGGACCGTGAAGTCCGTCCCGAGCTTGAAGATGTTGCCGACTTCGATCCCCTTGGACAGCCGCAACGGCGAGCCGCAGCGGATGCAGGGGTCGCCCTCGCGGGCATTCGTGAGGTCGGCGATCTCATCAGGCGTGTAGTCGCGTGGCACGTTGACGTTCTTTACGTGCCAGCCGACGCGGTTCGCGCCGGCCACGAGGTTCGGCGAGCGCAGCACGAGCTCATCGACCACGACGACCGCATCCTTGGCGCCGATCGGCGAGCCGTAGCCGGCCTGCATCCCGCGCCCGGTGATCTCGTCGAGCGTCGCCGGGCGCAGCCCGCCGATCGCCTTGATCGCGTTGACCAGCTTGGTCTCGTTGACGTCGTAGTCACCGCGCACGATGGCCACCACGAATCGACCGTCGCCGGTCATGAAGAACGCTGCCTTCGCCGTCCTGCTGGTGGGGATGCCAAGGAACGTCGCCAGCGCGTCGATGGTGGTCGCGCCCGGGGTTTCGACATCTTCCATCGGCAGCGCGTCCTCCGCCGCCGGCTCGGGCTTGCGGGCCTCGGCGATCTGCTGGTTCTCGGCGTAGCCACACTGGTCGCACAGGACGAGCGTGTCCTCGCCGAACTCGTTCAGCACCATGAACTCGTGGGCGCCCGAGCCGCCCATGATGCCGACATCGGCCCCCACCGCGATCGCGTCGAGCCCGAGCCGCTCGAAGATCCGCTCGTACGCCTGGTACTGGAGGCGGTAGCTCTCGTCCAGGCCCGCCGCATCACGGTCGCAGCTGTACGCGTCCTTCATCACGAACTCGCGGACGCGGATGAGGCCGCCCCGTGAGCGCGGTTCATCGCGGAACTTCGTCTGGAAGTGATAGACCATCATCGGCAGCTGCCGATAGCTCTGGACGAGGTCGCGCAGCAGGAGGGCGACGACCTCCTCGTGGGTCATCGCCAGCACCATGTCCCGTTCGCCGCGGTCCTTGAACCGGACGAGTTCCGGACCGATCTTCGCGTAGCGACCGCTCTCCTTCCAGATCTCGGCGGGATGGACGACCGGCATCTCCATCTCCTGGGAGCCGATCCGGTCCATCTCCTCCCGGATCACCTGCTCGACGTGTCTGCTGACCCGGAACCCCAGCGGCAGCAACGAGTAGATGCCCGAACCCAGCTGACGGACATAGCCGGCGCGCAGCAGCAGCCGGTGCGAGACCATCTCGGCGTCCGCCGGGTCGTCGCGGAGCGTGGCGAAGAACAGGTGGGACAGGCGCATGGCCGCGTAAGGATAGCGGCGAGACCGACGGCCCGACCGCATGCCCGAGATCGGCCCGCTGGGGCTCCTCCCTGCGGTTAACATCGCGTGAACACCCCACGCCGTGAGGAACCGATCCCTTGGTGGACGGCGCCCTGTTCGCCCTCGTCGTCGTCATCGCACTGGCGGTGGTCTTCGATTACATCAACGGCTTCCACGACACGGCGAACGCGATCGCCACGTCGGTCGCCACGCGGGCACTCCATCCCCGCCACGCCATCTTCATGGCGACTGCGTTCAACTTCATCGGGGCGTTCGCCGGGACCGCGGTGGCAAAGACGATCGGTGCGGGCCTGGTCGACGAAGCGACGACGACGCAAGCGGTCGTCGCCGCCGCGCTCGTCGGCGCGATCGCGTGGAACCTCATCACGTGGTGGTTGGGGCTCCCGTCGTCGAGCTCGCACGCATTGATCGGTGGACTCCTGGGCGCGACGATCGTGGCGGCCGGTGTCGCCGCCCTCAAGACGGACGGACTGTTCAACAAGGTCCTGGTGCCGATGGTCAGCTCACCGCTGATCGGCTTCGTCGGTGCGTTCCTGCTGATGCTCGCCCTCTACTGGATCTTCCGGAACGCGAAACGCAAGCCCATGGCGCGGGTCTTCCGGCGATTGCAGGTCATCTCAGCCGGGTACATGGCCTTCAGCCACGGCTCCAACGACGCGCAGAAGACGATGGGCATCATCACGCTCGCCCTGTTCGCGGCCGGTGCCATCCCCACCATCGACGTTCCGTTCTGGGTCATCATCGTGTCGGCGTCCGCCCTCTCGCTCGGGACCGCGGTCGGGGGATGGCGGATCATGCGGACCATGGGCCACCGGGTCGTGGCGTTGGAGCCGGTCCACGGGTTCGCCGCGGAAACCACGGCTGCGACGGTCCTGATCGGGACCGCCTCGCTCGGTATGCCGGTGTCGACCACACACGTCATCTCGAGCGCCATCATGGGCGTGGGTTCGGCCCGTGGGCCGAAAGGCGTTCGATGGGGCGTCGCCCACCGCATCCTGCTCGCGTGGGTCATCACGATCCCCGCGGCCGGGCTGGTGGCGGGGGCCACCTGGTTCATCCTCCACACTGTCGGCTTCGGCTGAGCAAGGGGGTCGTTCGATGTCGTTCCGGCTGCTTCCCAAGGACGTCCGGTTCTTCGATCTGTTCGTCGCGGACGGCGAGAACCTCCAGGTGGCAGCCACGAAGCTGCGCGAGATGATCGACTCGTATGACCGGCTCGACGAGCGCGTCGCGGAGATCCAGGCCCTCGAGAAGCGCGGTGACGACATCGATCGGGAGATCAACGAGCGGCTCGAGGATGCCTTCATCACGCCGTTCGACCGGGAGGACATCCACAATCTGACGGTCCGGCTCGATGACGTCGTCGACGGGATCCAGGCGACCGCCGAGACGCTGGTGATCTACGACATCGATCAGCCCACCGACGAGGCGCGCCAGCTGGCCCACATCCTCGCCGATCAGGCCGACGCGCTCATCTCGGCGCTGCGCAAGCTCGACGGTCTGAAGGATCTCGACGCTGACCTGACGAGGGTCCACGACCTCGAGCATCGGGCCGACACACTGTCGCGCGCGGCGGTGGCGCGGCTGTTCCGCGACGGCTCGGAGCCGTTGTACGTCCTCAAGTGGCGCGACCTCTATCGCGAGCTCGAGAACGCGATCGACGCGGCTGAGGACGCGGCTGAGGCGATCGAGCGGATGTTCCACAAGGCGACGTGACTGCCGCCCGCTGTCAGCCGACCAGCGCCGGCCAGGAAGGGCCCGTCACGCCGTCCTGCAGCTCGATCCACCGAAGGGCGTAGGCCACGCGCACCGGGCTGCCCTCTGCCGGATAGGACCGTACCTCGGCCACGCCGAACACCTTGCGTGCGTACGAGGCTTCGAGGGTCCGGCGCGACCGGATGCGGGCGAGCGGGCGTCGGATGCGTTCGACCTCGGCGCCGAAGGCTGGCTCGATCCAGCGAGCCGGCCAGCGTGCGGGATCTCGGAGCACCCGCGCGATCCGGAGCGCATCCACGCCGAGCGCCAGTGCGGCGTCCAGCCCGTCCGGGGTCCCGGTACGGTGCCTCGCGATGGTCATGGGCGTACCCTCGTCCAAGCCCCCTGAACGACGAAACGACCAAAGAACGCCGACGTCGGACACGGTCATCGGCGGGCCGGCCCAGCAGCATACAGACCCGGTGCAAGTGCGCACCACCCCGACCGCGGTCGGGGTGCCTCGGTCTAGCTCAACAGCGTCTGCCAGGAAGGTCCCGTCGCGCCGTCGCGGAGCTCCATCCAGCGCAGCGCGTAGGCCAATCTGATCGGGCTCGGGTCGTCGCGCTCGCCGCGCGAGATGACGAGGTGGAACGCCTCGCGGCCGTACGAGGCGGCCAGCGTCTGACGGCTACGGACCGGCGCAAGATGGCGACGCACGAGCTCGACCTCGGCGCCGAACGACGGCTGCGCCCAGCGCGCCGGTCGCCTGGCGGGATCGCGCAGCGCGCGAACGACGCGGAGTGCATCCAGCGCCAGCGCCCGTGCTGGCGCCGGCACCGGTGCGGGAGGAAGGAGAGCTCCCGGGGAGAGGAGGACCCCGGGGCTCGTGGCAGCGCTGCCGTCCTCGACGCCGCCGGGCCGCACGAGCACGACGGGGTGCAACGTCACGGGGTCGACGGGCTCGGGCTGGCGATCTCGGACCGGCATGCTCACAGGCTCGGGCCCGCGTGTGAACAGGTCATCAGCGGCGCGTCAACGTTGCCGGACCGCGCGGCCCTCACGTCGGCCGCCGGAACACGTAGCCGACCCCGCGGACCGTGTGGATGAACGCCGGCTGACCCGGGTCCTCCTCGATCTGGCTGCGCAGCCAGTGGACGTGGACGTCGACCGTGCGCGTCTCCCCGGCGTAGTCGTAGCCCCACACCTTCTCGAGGAGCTGATCGCGGGTGAACACCTGGCCGGGGTTCCTTATGAGGAACGCCAGGAGCTCGAACGCCTTCGGCTTGATCGGCAAGACGTCGCCATCGCGCAGCAGTCGATGGCCCCCGAGGTCCGCCTGCACGCGCCCGAGATCGACGATCGTCGGTGCCGAGCCCGTGGCGACGGCCGCCTCGGAGCGGCGGAATAGCGCCCTGATCCGAGCGGTCAGCTCGCGGAGGGAGAACGGCTTGGTCACGTAGTCGTCGGCGCCCAACTCGAGGCCGACGACCTTGTCCAGCTCGGAGTCCTTGGCCGTCAGCATGACGATGGGCACGCCGGACTCGGCGCGGATGATGCGGGTCACCTCGACGCCGGACAGCTCGGGGAGCATGAGGTCGAGGAGCACGAGGTCCGGGCGTTCCGCCCGGAACTGGGTCAGGGCCTCGCGCCCGTCGGCGGCGGCGATGACCCGGAATCCCTCGGACTCGAGCGCGTCGACGATCGTCTCGCGCAGCGTCGGTTCGTCTTCGACGACCAGGATCGTGCGTGCCATATGCTCGGTTGAGCATAGCGAGCCGTGTTAACGACTCGTTGATGGACCGTGAAGACTTGTCGCACCCGGTGGCGCCCGCGTAGCATGGCTGTGCGAACGATTGCGCAGCCCCGCCCGCGAGGACCGCCGATGTCGGTGGATCATCTGTCGCGCACCGACGCACCGATCCGGTGGGACCCACTCGTTCCACTGGACGATCCCTATCCGGCCTATCGACGCCTGCGCGATGAAGCTCCGTGCTACCACCACCGGGCACGCGACGTATGGGTCCTGTCGCGCTTCGACGATATCGTCGCGGCGGCCAAGGACTGGGAGACCTTCTCGAGCAGTGCCGGTGGGACGGGGAACGACGTGGACGACACGTACCAGCTGTTTCTCCCGGCGGGCGACCTGCCGGCTGCCGATCCGCCACTCCACACCAGGCTGCGCGGCGCCCTCCGGCTGGCATTCAGTCCGTCCGCGCTCCGTGTCCGGTTCGAACCCGCCGTCCGCGCCAAGGTGCACGAGCTCATCGATGGCTTCATCGACGCTGGTCGTGCCGACTTCGCCTACGACCTCGCGCGCCCGTTACCCGCTACGACGATGTTCACCTGGTTCGGCTTCCCGGACCAGGATCATCCGATGTTGCTCTCCTGGTTCGGCGACATGCTCCAGCGCACGGCCGGTGAGCGAGCCCTGCCGCCGGTCGCCTTGGCGGCACGCGATCGCATGCGCGACTACGTGAGAGACATCGCCCGCGAGCGGCGCGAGGAACCGCGCGACGACCTCATGACGTTCCTCGTCGATGCGGAGGCCGCAGGCCAGCTCAGCGCCGATGAGCTCCTCGGGAGTTCGCTCCTGCTGTTCGTCGCGGGGATCACCACGACGTCTGGGCTGATCTCGAACTCGTTGCTGCACCTCGCCATGTTCCCGGAGCAACGCGATCTGGTCCGGAGCGATCGGCGGGCGATCCCCGCGGCGGTCGAGGAACTGCTGCGCTACGACGCCCCGATCCAGGTGTTGGTCCGGACATCGACCCGTGACGTCGAGATCGGTGGTGGCGTGATCCCCGATCGTGCGCAGGTCCTCCTCGTCTGGGCGTCGGCCAATCGCGACGAGCGGCGCTGGGTCGATCCTGACCGACTCGACGTCACGCGTGCTCCTGTACGGCACGCGGCATTCGGCGACGGGATCCACCATTGTCTCGGCGCCCCGCTCGCCCGGCTCGAGGCCCTGATCGTCTTCGAGGAGCTGTTCGCACGGATCCCGGACTACGCAGTCAGCGGTCCCGTCGTGCGAGTCAAGACACCGACGGATCGTGCCCTCGAACGCTTGCCCGTCGAGTTCTGATACCCGAGGGCTTCATGAACCGCCGAGCCAGGCGATGATTGCCAGCATGGCGATCAGGCCACCGCCCACCACCCCGAGCAGATATGCCCAGTGTGCGCCGGGGTTGACCTCAGCGAGGTGTTCCTCCCGCACCTTCTCCTTGTCGATGTCTCGTTCGCTCAATCCTTGGCCACCTTCCGCTCGAGGGCATTGACCTTGGCCTCGATGCGGCGCAGCGCCGCCTCGGTGTCGTAGTCGGTGTCGGGCGACTCGTGGCTCTTGTGGTGCACGAGGATGGTGGTCAGGACGATGAACACGAAGATCTGCAGGAACTCGGACTGCCAGTTCTCGAAGGTCGATTCAGCCCACTGCCAGACATAGCCGTCATCACCGAAGGCCGCCGGTGTCTGGCCGTGGGCGAGCTGGTCAGCCGCGAACGCCGTCCAGCCCGCCCACGTCTGCAGGCCCCAAGCCGCCAGGAAAAGCGCGGCAAGCGTGATGCTCAGGCCGTACTCGCGCCAGATGAGGCGGATGTCCAAGGTCGATCAGCCGGCTGTTGTGATCGTCTTCGCGTACGTCGCCAGCTCGGTGGCGAGCGTTCGGCTGGACGCTCGCTGCGCCCGCTCGAACTCGGTCGCGGCGGTCCGCATCTGCTTGTCCTTGAGCGCGCTCGCGATCTTGCGCATGCCGCCGGCCGAGTCCATCTGCTTGCGCTTGAGATTGAGCAAAACAGCATGCGCTTCGTAGTAGGCGCTGTCGGCGCGCTCGGTCGTCGCCGAGTCGAGGGTCTGCGACATGAGCTCGGTAAGCCCGGCGGCGACGTCCTCCACCTTGCCGCTCGCGTCGTGCTCCTTACCCATGGTCTCGAGCTGCTTGAGGAACCGGCGGTCCTCGGTCAGGGCCGACTTGATCGCCTGCTTCGCCGACGACATCGGATGTGTCGTCGCGAGGCTGTCCTCCGCCTTCACGATCGAACGCTGGATCGCGATGGCCTCATCGAACTCATGCGTGACGAATTCGCCGCCGACCTTTGCTTCGCCCATCTCTAGCCTCCCGGTGGTGTTGGTCCAGCCCGGGCGCTCACGCGACGGAGGAGGCCGCACGTGCGCGGACCCTCCCTCGAAGCGCCGGGGTCGCTGCCGCCCGTGGGTGGTCGACGCGACGTGGGTCAGCCTAGGGCGCCGTCGGGTACGGACGGGCTTCGTCGTCGGGGCACGGCATTTCGTCCTCGTCCCAATCCTCGGGGGAAGGTCGTTCAGCCGCGGTTGCGAAGCTCCTCCGGCAGCTCGCGCCAGTACTCGACGAACTCCGCGCAGCGACCTTCGCCATCGAAGCGCAGCAGCCAGACGTTGTAGTAGACCGTCCGCAACGAGCCATCCGCTTCGAGGTAGCGACTCTCCCCGACGGCGACCGCGCGGTCGCCGTCGACGGCGTAGGGCTCGTAGGCGGCCTCCCACGAACCGGCGGCGTCAGGGTCCTCCAGCCAGTCGGCGACGATGGCATCGCGGCCAACGACCGGATCCCGATATGGCTGGTATCGGTACGAGGCATCCGCAGCGAAGAGGTCGCCGATCGCCTGGCGGTCATAGGTGCGCCACGCGTCGACGTAGGCATCGAGCCAGCGCTGGACGTCATCTCTGGTCAAGTCGAGTCCTCCTCCCGATCGAGTACGGCGAGCGCACGATCCAGTCGGTCCAGCACGCGCTGGCGGCCAAGGGCGACCAGCGTGTCGAACAGCGGCGGCGTCGCGGTCCGGCCGGTGACCGCGACACGGATCGCCATGAACAGGTCGCCGGCCTTCCAGCCGCCCTCCTCGGCAAGCCCTCTGAGTGGCGGCTCGAGCTCGTCTGCCTCGAAGGACACGTCGCCGATACCGGCAATGGTGTCGCGGGCGGCGGCCAGCCCCTCGCGGGCAGTGGCGGCGTCCCAGCGCTTGGGCACGAGCGCGGCCGGATCGACGTCGAGGTCCGTGACCCACAGGAACCCGACGAGGTCGCCGATCGCGCCGAGCGTGGGCAGCCGCTCCTGGATGACCGGGAGCAGCGCACGCAGCTCCTCGTCGCTGGGCATCCGCTCGATCCGACCGGCGGCGAGCTCGGCCTCGACGAACGGTCGCATCCGGTCGATGAGCTCATCGGGTGGGAGACGCCGGATCCACTGGCCGTTGAGCCACTCGAGCCGCTCGCGGTCGAAGACGGCGCCGCCCTTGTGCACGTTCCGGACGTCGAACCGGTCGACCAACTCGTCGAGCGAGAGGATCTCCTCCTCCGTACCGGTCGACCAGCCGAGCAGCGCGAGGTAGTTGACCAGCGCCTCCTTGATGAAGCCCTGCGCGATGTAATCGTCGATCGCCGTCTGGCTCTTGCGCTTGCTCATCTTGGTGCGGTCCGGGTTGAGGATGAGCGGCAGATGGGCGAAGCGCGGGACCGCGTGGCCGAGCGCCCGGAACAGCAGGATGTGTTTCGGCGTGTTGGACAGGTGGTCCTCGCCGCGGATGACGTCGGTCACCTCCATCGCGGCGTCGTCGACGACGACCGTGAAGTGATAGAGCGGCGTGCCGTCGGCGCGGACGATGACGAAATCGCCGCCGAGGTTGGCGACATCGATCTCGACCCGGCCTCTGACGATGTCGTCGAAGGCGACGATCCCTTCACCGACGCGGAAGCGGAGAACGCCTCGCCGGCCCTCGGCCTCGCGTGCCCGCCGTTCGTCGATGGTCAGCTTGGCGCACCGACCGACGTAGCGCGGCGGCTGCTTGGCCGCCTCCTGTGCCCTGCGGTCGGCCTCCAGTTCCTCGGGTGTGCAGTAGCACGGGTAGGCCAGGTCCTCCGCGAGCAGCTGTTGGGCGGCGGCTGCGTACGTCGGCAGCCGCTCCATCTGGCGGTACGGTGCGTGCGGGCCACGGGCCGGCTCACCGGCCACCTCGGGGCCCTCGTCCCAGTCGAGACCCAGCCAGTGCAGGCCGTCGAGGATGTCCTTCTCGAACTCGACCGTGCTGCGGACCTGGTCCGTGTCCTCGAGCCGCAGGATGAAGGTCCCGCCGACGTGACGGGCGTGCAGGTAGTTGTACAGCGCGGTGCGGGCGGTACCGATGTGGAGCGGCCCCGTCGGGCTGGGCGCGATCCGTACGCGGTCGGTCATGCCTCGGGCACGTGGTGGAACAGCCCAGGATCGGCGTCGCCGAGCAGGACGCGGATCAGCGATGCGGGACGAAGCCCGAGCGTCGCCCGCCCTCGCGACCCGTCCAGCGTGAGCGAATCGAGCGACTCGGAGCGGGCCAGGACCGTGATCCTTGCCCCCGGCTTGAGGGCCCGGGCCTCGAGGTAGGACAGCAGGCCGGCGTCCTCCTCGGCCTCCTCGGTGATGCGGTAGATCGTGGCGTGCACGCCTGCCTCGACCTCCGACAGCCGAACGCCGGCCGGGCGTCGCTTGGCGGTCGCCGCGTCGATCGGGTTGCCGTGCGGGCAGATCTCGGGATGTCCGAGCAGGTCGTCCAGCCGCGCCTCGACGCGCGGTGAGATGGCGCCCTGCAGGCGCATCGCCTCCTCGTCGGATTCCGCCCAGCCGAGACCGACGACGCTGGTGAGCAGCCACTCGAGGAGGGCATGACGGCGGAAGATCGCGTCGGCGGCTGCCCGACCCGGGGTGGTCAGTCGCAACTCGCGGCCCCCGTCATGCTCGACCAGACCATCCGCCCCGAGGCGGCGGAACATCTCGCTCGCGGCCTGCGTGGTCACGCCCAAGTGGCGGGCGATCTGGGCGGCGGTCACGCGTGAGCCATCCTCGGCGCCGGCAGTCACCCGGAGGGCGAGGAGGTATTGCTGCGCGGCCGTCGACAGGTCTGCCGGGTCGTTCCGTCGGGGCATGGGGTCAGGATACCGGCCGGGCTCCCCGGTTGACCTCGCGCGCCACGCCGTAGACCAGCCCGATGCCCCAGCCGATGGCCATCAACCCGGCAAGGATCTGGCGAGCCGTGTCGGACTCGGCGGGGTCGGCGGCGAACAACAGGACCGACGCGAGGAAGACTGGCGCAAGCGCGCCGATCGTCGCCACCGTCCCGACCCTGGCGATGCGTGGCAGGAGGATCAGCAGCGCTAGCACGCCGAGCTGGACGGCCCACGAGAGCGGTGCGACCCGTGGGTCGCACGTCGCGGCGAACCGGCCACAACCGCTGAGTTCGCCCATGCCCCAGCCGATAGCCAGGGCAAGTGGCGTCCACGCCGCGAACGCGCGTCCGACCCGCGCCGGCACCGACGGACGGTCATCGTCGAGCCACCGTCGGAGCGACTCCACGGCACCATCGACCGACAGATCCGCGTCGGCGGATCCCTGATCGGGCGGGCCGGTCGTCGCCGACGTGGTCGTGGTCTGCGGTCGGACGGGCGGGGCCGCATGGGGCTGGCT
>DATAFZ010000151.1:0-20583 GCA_036257225.1 Candidatus Limnocylindrales bacterium | reverse complement strand
ACGAGCCGGTCGGGGCCAGCCGTACCCTCGAACCGGACGTGCAGCACGGCCTCCGGTCCGGCCGCGACCGGTGCGTCGGCTGTGGCGTCGCCGACGATGCGCGCGCGAACCTCATCGGGCACGGCGGGCTCGTCGTGCGGGTCCTCGTCGGTCGTGACGACCGCGCCCGGAGCTTCGAGGTACGTGGGAACGGGCTCCCCCGGCTGGATCCGTGGCATCGCCTCGGGCACCGTGCCGGGCCCGTTCCCGTTCTCGCCATCGCGCCTGGGTGACACGAACGCGGGGGCGGCGACGGGCGGCGACGCGCCCGCCTGGACTCCTGCACCCGGCCCGACGGCGACGGGTGTCCGCCGGAACGATCCGTTTCTCCCGCCGCGATCGCCCGCTGCCACGTCGCGCGCGAACTCCTCCGGGCCACGTGCCGCCGCGTCGTCCCAGTCGGCGATGAGGTCGGCCAGCAGCGACACCTCCTCGCCCTTGTGGTCGACCCGCCCGGCGATGAGCAGGATGGCGCCGTCGCGGAGGAGCGGGCGGGTCGTCTCGTAGAGTCGCGGGAACACCACGACCTCGATCGAGCCCTGGAGATCCTCGAGCGTCACGATCGCCATCGCCTCCTGGCGCTTGGTGATGACCGTGCGCTGTCCCGTGATGATGCCGCCGACCACGACGCGCTGGCCGTCGAGCGTCTCGTCCTTCAGGTCACCCGAGTAGGCGTTGACGAACCGGCCGACCTGCTCGGCGACCTCCCCCATCGGGTGCTCGGAGAGGTACAGCCCGAGCAGCTCCTTCTCCCAGCGCAACCGCTCGCGGACCGGCACCTCACTGGCCGCCGGCAGCGGCCGCTCGAACACCTGTGCGTCCGCCGCGCTGAGGTCGAACAGCGATGTCTGGCCGGTGATCCGATCGCGCTGCGTGGCCTGCGCCGCCGCGATCGCGTCGTCCAGGCCGAGCAGCAACTGCCCGGCGTGCCCGAACGCCCGCAGCGCCCCGACCTTGATCAGCGCCTCGAGGACCTTGCGGTTCGCCAGACGGAGGTCGATCCGCGTGCAGAAGTCGGTGAGCGAGCGGAACTCGCCACCTTCGGCGCGCGCCGCGATGATCGATTCGATCGCGCCCTGGCCCACGTTCTTGACCGCCAGCAGCCCGAACCGGATCGCATCGCCCTCGACGGTGAATTCCAGGTGGCTGGCATGGACGTCGGGTGGCCGGACCTCGATGCCCATGCGGCGGCACTCCGCGACGGCCGCTGCGACCTTCTCCTCGTTCGCGCGGAACGCCGTGAGCACGGCGGCCATGTAGTCGACCGTGTGGTTCGCCTTCATGAAGGCCGTCTGGTAGGCGATCAGCCCGTAGCAGGTCGCGTGCGCCTTGTTGAACCCGTACCGCTCGAACGGCTCGAAGGCCGTGAACACCGCATCGATCACGCCGGGCGTTACGCCGCGCTCCGCGGCCTGGCTGACGAACTTCTCCTTCTGCGCCCGCAGCACGCTCGACTTCTTCTTGCGGATCGCGTACCCGAGCGTGTCCGCCTCGGGGCCCGTGAACCCGCCGAGGGCCATGGCCGCGGCCATGATGTCCTCCTGATACACGAAGATCCCGTACGTCTTCTCCAGGTAGGGCTCGAGCAACGGGTGGAGGTACGTCACCGGCTCCTGGCCGTGCTTGCGCCGGATGTACGCCGGGATGTTGTCCATCGGGCCGGGGCGATAGAGCGCCACCATCGCGGCGAGGTCGTAGACCGATGTCGGACGCAGCTCACGGATGTAGCGACGCATCCCCGCCGACTCGAGCTGGAAGATGCCGGTCGTCTCGCCCGACGCGAGGAGCTCGAACGTCCGGGAGTCGTCGAGCGGGATCGTGTCGAGGTCGATCGTGACGCCCCGGTTCTCCTGCACGAGATCGACCGCCTGGCGCAGGATCGTCAGGTTCGACAGCCCCAGGAAGTCGAACTTGAGCAGCCCGAGCGCCTCGATCGCGTGCATCTCGTACTGCGTCATCAGCGAGTCGGAGTTGGTCGCCCGCTGGAGCGGCATGAGCTCGGTCAGCGGCTCGCGACTGATGACCACGCCGGCCGCGTGGGTCGAGGCGTTGCGCGCGACGCCCTCCAGGTGGCGGGCGAAGTCGATGATCCGCTTGACCGCCGGATCGGCGTCGACCTGCTCGCGGAGGGCCGGGCTGGTCTGGAGCGCCTCGTCGAGCCTGATGCCGAGCTGGTTCGGGACCGCCTTCGCGACCCGGTCGACCTCGCCGTAGCTGTGGCCGAGCACCCGCCCGACGTCGCGGATCGCGGCGCGCGCGAGCATCGTGCCGAACGTGATGATCTGGGCGACATGGTCCTGGCCGTACTTGCGCCCGACGTAGGCGATGACCTCGTCACGTCGGCCGTCCTCGAAGTCGACGTCGATGTCGGGCATCGTGACCCGGTCCGGGTTGAGGAAGCGCTCGAACGGCAGCTGGTAGAGGATCGGGTCGACCGGGGTGATGCCCAGGGTGTACGTCACGATGCTGCCCGGCGCCGACCCGCGGCAGGTCGTCTGGATGCCCTGCTCGCGAGCGAACCGGATGAAGTCGGCCACGATCAGGAAGTAGCCGGCGTAACCCATCGAGGTGATGACGCCGAGCTCGTAGTCGAGCCGCTCCTGGAGCTCGGCCGTGACGGTCCCATAGCGACGCTCGAGGCCGGCCTCGCATTCCTTCCGGAGCCATGTCTCTGCCGTCTCGCCGTCGGGCACCGGGAAGTGCGGGATGCGCAGCTGGTTGAGCGGCAGCTCGACGTCGGTCATCTCCGCGATCCGCCGGCTGTTGAGGATCGCCTCACGCTGCTCCGGGAAGAGGGCGCCCATCTGCGCGGCCGATTTCACGTAGAACTCGTGCGTCTCGAACTTCAGGCGACCCGGCGTGTCGAGGTTGTTGCCGGTGCCCACGCAGAGGAGGACGTCATGCGCCTCGGATTGCTCGGCGCGGACGTAGTGGAGGTCGTTCGTGACCACCAGTGGCAGACCGACCTCCGGCGCCAGCCTGAGCAGCTGACCGTTGAGGCGGGCCTGCTCGGGAAGCCCGTGATCCTGGAGCTCGAGGAAGAAGTTCTCGGCGCCGAGGATGTCGCGATACTCGCCGGCCACGCTACGGGCGAGCTCCCGGTCGTCGACCTCGAGTGCCTTGGCGACCTCGCCGCCGAGGCAGGCGGACAGGCCGAGCAGGCCCTGGCTGTGGCGCGCGAGGTGCTCGCGATCGATCCGGGGACGGTAGTAGTAGCCGTCGACATGGGCGTCGGTGACGAGCCGGCAGAGGTTCTGATAGCCGACGTAGTCCTTCGCCAGCAGGATGAGGTGGAAGGGCTGGCTGTCGGCCTTGCCCTCCTTCGACGTCATCGATCGCGGCGCGACATACGTCTCGACGCCGATGATCGGCTTGATGCCCTTGTTCCGCGCGGCCTGGTAGAAGGCGACCGCGCCGTACAAGGCGCCGTGGTCGGTGAGGGCCATCGAATCCATGCCCTGCGCCGCCGCCGCGTCGACCAGCTCCGTGATCCGGCCGAGGCCGTCGAGCAGACTGAACTCGGAGTGGACGTGGAGGTGGGTGAAGTCGTTGGGCGCGAGGGTCACGGACGCCAAGTCTAGCGGGCGTCAGGAAGCCCGGCCGACCGGCGCGCCCTCTGCCGGCCGGACGGCCTCGACGCCATGGCGCCGTCGGCCTCAGACTGGCGTCATCGACCGTCACGATCGGAGGGAATTCCCGTGGAAGCCATCAGTGGCCTGCTGTTCCTTGGCGCCCTGGCGCTGCTGATCGGCGGGGCCGTGGCCGCCGTCGTCAACCGGGTCCGGCCGGCGGTGAGCCGCGACAAGATCGTGCGCCCCGACCTGCCGTCCGGGTTGCTGCTCGGGCTCGGGGCGATCGCACTGGTGGCGTCGCTGGCGCTGTCGGCATTCATCCAGATCCCGGCCGGGTTCGTCGGGGTCGTCCGCCAATTCGGCGCCGTGACGGGCGCGACGCTCGATCCCGGGCTCCATTTCGTGACGCCGTTCGTGAACTCCGTCGACCAGATCGACACGCGGGTGAAGGCGATCCGCGTCGAGGGCTACACCGCGGCGAGCAAGGAGCAGCAGGACCTGTTCCTGGACGCCACGCTCAACTACCACGTCGACCCGCGGTCGGCGCCGCGCATCGTCCAGGACCTCGGATTGAACTTCGAGGAGACGATCATCCGACCGCGCTTCCTCGACATCCCGAAGTCGGTGACCGATGACTACCCGACCGCGATCGTGCTCAACAGCCGCGACGAGATCCGGACGAAGGCGACCGACCTGCTCAAGGCGCAGCTCGAGCCGCGCGGGATCATCGTCGACGGCATCAACTTCGAGAACTTCAGCTACTCCGACGCCTACAACGCGGCGATCGAGGAGAAGCAGGCCGCCCAGCAGCAGGTCGAGACCGAGCGCCAGCGGCTCGCCCAGCAGGAGATCATCGCCCAACAGAAGGTGGCCGCCGCCCGTGGCGATGCCGAGTCGCAGATCGAACGAGCGCGCGGCGAGGCGGAGTCCAACCGCCTCGTGGGCGCATCGCTGACCGCGGCGATCCTCCAGAACCGCTATATCGAGAAGCTGTCCGACCAGATCTCGGTGATGCTCGTGCCGTCCGACGGTGGCGGGCTCATCCTGGACCTGTCGCGGCTCACGCCGACCCCGACGGCATCGCCGGCCCCGTGACGGACGAGGTCGACTTCGAGGCGCTGGTGGTCGACGCGCTGGATCGACTGCCGGCGCCGTATCGCGAGCGGCTCGGCTCGGTCGCCATCGTGATCGAGGAGGAAGCCACGCCCGATCAGCTGGGCGCCGTCGCGGCGCGGGGCCTGTTCGGGCTGTACCAGGGCGTGCCGAGGACGGCGTACGGCGCCGAGGGCGCGCAGCTACCGAGCAAGATCACGATCTTTCGCCGGCCGCTCCTTCGCGCATTCCGTTCACCGGAGCAGCTCGCGGACGCGGTGTCGCGGACCGTCTATCACGAGATCGCCCACCATTTCGGGATCAGCGACGCTCGCCTGGAGGAGTTGGCCGGCCGGACCGGCTGACGGCCGTCGGGAGGGCCGCGAGGAGGTCGTCAGCTCGCCCGCCGGACCAGCCGCTCAACGGCCGGCGCGATCCGCTCGACCCACAGGGCGTACTGCGCGCCGCTGGGGTGCAGACCGTCGTCGGCGACCAGCGCCCGATCCTCGGTCGCGCGCAATGACAGGTCGAAGATGTCGACGAATGTGATGCCGCGCTCCCGTGCGAGCCGAGCCATCACCGTGTTGGCGGCGACGATCCCGTCGTGCTGGTCCGCAGGATCGCCGTAGTCGGCGCCGGCCGGGGTCACGGTGTAATCGGGGATCGAGACCGTGACGATGCGGTCGACGGGCAGGCGCGCCTCGAGCACGTCGAGGATCTCCACGAGGTTGGCTTCGTAGGTCACGGTCGGGACGCCCTGGACGACGTCGTTCACCCCGATGAGGAGGCTGACCAATTCCGGAGTCAGCCCGACCAGTGCCGGCAGCTCGTCGCGGATCAGGTCCGCCGTGGTGTAGCCGTTGACGCCCAGGTTGGCGACGAGCTCGAGTCCCACGTCCGGGAGCGCCCGGACGAGCTGGTCCGGGAACCGGTCCTCCGCTGGTACGGACGTCCCGATCGTGTACGAGTCGCCCAGCGCGACGTACCGCATCGCGTCCCTACGGGAGGCTGCCGAAGGCGTCGACGAGGACCCGCTCGAAGCGGGCGCGGTCGATCCGGATGCCCACCTCGGCATTCGGCGAGTGGTCGTCCCGGCGCAGCCGATATGGCAGACCGTCGCACACGGTCCGGCCGCGCGCCGGGCCCGACCCGGTGTCCACCGCCACGTGATAGGGCGCCACGTCGACCAGGTCGGCGATGGCCAGGTGTGCGATGGCGACGGCGTCGTGGATCGCCGTCGTCGTCCGCCCCGACCACTCCATGTTCCGCTCCAGCGCGTAGTCGGTCAGCTCGGCGGCGATCCGCCCTGAGGCCGTGCCGGTCGCCCGGAGCGCCTCGGCCGCGTCGCGGTCCAGCAGCGCCTGATGGGTCACGTCGAGACCCATCATCGTGATCGGCAGGCCCGACCGGAAGACGATGTCCGCGGCCTCGGGGTCGGCGTAGATGTTGAACTCGGCCGACACGGTGCTGTTCCCCTCCCCGATGGAGCCGCCCATGATCGACAGGTGGGCGATGCGCGCTGCGAGGTCCGGATACAACCTGAGCAGCAACGCGATGTTCGTGAGCGGGCCGATCGGTGCGATCGCCACCGGTTCCGGATTCTCGCGTAACAACTGCGCGATCAACTCGACGGCGCCTTCCGGTCGCGGAGTGGCGGTGGCCGGCGGCAGCTGTGTCGTCCCGATGCCGCCCTCGCCGTGGACCTCGGTCGCGCGGACGACCGCCCCGACGAGGGGGCCTGCGGCGCCCCCAGCGACCGGGATATCGTCGCGCCCGTAGGCATGCAGGAGACGCAGCGCGTTCTCGGTGCAGTGCCGCACGTCGGCGTTGCCACCGACCGTGGTCACCGCGAGGACATCGAGCTCAGGGCGCGCGAGCGCGAGACCGATCGCCAGGGCGTCGTCGAGCCCCGGGTCGCTATCGATGATCAGCGGAAGCGGGTGATCCGGTGTCCCGACCGGGGCGCTCCGTGGCACTGCCTCCGCGCCGAAGAAGGTCGGGACCGCGTGGACCGGTCCCGACCCGTCCGGATAACCTGCGCTCAACCCGTCAGCCCTGGTCGTACGGCTGGCCGGCGGCCGCCGGCCCGCGCACTCTGCCTACCACTCCGGCCACGACGATGATCGTGACGATATACGGGACGCTGTTGAGCAGCTGCGGCGGGACGTCGACGCCGAGGATGGACAGGAGCGCCTGCGTCGCGTCGGAGAAACCGAAGACGAGCGCGGCCCCGAATGCATAGACCGGGTGCCACGCGCCGAAGATGACCGCGGCGAGCGCGATGAACCCGCGCCCGGCGCTCATGTTCATCTGGAAGCTGCCGGCGGTCGACAGGCTGAGATACGACCCCGCCAGCCCACCGAGCATGCCGGCCAGCAGCATCGCCCGGTAGCGGATGTGCAGCACGTCGATGCCGACCGTGCCGGCCGCCGAGGGCTTCTCACCCGAGGCCCGCAGGCGCAGGCCCCACTTGGTGCGGAACAGCATGTATGTGAGGAAGACCATCACGGCGATCGTGAAGTAGAGGTACGGCGTCCCGGAGAACAGCAACGGGCCCAGGACCGGGATCTCGGACAGGACCGGCAACCGGATCTTCTCGATCGACGGCGGGGTGTTGAGCTCCGTGTTCTGCGACAGGACGCGCAGGAACAGGAAGTTCGTGATGCCCAGCGCGCCGATGTTGACGACGACGCCGGCGATGATCTGGTCGACCCTGTACCGGATCCCGAGCCAACCGAGGAGCAGGCCGACGAGCGCGCCGGCGACGACCGCCGCGAGCACGCCGATGATCACGTTCTGGGTGACACTCGCCACGATCGCCGCGGCGCAGGCGCCGATCAGGAACTTGCCCTCGATCGCGATGTTCAGCATGCCGCTGCGTTCGGACAGGATGCCGGCGAACGCACCGAGGGTGATCGGCACGGCCAGCTCGAGGCTGCCGGAGAAGACACCCGTCATGTTCGCCGCCCTGCCTTCGAGGAGGGCGGCGAGGATCGCCGCGATCCACGTCGGGATGATCACCACCAGGGCGCGTCGCCAACGGAATGACGAACCACGGACGAGCTGCGCGATGCCGGCCGTGCCGGCCGCGACGCCGGCGATGAGCCACAGGACACCGACCGTGGTGGTGATGGCGAATTGGGTACCGCCCTGGCGGTCGACCCAGAACGAGAACGTCGCCGGCACATCGAACGACGTCCTCGCGGCGTTGAACGCAACGAGGCCGAGGGCCGATAGGATCACGCCGCGGATCCGTGCCGCACGCAACGCCTGACGCGCGGCGGTCCCCATTTCGCCGTCTCGCGTCATGACGGCCGCGGTCACGCCCGTGCCCCCTCAGCCACCCGGCGCGCCGGCAGCCGCCAGATGGACCGCACGAGATCGGGCGCTGCCACGAACATGATCACCAGCGCCTGGATGAAGAACAGCAGGTCGAGCGGGATGCCTGTCTGGACCTGCATCAGGCCACCACCGGTCCGGAGCGCGCCGAACAGCAGCGCGGCAAGGACCACGCCGAGCGGCCGGTTGCCGGCCAGGAGTGCGAGGGCGATCGCGTTGAAGCCGAAGCCCGAACTGATGTCATTCGACATCTGCGGCACGGTGCCGAGGACCTCCATCGACCCGCCAAGGGCGGCGAGGCCGCCGGAGATCGTCATCGCGAGGATGATCGATCCGCCGGCGCTCATGCCCGCGTACCGAGCCGCCGTCAGGTTGAAGCCCGCGGCCCGCAACTCGAAGCCCTTCGTCGTCTTGAACAGGAACCACGACACGATGGCCGCGACGATCAGGGCCAGTACGAAGCCGTAATGGAGGCGGATACCGGGGATCCCGAAGGGATCGAGGATCCCTGGAACCCGGGCGATCGGGGTCAGCACCTTGGAGATCGGCTGCGAGCTGCCCTCCTGGCGCAGGAAGTCGGATCGCAGCCCGAACAGCACGATCTGGGCCGCGACGTAGTTGAGCATGATGGTCGTGATGACCTCATGGGCCCCGGTCCGGGCCTTGAGGAAGCCCGGGATGAAGCCCCACACGGCCCCGGTCAGCATGCCGGCGACGATGGCCCCGAGCAGCGGGAGGGGCGCCGGCAGATCGCGCAGCACGAGCAGCGCGACCGTGGCACCGAACGCGCCGAGGATGAACTGCCCCTCGACGCCGATGTTGAACACGCTCGTGCGAAATGCGACAGCGACAGCGAGCCCGGTGAAGATCAGCGGCGTCGCCGCGACGAGCGTCTCCGTGATCGGTCGGATGGCGGCCGCGATCTGGCGCGGCTGACCGCCCTGGATGGCAGCAGCGATCCGGGCTGGATCGCCGAGAGCGCCAGCCAGCAACGACTGGTACGCGGTGATGATCCCGCCGGCTGCCGACCCCAGCGCGCCGATGGGGTCCGTCCCGAGGCGCTGCAGGTTGTCGAAGTCCGTGATCAGGATGAAGATCGATCCGACGATGAATGCCGATAGGACTGCCAGCACCGGGACGACGGCAGGAGCCAGGATCCGTCGTAGACGGCTCAATGTGCGCCTCCCATCAGCATGCCGACGGCCTCGAAGGTCGCGTCGTCTCCCTCCAGGATCCCGACGATCTTCCCCGCGAACATGACCGCCACGCGGTCGCCCACGGCCAGCACCTCCTCGAGCTCGGTGCTGACGATGAGGATCGCCGCGCCCGCGTCACGCTGCTCGACGATCCGCTTGTGGATGTACTCGATCGAGCCGACATCCAGGCCGCGCGTCGGCTGGGCGGCGATGACGAGCTTCACCGGCCGGGAGAACTCGCGCGCCACGACCACCTTCTGCTGGTTGCCGCCGGACAGCGAGCCGGCCAGGGTGTGGATCGACGGGGTGCGGATGTCGAAGTCGCGCACGCCCACGCCGGCGCCGTCCCGGATCGCCTCCAGGTTCAGCCGTCCGCCGCGGCTGTAGGGCGGGCGGTGGTAAGAGTCGAGGATATAGTTCTCCGAGACGGTCATCGGGCTGATGAGTCCGTCCCGCCCGCGGTCCTCCGGGATGTGGGCCACGCCGATGTCCGACACCTGCCTTGGTGAGGCGGCCGTGATGTCCGCCCCGCTGACCGACATCGAGCCGGAGTCCACGGTCCGCAGACCGACGATGGCCTCGACGAGCTCGGTCTGGCCGTTGCCCTGGACACCGGCGATCGCGACGATCTCGCCTGCCCGCACGTCGAGCGTCACGCCCTTCACAGCGATGTGATCACGGTCGTCCCGGACGACCACGTCCTTGAGGCTGAGCACGACGTCGCCCGGAGCAGCCGGCCCCTTGACGACCCGCAGCTCCACATCTCGCCCGACCATCAGGTTGGCCAGCTGCTCGCGCGTCGTTGACTTCGGCTCGACGGTGCCGGCCACCCGACCGCGCCGAAGTACCGTGATGCGGTCCGCGACCTGGAGCACCTCATTGAGCTTGTGGGTGATGAAGATGACGGTCGTCCCGCTCGCGGCCAGCTCGCGGATGATGTCGAAGAGCTCCTCGGTCTCGGCCGGGGTAAGGACCGCCGACGGTTCGTCGAGGACCAGGATGTCGCTCTTGCGATAGAGCGCCTTGAGGATCTCGACACGCTGGCGGACACCGACCGGCAGGTCCTCGATGTCCGCGTCGGGCGGGACGTCGAGGCTGTATTGCTCGGAGAGCTCCACGACCCGCTTGCGCGCGGCCGCCCGATCGAACGTACCGAGCGGACCAGTGACACTCTCCGCGCCGAGCGCGACGGCCGACACCACGTCGAACACGGGCACGAGCTGGAAGTGCTGGTGGACCATGCCGATGCCGGCGTCGATCGCCTCGGCGGGGTCGTGGAACTGGCGCGGTGTCCCGTCGATCAGGATCTCGCCCGAATCGGGTCGATACAGCCCCGACAGTATGTTCATCAGCGTGGTCTTCCCGGCACCGTTCTCGCCGAGAAGCCCGAGCACCTCACCCTTGTCGGCCGAGATCGAGATCCGGTCGTTGGCGAGGACGCCAGGGAACTGCTTGGTGATGTCCTTCAGTTCGAGACGCATGGGCAAGCGAGCCTCGAATACCGAACCGCCCGCCCTCGTGGATCGAGAGCGGGCGGCCGTCGGCTGGACTGACGGTCAGGCCGTCGGCTACTTCAGGTAGTCGGCGACCTTCACTGAACCGCCGGCGATCGCGGTTTCGAGTTCCGCGATCTCGGCCTTCAGCTCGGCCGAGATGTCGTCCTCGAACTCGTGGAACGGCGAGATGCGGACGCCCTTGTTCTCGAGCGTGCCGATGAAGTTCTCGCCGCCCGTGTCGCCACCGGAGTTCTTGGTGAACGTCTCCACAACGGCGACGTCGATGACCTTCTCTGCCGAGGTGATGATCGCACCCGCGTACTCGGCAAGGGAGATCGCCTGGTCGGTGTCGACGCCGATGCCCCACTTGCCGGCGGCAAGCATGGCCTTGAGGGTGCCGTTGCCCGTCGCGCCGGACACCGGGTGGACGATGTCCACACCCTGGTCGAGGAAGGTCTGTGCGAGCTGCTCGCCCTTGGCCGGGTCACCCCACGGGTTGTCGCCACCGACGAACGTGCCGGTCTGCGTCGCAGCATTCCAGCCGAGGAGCTCGACGTTGGTGCCCTTCTTCTCGTTGTGGTACTTGATGCCGGCGTACAGACCGTCCATGAAGCGGGTCACACCCGGGAACTGCTGGCCGCCGTAGGTGCCGATCTTGCCGGACTTGCTGAAGCCGGCCGCCAGATAGCCGGCGAGCATCGCCGCCTCATCGATCTGGAAGTCCAGGCCGCTGAAGTTGGCAGGTGTCGGCCCGTTTGCGGTCTCGTCCCAGACGGCGTCCACCTGCGCGAACGCGATGTCCGGGTTGGCCTTCGTTGCCTCGATCGTGGCCTGCGCCTGGTTGAAGCCGACCGTGATGATCGACTGGCAGCCCTGGTCGATGAGCCGCGTGATGTTGGCGGCGTAGTCCGTGGCGCCCTGCGCCTCCGAGAAGAACGTCGTATAGCCCATGGCCGCGGCGTCCTCGAGGCCCTTCTTGGCGAGGTCGTTGAAGCCCTTGTCGCCGAGCCCGCCGGTGTCGAATGCGACGCAGGCGGTCCAGTCGACCGCGGCCGCGCTGGGGGCAGTCGACGCGGACTCGCTGGGGGCCTCACTCGCGGCCGCCGAAGGCGCCGCACTCGGCGCGGTCGACGCGCCACCCCCGGTACACGCAGTGATGATGAAGGCAGCGGTCGCGCCGAGCGACAGCAGCCGCATAGAGCTGCGCAAGGTGAACTCCTCCTCATATGGTCGCGACACGATGACGGACCGCGACCTTCGGTGCAGGAGGATACGCTATCGACGGGGCGGCGTCGATGATGTAGCAACGACCGAATCGCGGGAGGGCTGATGACCCCGGATGAGCGCGCGCGGACCATCGCGTACCTCGATCTGCAAGAGGGTCGCGGTCCGGTCCCGACGCTCGGCGACGACGGCATCCGGGAGCTCCTCGCGACGACGCGTCGGATCGCGGTGGTCGGCGCGTCCGCTGATCCGGGACGGCCTTCGAACGACGTCTTCCGCCACCTGCTGGCGAGCGGGTTCGATGTCGTCCCCGTCAACCCGAACGTGCAGGAGGTCGCCGGATCGCCGGCGTTCCCTACCCTGGCTGCGGCGGTCGCTGCGGGCGGCCCGGTCGACGTCGTGGATGTGTTCCGACGGCCTGGAGCCTGCGCGGCCCACGCACGTGAGGCCGTGGCCAGCGGCGCGCGCTGCCTGTGGCTGCAGCTCGGCATCGTCGACTGGGAGGCGGCTCGGATCGCGCACGACGGGGGCCTTGCCGTCGTGATGGATCGATGCCTGTCAGTCGAATGGCGTCGCCACCGGGGACGCCGCAGCACGGAGGGAGCATGACCCAGATCCATCTGCACGCGGAGCCCGGCGATTACGCGCCGGTGGTCCTGTTGCCCGGCGACCCGAACCGGGCCACACGGATCGCGGCCCGGTTCGACGGCGGCCTCGACGCGAGTCGGGCGGTCAACGCGAACCGCGGCCTGCTCGGGTACACCGGCATGGTCGAGGGCGTGCCGGTCTCGGTCCAGACCACGATGATGGGTGCGCCGACGACGGCGATCGTCATGGAGGAACTGCTCAACCTCGGGGCGACCACATTCATCCGGGTCGGGACATGCGGGGGCTTCGGGGCGCTCGATATCGGCGACGTGGTCGTCGCCCTGGCCGCTGCGTCATCGAGCGGCATCGGCCCGATCCTGGGCGGCGGCGAGTCGACCGCGCCAACGGCTGACTTCGAGGTCGTCGGCGCGCTCGTGGCGGCCAGCCGGGCGCAAGGCCTGACGACCCATGTCGGCCCTGTCGTGACCAGCGATGTCTTCTACGACCCGCACCCCGATGGCGTGATCCGCTGGGGTCGGCGCGGGTACCTCGCGGCGGAGATGGAGACGGCCGCGGTCTATCTCCTGGCGATGCGCGAGCGCGCCAAGGGCCGGGACGTGCGCGCCGGCACGATCCTGACCGTATCCGACGTCATCCGTGACCCGGCGCAGGTGGAGGGCACGCGCAAGCTCGGCGCCGAGGACTGGTACCGGCCGCCGGAGGAAGAGGTCGTGCGTCGCGTCGACCTGACGATCGGGGCAGCGCTGTCAGCCGCGGCCGCCCTCGGGCGTACCGAAACGTAGGTCGGCGCGCCCGGGACCGCGGCCGGGTCCGCGCGCCGAGGTGCACCGGGCTCCCTTGCGGCCTATCGGTGAGGCGACTGGCGTTTCGCCTGAGCGCTCGATTCGCTTGCGACTGAGTCCCGAGCCGACTGAGCCGTAAGCCAACGGGGCACTGGAAGGCCTGGGTAGTCGCCTGAGCGATCACTCGCAAGCAACCCGAGCGGACGTCCGCCCGCGTCGGGCCCGCCTCTCAACCCACGAAGGACAGGCCCAGCTCGAAGTCCTCGAGCAGGTCGTCGACGTCCTCGCAGCCGATCGACAGCCGCACGATCCCGCCGTCCTTCGGGCGGGGATAGACCAGCGTGTGGATATCGCCCAGGCTCACACCGATGTCGCACAGCCGCAGATGGTCGGTGAAGGCCGCCATGCCATCGAGGCCACCGACCGGCTTGAACGTGACCATCGCGCCACCCAGTTCCCCGAGCAGGCGGCGCGCGACGGCGTGGTCGGGATGGGAGGGCAGGCCCGGGTAGCGCACCCACTCGACCTTGGGGTGACCATCCAGGAACGCCGCGATCCGCGCCGCGTTCGCCGAGGCGGCACGTGTTCGCAGCGGCAATGTCCGGACGCCGCGCTGGACGAGGAAGCTCGAGAACGGGCTCGCCGCCTGGCCGAGCGTGTCGGTCTGCTTGCGGATCGGGTCGGTCAGCGCCTTGCGGCCGGCCACCACGCCCGACACCGCGTCGCCATGTCCCGACAGGTACTTCGTGGCGGCGTGGAGGACGAGGTCCGCGCCGTGCTCCAGCGGACGGAGCAGGATCGGTCCCAGGAACGTGTTGTCGGCGATGAACAGCAAGCCGTGCCGTCGGGCGATGTCGGCCAATCCGTCGAGATCGGGGATTCGCAGGCGCGGGTTCGTCGAGCATTCGACGAACAGCGCGCGCGTCGCCGGGGTGATGGCGGCTTCGACCGCTGCCGGGTCGGTCGGGTCGACGCGGGTCACCCCGAGGCCGCGCCGCGGGAAGTCCTCGTCGAGCAGGACGTTGGTGATCGCGAAGAGTTCGTCGCCCGCGACCAGATGGTCGCCCGTCGTGAGGTGGGCGAACAGCGTCGCCGCGACCGCCGCCATCCCGGACGAGGACACGACCGCATCCTCCGCGCCCTCGAGCGATGCCAGCTTCTCCTCGAGCGCGCGATTCGTCGGGTTCCCGGTGCGCGAGTAGAAGTAGGCGCCCGGTTCCCACGCCAGCGACCGGTCGACCGCGTCCTCCTTCTCGGCGGCTGAGTCGAACGTGAATGTCGCCGTCGCGTAGATCGGCGTGCGATGCGCGTGGGTGGTCGGATCGGGTCGCTCGCCGGCGTGGATCGCCCGCGTGGCCAGGCCGCGTCCGACCGTCCGTTCCCGCATGCGTTCCCCTCGCTCGTCCGCTCGGCATGCCGCCGTGTGGCGCCAGTCTATGGGCGGCTAAGCTGCCGCGATGGACCGGACCGACTGGTGGCGCCGCCTCGATCCCGGGCTGGCCGCGCCGTTGGAGGAGATCTGGATCCCGGTCGGGTCGCCCGGCTTCGCGGGGCCGGCGAAGGCGCGTCGGCGGACGGTCCTCGACGAGCGGTTCGGGCCCGACGGCTGGCGGCTCGCCCACGTCGTGCGTGGCGTCATCGTCCCGGTCGACCAGGCGATCGCGGAGTACGAGGCGAGCTACCGGCGGTATCTGCGGGAACGGCCCGCGCTGGTGCGCTTCCTCACGACGACCTGTGGCAACGTCTACGACTTCGACGTCTCGAACGTCCACGACGATGACTACGAGCAGCCCGACACGGCGATGAACCACTACCAGGACATAGCGGTCCGCCGCGTCGTGTCGGAGCTCGTCGACGACCCGGCCTGGCCGGACGTCGTCGACACACCGGTCGAGTCGGTCGCCCTGCTGGACCTTGGCAGCGGCGAACGCCAAACGGTCCCGCGTGCACGCGGGTTCGGTGGCGATCACCTCCTCCAGATCCGCGATCCCCTGTCGCCCGGCTACGTGCTGAATCCCGCGGTGGTGCCGGTCCACGATCCGGCTCTGATCGCGACCGTCCCGTCGCGGACGGAGTGGTATCACGCCGAGGGCTGCGGCCACCTGTCGGTCGAGGCCTTCTGGCAGACGAGCAAGGTCGTCGAGGTGCGCCTGGATCGATTCCTCGAGCTGGGGGACGACCGCAACCAGCCGCTGGCAGGGCTGTGACCGACGCTCCGGAGGACACGCTCCTGCTCGGCGCCCTCAGCCTGGACCGCTATCTGCCCGACGGACCGGTGCTGCCCGGCGGCGGGGCACTCAACGTCGCCTGGCACTGGCGGACGCTGGAGCTCCCGTTCCGCCTCGTCACACGGATCGGCGACGGCGAGGCATCGATGTTCCTCGACATGCTCGGACGGCATGGGATCCAGCACATGCCCGACTCGATCGTGGCACATGGTCCGTCGGCCTCGATCGATATCGAGATCCTGCCCGATCGCGAGATCTGGATGGACGACTACGTCGAGGGCGTGTGCGCCGATCTCCGGTTCGCGGCCGAGGAGGAGCGTCTGCTCGGCCGTGCGAGACGCCTGCACGCGATCCTCGTGGAGGGCGTGATCGCGGAGATCGACCGCCTGGGTCGAGCCGGGCAGCTCGGGCACCTCGAGGTCGTTGCCGACTTCCTCGGCTTCCGGTACTACAAGCTCGAGCGATTCGCCGACACGATGCGCTGGGTCGACCTGGCGATCGTGGGCTGGCCGGGCGATCCCTCGGACGCGACCGTGGACGGGCTCCGGCGTATCGTCCGGGAGCAACGCAAGCGGCTGGTCGTCACGTTCGGGTCGCGCGGCGTGCGCATCGTCGACGGCGTCGCTGGCACGGAGGCATGGGTCCCCGTCGATCCCGTTCCGGTGGTCGGGACGACCATCGGCTGCGGCGACGCCTTCATCGCCTACCTACTGGCCGAGTGGTGGCGGACCGGCGACCTCGAGGCGGCCGTCGAACGGGGCAAGGTCGGTGGAGCGTTGCCGACGGCGTGGGTCCGGCCGCTCCCCGATGAGGCGTACGGGCCGCTGCTGACGACCTAGCGGATCAGGAAACCGACGAAGACCAGCACGAAGCCAGCGATCGCGATGAGGCCGGCGATCTGCGCCTGGCGCCGCGCCTCCGCCATCATCACCGAGGCCCCGGTCGGCCCCTCGTTCTCGGTGCGCAGGCCGCCGCGCCATGCCTCATAGCGATCGATATTCGCCTGCTGCTCACGGAGCGCCCGGTACCGGGACCACGGCCCGCGCGCTCGCACGTACCCGATAGCGATCAGGGCGGCTCCCACCAGCCAGAGCACGATGTTGGTCGTGCTCACCCGTCGAGTCGCTCCCGCACGAGTGCCTGGACGACGCCGGCATCGGCTTGGCCGCGCGTCGCCTTCATGACCTGACCGACGAGGAAGCCGACCACCTGTGTCTTGCCGGCCTTGTAGTCGGCGACGGCATTCGGGTTCGCGGCGAGCACCTCGTCGACCGCGGCACCGACCAGCGCCGTGTCGGAAATCTGGCGGTAGCCGCGCTCGGCGACGATGGACGCGACCGGAGCGCCGCTCGTGGCATGGGTCGCCAGCGTCTCCTTCGCGTTCGCGCGCGAGATGTCCCCCGCGTCGACCAGCCGGAGGAGCGCTGCCAGCTCTGCCGGGACGACCTCGACCGTGGCACCGGTCGCGGCAGCGTTCCGAAGACGAAGGTACTCGCCGATCACCCAGTTCGCGATGGCCTTCGGTGGGAGCGACCCGTCCGCATCGAGCACCGCCTCGAACAACGCCGCGGCATCGCGGTCGGCCACCAGGACACCCGCGTCGTACGCGTTCAATCCGAATGCCGCCACGTAGCGCGCGCGTCGTGCCGACGGGAGCTCCGGAAGGGAGGCGCGCAACCGATCGAGCCACGCGGGATCCACGTGCAGCGGCGGCAGGTCGGGCTCCGGGAAGTAGCGGTAGTCGTCCGAAGTCTCCTTGGAGCGCATGTGATAGGTCGCGCCGCGCTCGTCCGACCAGCCGCGGGTCTCCTGCACCAGCGGCTCGCCCGCATCGAGGGCGGCAGCCTGTCGTTCGATCTCGTACGCGATCGCCCGCTCGACCGACCGGAACGAGTTCATGTTCTTGACCTCGATCCGGGTCCCGTACTCGGACGATCCCCGCGGGCGGAGCGACACGTTCGCCTCGACGCGCAGCTGACCTCGCTCCATATCGGCATCGGACGCTCGGATGGTCCGCAGGAGCAACTGCAGCTCCTCGGCGTAGCGCCGACCCTGCTCGGCGGTCCGGAGGTCGGGATCGGTGACGATCTCCATGAGCGGCGCGCCCGACCGATTGAAGTCGATCAGGCTGACCTTGCGGCCGTCGGCAGCCGTGGCATGCACGAGCTTGGCCGTGTCCTCCTCCAGGTGCGCGCGCGTGATGCCGATCGTCACGGGTCCGTCGGACGTGTCGATCGTCAACCGGCCGGCCGACGCCAGCGGCAGGTCGTACTGGCTGATCTGATAGCCCTTGGGCAGGTCGGGGTAGAAGTAGTTCTTGCGATCCCAGCGGGTCGCCTCTGGCGTCTTGGCCTCGATGGCGATGCCCGTGGCCAGGACGTGTTCCACAGCCCGCTGATTGATGACGGGAAGCGCGCCGGGCAGACCCAGGCAGACCGGGCAAACGTGCGTGTTAGGCGCGGCTCCGTCGTAGGCCGTCGAACACGAGCAGAACATCTTCGACTCGGTCCGCAGCTGGCAGTGGACCTCGATGCCGATCACCGCCTCGTAGCGGTCGAGGACGGACGGCGCCGCGGCGTGGCTGGTGGTCTCGATCGCCATCGGCAAGAGTCTCGCATACGTCGCCGATCGGCCGCCGAACCTTTGTAAGCGCTCTCTTGACAGCCCGTGTTATTGTCCGTTCCGGAACGTGAGAGCGCTCTCACGAGTGGCGTTCCAAGGCCGGAGGCCGATGGCACAGCTCGAGCCCTCCCCCGCGAAACCCGTCGCGACGCTCGACGAGGTAGCCCGTGTCGCGGGCGTGTCGCGCGCCACGGTATCGCGGGTCGTGAACGGCTCCACGAAGGTCAGCGCCGACGTCCGACGGACCGTCGAGAAGGCGATCGACCGCCTCGGTTATGTCCCGAATCGGGCGGCCCGCAGTCTCGTTACCCGGAAGAGCGACTCGATCGCGGTCGTGATCACCGAGCCCGCCAGTCGCCTGTTCAACGACCCGTTCTTCCCGCGCCTGGTCCGCGGCATCAGTGCCGCGCTGTCGGTCCGCGACCTCCAGCTGGTCCTCCTGATGCCGAATGACGAGGTCGACGAACAGCGGACTGTCCGCTATCTCACCGCCGGCCACGTCGACGGGGTGATCCTCGTGAGCCTGCACGGCAACGATCCTCTACCCGATCAGCTGGCGAAGCGGCGGATCCCAGCGGTCGTGCTCGGTCGGCCGCCCCGCGGCGTGGACATCGACTACGTCGATGCCGACAACCGTGATGGCGGGCGGCGTGCGACCGCGCATCTCGTCGAACGCGGCCGGCGGCGGATCGCGACGATCACCGGCCCGCGCGACATGGTCGCCGGCGTCGACAGGCTGGCCGGTTACCGCGATGCCCTGGCCGATGCCGGCATCCCGGTCGACGATGGGCTCATCGCGACCGGCGACTTCACACAGGCGGGTGGTGAGGCCGCGATGGAGCGCCTGCTGGCGGACTGCCCGGACCTCGATGCCGTCTTCTGCGCCTCGGACCTGATGGCCGTTGCGGCGCTCGGCGTGCTCCAGGCCGCCGGGCGACGTGTACCCGATGAGGTCGCAGTCGTCGGGTACGACGACTCGCCGATCGCCACGACCACACGACCCGAGCTCACGAGCGTCCGCCAGCCGATCGAGGAAATGGGCCGCGAGATGGTCCACCTCCTGGCCGGCGGCATCGAGCAGAACGGGCGGGTCCCGCGTCACATCGTCCTCGCCACCGAGCTGATCGCGCGCGCCTCGAGTGCGGGGAGGGCCATGCCCTGACGACCGACGTCCGCCACACCCAGAGATCGACACGAATGGTTGCAGCGAAGGAAGAACGGAGGAGGAATCGAGCGATGGATATCCGAACTGCCGGGGCCGGCCGACGCCTCGTCCTGGCGAGCATCATCAGTCTCATCGCGGCGGCCTGTGGAGGTGCCACGCCGAGCGCGGCACCGAGCGCCGCTGCCCCGAGCGCCAGCGCCAATGTAGCCATCACGCCCGAGCCCGTCCCCACCGCGGAAGGTGGTCTCACCGCTGACGGCAAGGTGCTGATCCGCTGGTTCGTCGGCCTGGGCACCGGCGCCCAGCCGGACCAGATCGCCGACGAACAAGCCGTCGTCGCCGAGTTCAACGAGAGCCAGGACAAGATCGTCTTGAGCCTGGAGATCTACCAGAACACGACCGCCTACGACATCCTCAGCACCCAGATCGCCGCCGGGAACCCGCCTGACATCATCGGCCCGGTCGGCTTCCGCGGCTTCTACTCCTACGGCGACCAGTTGCTCGACCTACAGCCGTTCATCGACAAGACCGGCTACGACGTAAGCGGGATCGACCCCAAGATCCTCGACGCCTACAAGGAAGGCTTCGGCGGGCAGGTCGGCATCCCGTTCGCGATCTACCCATCGTTCATCTACTACAACAAGGACCTGTTCAAGGAAGCCGGCCTGGCTGAGCCGCCGCACAAGGTCGGCGAGCAGTACGACGGCAAGGACTGGACCTGGGAGACCCTGACGGAGCTCGCCAAGAAGCTGACGGTCGACAAGGCCGGCAACGACGGGACGAGCGCGTCGTTCGACAAGGACGACACCGCCCAGTGGGGCTACTACATGCAGTGGACGGACCCGCGTGGCTGGGGCACACAGTTCGGGCCCGGCGCCCTCGTCGGGACCGACGGCAAGACCGCCCAGATCCCGGAGAACTGGCAGTCCGCCTGGCAGTGGTACTACGACGGCATGTGGAAGGACGGGTTCATCCCGACCGGCGCCGAGAACCGCTCGGAGTTGCTGAACAGTGACAACGCGTTCCAGTCGGGCAACGTCGCGATGGACTTCGTCCACCTCTGGTACACCTGCTGCGCGTGGCCGGCAGAGGGTGAGCCGCAGGCCAAGTCGTTCGACATCGCGGTCCCGCCGAGCCACGAGGGCACGACGACCGCCAAGCTCCACGCCGACACCTTCGGGATCATGCAGTCGACCGCTCACCCGGACGAGGCGTTCGA
>DATAFZ010000146.1:0-18233 GCA_036257225.1 Candidatus Limnocylindrales bacterium | reverse complement strand
CGACCCCCGACGATGGAGCGAACGATGACCCAGCCTCCCGGCGATCGCCGTGCCCGCCGCGCGGCCCGACGCGCCGAGGCCCGCCGCGGCGCCGACCGCACCGGATCGGCGCCGCGCTGGTTGCTGCCCGCGCTGATCGGCGGGGCCGTCGTCGTGGCAGCCGTGTTGGCGATCGCGTTGTCCGGCGGTGGCCAGCCGAGCGGTGGCGGCAGCTCGTCGGTGCCGCCCCCAGCGAGCGGCGGAACGGCATCAGGCTCGGCTGCTGCGATCCCGCCGCCGACCATCAGCGGGACCCCGCTACCGGAGTTCCAGGGCCCGGCGAGCGATCCGGCGGTCGGCCAGAAGGCGCCGGCGGTGACCGGGACAGACTTTGATGGGACACCGGTCGCGATCGCCGACGATGGCCGTCCGAAGGTCGTCCTCTTCCTCGCGCACTGGTGTCCGCATTGCCAGGCGGAGGTGCCAGTGGTCCAGGCATGGGTCGCGGCCGGCGGCGTTCCAGCAGGTCTCGACGTCATCTCCGTCGCGACCGGGACCCGCGCCGACGCGCCCAACTATCCGCCCGATGCGTGGCTCGCGCGCGAGGGCTGGACGGTCCCGGTGATCGTCGATCCAACGAATACCGTCGCCGCAGCGTACGGCCTGACCGCGTACCCGTTCTGGGTGTTCATCGGGCCGGACGGGACCGTCCGGGCACGGACGAGCGGGGAGCTCTCGGTGTCCGACCTCGAGGCGACGATCCGCGGCCTGACGCAGAGCTGACGAGCGCGCGCCTACTCACCGCCGGTCGGAACGCCGACGATGTTGAACCCGCCGTCGACATAGATGATCTCGCCGGTCACGGCGCCTGACAGGTCGGATGCGAGGTAGACACCCGTCCGTCCGACGTCCTCGATCGAGATGTTCGAGCGCAGCGGCGCGACGTCGTCGAAGGCGCCGTACATCGCCTTGAACCCGGCGATGCCGGCCGCCGCCAGCGTCCGGATCGGCCCGGCGCTGATGGCGTTGACCCGGATCCCGTCCGGGCCGAGGTCGGCCGCGAGGTAGCGGACCGTGGCCTCCAACGCGGCCTTGGCCACGCCCATCACGTTGTAGTTCGCGACGACCTTCTCCGAGCCGTAGTACGTCAACGTCATCACCGACGACCCTTGGCGCAGGTACGGTCGGGCAGCGCGGGTGAGTGCGACCAGCGAGTAGGCCGACACGTCCATCGCCAGCGCGAACCCGTCGCGCGACGTGTCGACGAAGTCGCCGGATAGGTCCTCGCGCTTGGCGAACGCGAGGGCATGCACGAGGGTGTCGATCGGCTCCTTCGACTCGCCCCAGCGAGCGAAGACGCGCTCGATGTCCGTGTCGGACTGGACGTCGCACGGCTCCACGAAGGTCGACCCGATGGAGTCCGCAAGCGGACGGACGCGCTTGTCGATGAGCGCCTCGATCGAGGAGAAGCCGACTGACGCGCCCTCCCCGTGGAGGGCCTTCGCGATCCCCCACGCGATGGAGTGGTCGTTCGCGACGCCGAAGACGAGTGCGTTCTTGCCCTCGAGCAGACCCATCCGGCACCTCCGTTCCGATAGGCTTCCATCATGCCCCACCGGTCCCGTCCGCCGACCGACCTCGGCGCGGCGCTGCGCGGGGTGCGCGCGCTGCTGCTCGACCTCGACGGCGTGATCGTGCTGGCCGGCAAGGCGATCCCGGGCGCCGCGGAGGCGATCGCCGAGCTCGAGCGGCGCGGGCTGCCGTACCGCATCGTGACCAACACCTCCGCGGTGAGCCGGGAAACGCTCTCGCGCTGGTCGGCCAAGCTGGGAGCACCCATCCCGCCCGAACGGTTCGAGTCGGCCCTGTCGGCATCGGCCGCCTGGACCGCCCGCCACTTCAAGGATCGACCGCTCTACGTGCTGGCCTCCGAGGACGCCCGGACCGAGTTCGCCGGGCAGCGCCTGCTATCCCACGAAGATGCCGGCCGGCGCGGCGCGACCGCAGCGGCGGTCCTCATCGGCGATTCCCCGGAGGATGCCACGTACGACAACCTCAACCGCGCGTTCCGCCTGGTCCTCGGCGGGGCGACGCTGATCGGGATGCACCGCAATGGTTGGTGGTTGACGCCCGACGGTCCGACCCTCGATTCCGGCGCGTTCGTGGCGGGCCTGGAGTTCGCGACCGATCGGTCGGCGACGATCGTCGGCAAGCCGTCGGCGACGTTCTTCTCGCAGGGCGTCAGGGACCTCCGCAAGGAGGCGGGTCGGGACCTGGCCCGTGCACGGATCGCGATGGTCGGCGACGACGTGCGAACGGATATCCGGGCCGCTCAGCGGGCCGGCCTGCGTGGCATCCTCGTCTTGTCCGGGAAACACGGCACGGCCGATATCGACGCAGCGGCCGCAGAGCGCGGCGGCAGATGGCCAGACGCCGTCGCCCCGGACCTGGCAGCCGTCGTCGCAGCGCTGGCGTAAACAGGAGGAAGGCTCGGGATGTTGGGAGCGACCTTCAGCAGGCGCCCCGTCTGGCTGTCGGTGCTGATGGGCGCGGCCTTCGGCGCGGCCGGACAGCTGCTGATCGCGGCCGGACTGGCGGCCACTGCGGGCTGGAGCGGCCCCGTGGTGACGCTCCTCGCGCCGGCCGCGGTCGCGATGCTGGCGGCGCTCGTGATCCGCGCCGGCTGGGGTGCGACCGGTTACGCGATCGGCCAGGTCGTCGCGGCCCAGGTCGGGCCGACGCTGATGCCGGCACTCGTCACGCCCGAGACCATCGACCTGGTGCTGAGCCTTGCGGCCGGCCTGGTCGGCTACGCCGTCGGCGCCGGGATCCTGCTGGCGCCATCGATGCCCGACTTCGAGGCGCCGCGGCCGATCGACCTCGCCCGCTTCGAGTCGGAGGCACGGGGTCAGCTACGCGGGATCGATCCGGACGCGCCCGGGGCGTTCGAGCGGGCGACGGCGGTCCTCGGCCGGGTCAACACCCAGCTCTCGATCTACTCGCCCTGGGCTCCCGCGTCGTCTGATGACCAGCGGTCCGGCCCGCCGCCGAGCCTGCTGGAGCTCCAGGCAGAGCTGGCCGAGACGGCCCGGACGGCAGCCATGAAGGCCGGTGCTCGCCGCGTGACCGTGACGATGTCCGACGGGATCCATGTGGAGGCCGTCTTCGGCGATGCCGTCGGACCCGCCGAGGACCTGCCACCGGCGGCGCGCGACGTAGACTGAACGACCTTCACGACGATACCGACACGTTCACGAGGGACCTGCCATGACGTCCGAGGCCAAGCCGCGCATCAAGGTCACGTACGCGACGCTGCGCGCCGACAACGAGGAGTTGCATTCGGCGTTCGAGGAGGCCGCCGGCGAGGCACGCAGCAAGCTCGGTGCCTATCACCAGAACTACGTGGACGGCACGTGGCGGGATGGCGTCGGGACGTTCGAGGCACGCTCGCCGATCGACACCGACATCCTGCTCGGGACGTTCGCCAGCGGCTCTCCCGCGGACGTCGACGAGGCGGTCGCGGCCGCCCGTCGAGCGCAGCCGGCCTGGGCCGCGACGCCATGGCGCGAGCGCCTGGCGATCCTGCGCCGTGCCGCCGAACTGATCAGCGACCGGCTCTTCGCGTATTCGGCGACGCAGAGCTACGAGGTCGGCAAGAACCGGATCGAGTCGCTCGGCGAGGTCGAGGAATCGGCCGACCTCATCCGCTACTACGCCCAGACGATGGAAGACAACGATGGGTACGACCACCCGATGGGCAACCTCGGCGACACCGCGGTGCACACGCGGTCGATCCTCCGGCCGCATGGTGTGTTCGCGGTCGTGAGCCCGTTCAACTTCCCGATGGCGCTTGCGACCGGTCCGTCGAGCGCGGCGATGATGGCTGGCAACACGGTCGTCATCAAGCCCTCGTCGGCCTCCCCGCTGTCGGCCCAGAACATGCTCCAGGCGTACATCGATGCCGGCGTCCCCAAGGGCGTCGTCAACTTGGTCATGGGGCCCGGCGAGACGGTCGGTCAGGCGCTCCAGGATCACCCCGGCATCGACGGGATCGTGTTCACCGGTTCCTATGCGGTGGGGATGGAGCTGTTCCGCACGTTCTCGAAGACGTGGCCGCGGCCGTGCATCGTCGAGATGGGCGGCAAGAACCCGGCGATCGTCACCCGCAAGGCGGACCTCGACGAGGCGGCCGAGGGGATCATGCGATCGGCGTTCGGGTTCGGTGGGCAGAAATGCTCGGCGAATTCGCGCGTCTACGTCGAGCGGCCCGTCCACGACGAGCTCGTCCGACTACTGGTCGAGAAGACGGAGTCGATCGTCATCGGCGACCCGATCGTCCGCGAGAACTGGCTTGGCCCGATCATCGACCAGCGAGCGGTCGATCGCCATCAGCAGGCCGTGAGCGAGGCACGCCGCGACGGGCAGGTGCTGATCGGCGGCGAGCGCCTCGACGACGGCGACCAGGCGCGCGGCTTCTACGTGGAGCCGACGGTCGTGGGCGGGCTACCGGCGGACCATCGCGTGTTCCGCGACGAGTTCTTCGCGCCGCTGACAGCCGTCCATGCGGTGGACTCCCTGGACGAGGCGTTGACGCTGGCCAACGACTCCGTGTACGGCCTGACTGCCGGCGTCTACAGCGAGGACAAGAACGAGGTCCAGCAGTTCCTCGATCGGATCCAGGCCGGTGTGCTGTACGTCAATCGCCGCGCGGGCGCGACGACCGGCGCGTGGCCGGGCATCCAGGCGTTCGGCGGCTGGAAGGGCAGCGGCTCGACCGGAAAAGCGGGCCTATCGATGTACTACGTGGCGCAATTCCTGCGCGAGCAGTCACACACCGTCGTCGATTAGGCGGCTCGCATGTCGCACCGAGCGGGCGTTGCTCGCTGCGCGCCCTCGCTCACGCACCGTCAGGTGCGCTCGCTCACGTGCTCGCTCGCGCCTTCGCTCGGCACGACCTCCGAGCCGCAAGGCAGTTCCGCGGGCCCAGCCTAGCGGACTTTCTCGCGCTCTTCGGGCTCGATCGGCGGCGCGAGGCGGTCCTCGTCGCCGCGCGTCTGGTCGCCACCCTGGCGCGGTTTCCAGTCGGGTCGCTGTTCCTTTTGCTCGTGGCGCTTCGGCTCGTTGGAGCCGCTGCCTGAGGTATGGCCGTAGCGGGTGTCGCGATCGTCGGTTCCCATGACGGCAGCCTCGGTGCACGGCGCCCGCATGCGCCTCGAAGGCCCGAGCAAGTGCATCCCATCGGCGTTGCAGCGTTACATCTGGTGCACGAACCGTCGAAGGAGGGCCCGACCGGAAGCCGCGGATCGACGTTCGTTGCATGGCGCGCACGACGCATCGACTGAGCTGGCGGCCTTCGCCGTTCGTTCGATGGTTGATGCATCGCGTGCAAAACGCCCCGGGGTGGGAACCGCGGACGGCGGAGCGGTGTACTTCGGACAAACCGCCCGCTGGAGACATCTCCATGTCACGCACCACCATCGCCACGCTGCTCGTTCCCGCCCTCCTGTTGATCGCCGCGCTGGCGGCGCCGGCGATCCAGGCCGGCGGTGGATGCCACATGCCCGACGGAAGCGTCTACACCGAAGGCGAGTCCACGGTCATCCGCATGGACACCTGTAGCTTCTCGCCGACCATCGCCCGCGTCCCGGTCGGCACGTCGGTGCGGTTCCTCAACACGTCGACCATCGACCACGCTGTCGTCGGCCGGGCCGGCACGTTCGAGAGCCAGATCCTGTCGCCCGGCGCGGAGTACTCGGCCAGGTTCGCGGCGGCCGGGACGTACCCGTTCTCCTGCCCGCTGCATCCGGGGATGGTCGCTGCGATCGTGGTCGGTGGTGACGCGGCTGCGGTCGCCCCCGCGATGACCTCGACGAGTGCCCAGACAGCCGCCACGGACACCCCCGGCGTGGACTTGGCGCCACTCGCGGTCGTGGGTCTCGCGGGGCTCGGCATCGGTGCGATCGGTGGTGCGATAAGTGCCGGCGCGGTCGCCACCCGCCGTCGCCGACCCATCGACTGACAGACCCCTCGGCCGCTCGAACCGCTCGGCTATACTCCGCCGCGAGTATCCACTCTGCATACTCGGTATGCAGTCGAGCGTCCTCGTCCGACCCGAGGTGACCCTTGTCCACGGCCGCGCGGATCGCCGGCGATCGCCCCGTCCCGCATATCGTCACGGAGCTCCCCGGCCCGAAGGCACGGGCGCACGTCGCCTTCGATGAGACCTGGACCTCGCCGAGCCTGCCGCGCGCCTACCCGATCGTCCCGGTCCGCGGTGAGGGCCTGACGGTCGAGGACATCGACGGCAACCTCTTCCTCGATTTCGCCGCCGGGATCGCCGTCAACTCGACCGGCCACGCGCATCCGCAGGTCGTCGCCGCCATCAAGGAGCAGGCCGCCGAGCTGATCCATTTCTCGGCCGCCGATTTCTACCTGCCGATCTATCCGGAGGTCTGCCGGCGCCTGGCTGAGATCGCACCGATCGACGGCCCGGCACGCACGTACCTCGGCAATTCCGGCGCGGAGGCGGTCGAGGCCGCCATCAAGCTCGCCCGACATGCGACCAAGCGGCCCTACATCGTCGCGTTCCTCGGCGCGTTCCACGGTCGGACCTATGGCGCCGTTTCGCTTACCGCGTCCAAGGCCAAGTACCACGCTGGGTTCGGGCCGTTGCTCCCCGGCGTGTTCCACGCGCCGTTCGGTCGGGTCGAGGACCTCAGATGGTTCGACGAGGTCTTGTTCGACAAGCTGGCGCCGGCCGACGAGGTCGCCGCGATCATCGTCGAGCCGATCCAGGGCGAGGGCGGCTACATCGTCCCGGAGGACGGCTTCCTCCAAGGTCTCCGGGCGATCTGCGACCGCCACGGCATCCTGCTCATCGCCGATGAGATCCAGTCGGGCGCCGGCCGGACGGGCAGGATGTGGGCAGTCGACCATTGGGGCGTCAAGCCCGACATCGTGCTGACCGCCAAGGGCGTCGCCAGCGGCATGCCCCTCGGCGCGATGATCGCCCGCGCCGACCTGCTGGAGGCCTGGGGCAAAGGCGCGCACGGCTCGACGTTCGGTGGCAATCCCGTCGCCTGTGCCGCGAGTCTCGTGACGATCGATCTGCTGGAGGGTGGTCTCGTCGCCAACGCCGCGGCTCGAGGTGAGCAGGCGATGAACGGCCTGCGACCGCTCGTCGATCGGTTCGACGGCCTCGTTCGCGATGTCCGAGGTCTCGGTCTGATGCTCGGGGTCGAGTTCGACGCGCCGGACCATGCCGAGGAGGTCCAGTGGGCCTGCTTCCAGCGCGGCCTGCTCGTGCTCGAATGCGGCGTGTCGAGCGTGCGTATGTCGCCGCCGCTCACGGTCAGCGAGTCCGAGATGGCTACCGCGCTGCGGATCTTCACCGAGGCGGTCGCGGAGGTCGCCGGCGATGAGGCGACCGTCCTCGAGGCCGCCCAGGACGCCGGCGCGATCAGCGGGGTCGAAGCCGCCGGATGACCTCCAAGCTCGCGTCCATGCGCGACGCGATCGCGGATCTGGTGCGGGATGGGGACACCGTCGCGATCGAGGGTTTCACCCACCTCATCGGCTTTGCCGCCGGTCACGAGATCATCCGCCAGCGCAGGCGCGACCTCACGCTCGCGCGTCTCACGCCCGACGTGATCTACGACCAGATGATCGCAGGCGGGGTCGCCTCGAAGCTGGTGTTCAGCTGGCTCGGCAACCCGGGTGTCGGCGGCTTGGGAGCCATCAGGCGCCGGATCGAAGGTGAGCTCGCAGACCAGCCGCTGGCCATCGAGGAGTACAGCCACTTCGGGATGGTCGGGCGGTATACGGCCGGGGCGATGAACCTGCCCTTCTTCCCGCTGCGGTCCTACTTCGAGACCGACATGCCGTCGGCCAACCCGCTGATCCGTCCGATCGCCTCGCCGTATGGGGACGGCACCGTCTATGCCGTCCCGCCGTTGAAGCCAGATGTCACGATCGTCCACGCACAGCGCGCCTCCGCCGCCGGGGACACCCAGGTCTGGGGCCTGCTGGGCTGCCAGAAGGAGGCGGCCTTCGCCGCGGACCGCGTCATCGTCGTGGTCGAGGAGGTCGTTTCGGAGTCGGTCATCCGCGCCGACCCGAACCGGACGATCATCCCGGGCCTCATCGTCGACGCGGTCGTGGTCGAGCCGTGGGGCGCACACCCCTCCTACGTCCAGGGCGCGTACGACCGCGACAACCGGTTCTACCTCGACTGGGATCCGATCACCCGGGACGAGGACGCGATCCAGGCGTGGCTGCGCGAGTGGGTCTACGACCTGGATGGGCGCGCGGACTACATCGAGAAGCTGGGCGCCGAGCGGGTGGCCTCGCTGCGGCCGACGGAGGCTGCGCCGTCGGGCTCGGTCGACTACGGGACCTATCGGTGAGTGAGGCCCTGATGATCCTCGTCGCAGGCCCGTACCGCTCGGGGACCGGTGGGGACCCCGAGCGCATCGCCGCCAGCGTGGAGGCGATGACCCGGGTGGCGCTGGATCTGTACCGGCGCGGCCACCTCCCGGTGTTGGGCGAGTGGTTCGCGCTGCCGCTCATCGAGCAGGCGGAACGGGACGATGGCGATGGCGACGCCGACGCAGAGATCTTCCATCCCGTGGCCGAGCGGGTCCTGGAACGGTGCGATGCCGTGCTGCGGATCGGCGGCCCGTCCGAAGGCGCGGACCGGATGGTCGAGACCGCGCGGCGGCTTGGCAAGACGGTCTTCACATCGACCGAGGACATCCCGTGACCGATTCCGCGTTCAGCAAGTCCGAGATGATGATCGTGGCAGCTGCCCGCGCGCTCGAGGGACAGCGCGTCTGTTTCGTCGGGGTCGGCCTGCCGAACATCGCCGTCAACCTCGCCCAGCGCACGGTCGCGCCGGACATGGAGCTCGTCTACGAGGCCGGCGTGTTTGGGGCCCGCCCACAGCGGCTGCCACTCAGCATCGGCGACCCGACGATCGTCACCGGATCGACGGCCGTCGTCAGCATGCTCGAGCTGTTCGGCTACTACCTGCAGGGCGGGCTGATCGACGTCGGGTTCCTGGGCGCCGCCCAGATCGACCGCTTTGGCAACATCAACACGACCGTCATCGGCGCGTACGACCACCCCAAGACGCGCCTACCGGGGTCGGGCGGCGCCTGCGAGATCGCCATCAACGCCCGCCAGGTGTTCGTGATCATGCGCCAGTCGGTGCGCTCGTTCGTCGAGAAGATCGACTTCCGGACCTCACCCGGCAACCTGGGCGGGGCGGAGGAGGCCGAGCGTATCCGGCGCGAAGGCGGCTGGCTCGGTCGCGGTCCGACGGTGGTCGTCACCGACCTCGGTATCTATCGGTTCGACGACCGCGGCGAGATGCGCCTCGAGTCGCTCCACCCCGGCGCGACGATCGACGACGTCCGGTCGAGCATCGGGTGGGACATCGCGATTACGGACGATCTCGGCGCGACCCCACCACCCACCGACGACGAGCTCCGGCTGATCCGCGAGGAGCTCGACCCGGACGGCGTCTACACCAAGTAGCCGGACGTCAGGCCTTCTCGAACGCGACGAGGAACTCGAGGGCGCCCTCGTCGGCGATCGAGATGATGAAGCCGCCGACGTTCGGGGCCGTGATACCGAAGTCGGCGAGCGGGAACGTCAGTGATCCTGCGACCTGGATCTTGCCGTCGGCCAGCCGTGCCTGGGCCGGGATCTGGACCGACTTCGTGACACCGTGCAGCGTCAGGTCGCCGACGAGCGCGATGTCCGAGGCCGTGCCGGCGAGCGCGTCAGCCGGCACATCGATCGCCTCCGTCAAGACGAACGTCGCCGTCGGGAACTGGTCGGTCTGGAGACCCTCGGTCCGCAGCCGATTGTCACGCCGACCCTCGTCGGACGTGATCGTCGTGGTATCGACGGTCAGGGTGCCGGCCGTCAGCCGCGCGCCATCGCCGTCCTCCTCGACCGTGATCGATCCGGTCACGTCCGACGTTCGACCGACGGCGTCCGATTCGGCCGGGAGGTTCGCGAGCTGCTCGCGCACCCGGTAGCCGGCGACGCTGTCATCGGCGACCTGCCACTCGCCGGCGACGCCGGTCTCGCCCGCCGGCTCGCTCGTCGCCGCGCTGGATGTCGCGGCGGGATCGGCGGTGGGGTCGGCCGACGCTGCGGCGCTCGGCAGCGCGAGGGTCGCGATGTCGTCGCCACGGAGCACCTGGTCGTAGGCGATGTAGCCGCCCACGGCGAGGGCCGCGATGGCGACGAGCGCGAGGATGATGGGGCGGGATCGGGTCACGAGGAGCGCCTCCGGAAGGCGGCGCGAGTCTGGCGCCGTCGACCGTCAGACTCTCAGGAAAGCCTGAGAGCGCGCTGAGAGACCCTCACCAGGGCACGGCGCCCAGCAGCCGGTCGAAGCCGCCGTCGCCGACCCAGCCCTCGAGCTCACCGGACGCTGCATCGAGCCGGGCGATCCGGCCGTCGGTCTGCGTCAAGGCGAACAGCGCCGTGCCGTCGGGCGTGACCGCGAGGCCGTCGATCGCGGTGCCAGTCAGGTAACGCATCTCGACGTCGAGGTCGCGCGCGCCGATCTTGACCACGCCGCCGTCGCCGGCCGCGTAGACGCTTGACCCATCGGGTGCGGCGATGACGCGTCGACCGGCCGGCCCGAGGTCGGCATGGCCGAACTTCGCCAGCTGGAACGCCGCTGCCGCGGACGGCTCGAAATCGACCGTCCGCTTGATGGACAGGTCGGTCGGGTGGATCTCGACGGCGATCCCGAGGCTCGCGTTGATCGCCAGGTCGCTCATGCCGTTGCCGAGGCTGACGATGCCCCAGTCGTCGGCGGCGTCGACGTCGTCGAAGCCGCGGGTCGGAAGGTCGATGCACACCGCCCACGCCTCGACGCTCGACAGCGCGTGGACGAACGGGTACTCGGCGCCGCGGTAGAGCGTCATGACCATGCCGTCGGCGCGGCGCTCCTGGTCGACCGGCCAGCCGGCCATCTGCTCATCGATGTTTCGCTTGTCGACGATGATCGCGTCGCGCATCTTGCCCGTCGCTGTCTCGACCGCCCGGACCTGGTAGCGGCCCTCGAGCGGGCCGGGCACCTGCTCGGCGACGTAGAGCAGCTTGCCGTCCGGCGACAAGGCGTCGAAGTCGAACGCGCCGGTCAGTTCGATGATCTGCGGCTCGATTTCGAGTGCAAGGCGAGCATCGACCACGGCGAAGCGGCTGCTGGTGCGGACCGCGCCGGCAGCGCCATGTTCCGCGTCGGCTTCGACGAGGACGATCGTCGACCGATCGGCCGACACCCCCTGCGGGATCGGGTCGAGGCCGATCGTCGGGAGGCTCCAGCGGCCGTCGATCTCCTGGGTCGAGCCACCGAATCCCGGCTGGACGACGAGGTCGTGGATGACGGTGGTCCCCTCGCCGGGGATGGCGGTGAGGACGTGCCCCCACGTGGCGTCGGGAGCCCCGACCGGCAGCTCCGTCACCTCCTCGAGCGTGCTGTCGAGGATGACTCGGAGCGTCGGTTCCGTAGCGCGACTGACGATCAGCCAGGCGTCGCCGGCGGAGGCCGATGGCACCGCGGTCGGGCTCGGGGCAGGGGAGGCGGGCGATGGCGCCGCGGGCGTCGAACATGCGGCGACGAGGGCGAGCGGCGCGAGCCAGCGGATCGGCGACCGGGTCGAGGACATCTAGGTCGATCCTCCTGTAGCGCTCCTACACCTCGCGGGCGTCGCCGGTTCCCGATGTGTGTCGCTGTGACACACACGTTTCGAACGAACCGATCATGGCCACCTGCTCCGGGGACACATATTCCGCAGCTGGGGCGGATGGCGGACGCTCATTGGTCCGATTTGCGTGTGCACGAGCGACGCCCCGAGCGCGCCGGCGCCGCCGCCCGCCTACTCGATCGACTCGGCGATCTCGATCGTCGCGTCTCGGCCGAGTGCGCTCTCGATCCGGTACGTCGCGGTGCCGTCGTACCAGACCAGCGCATCGGCGACCCAGCGCCGGCCGTCGTCGACGTGGCCCACGTCCGGCCGCTCGTAGAAGAAGAAGTGCATCTCACCGGAGATCCAGAAGCCCTCGTGGCCGTCGACCGTGACGGTCTGGAGCCGCGTCCCGGACCCCAGGACCTTCCGGTAGAACTCGTCGTCGGTCCGCCCGGCGAACCGCATCAGGACCAGACCGACGCCGCGCTCCGACGTCTCGGGGAGCGTCGGGCCGGCCTCCCAGACATAGGCGAGCTGGTCGAACTTGGCCTCGTCGACCCAGACCGTGTCCGGCTCGCCCAGCCGCGCATCGGTCGGCAGGCTGACGGGGACGCCCGTCAAGGACTCGACCTCGTCGAGCTGGACCTGTCGCCCGAGATCCAGGCGAATGCCGGTGATCGGTGGCAGCGTCGGGGTGGGGGTCGGCGTCCCGCGCTCGGTGGGCTCGGCTGTGGGCGTGGGCGACAGAAGCAGCGACGGCGGCGGCTCCCCGAACGTGATCCGCAGCCCCGGTAGACCCAGTCCGACGGCACCGGCGACGAGCGCCAATGCCAGCAGGGCCGCGATGGCCAGCACGATCGAGCGCCGGACCGGCCGCCTGCCGAAGAGACGCCACGTTGGGCGCGCCCCTCCAACACGCTCGCCGGAGGCGATCCGGACGCGGACGCGCGTAGCGATGTCGGGACCGGCGGTCGCGCCGGACGGCGCCGTCGGGGCCGCGGTCGGCCAGTCGATCGCGGCCGACAGTGACCGAAGGGCGCCCTCGAGGCCGGCGTCGTCGAGGCTGGCGAGCGGTCGATCGATCATCGCTCGAGCTCCGTCCCACCGCCGGCGCGAGCTTCGATCGCGGCGAGCGCCTCACGCAGCCTGGCCAGCGCCCTCGACGTCCGTGACTTCACGGTCCCGCGCGGGATGCCCAGCGTCTCGGCGGTCTCGAGCTCGGACAGGTCCAGGAGGAAGCGCGCGCCGAGAACCTCGCGGTCGTCGTCGCGGAGGGTGGCGAGCGCGGAGAGCAGTTCCGCCCGCTGCTCGGCGGCTATCACGATCTGCTCCGGTCCCGGAACACTGCGTGTGGGCTCGATCTCGGCGACGCGTAACGCCAGGCCGTGCCGCCGCCCCGCCGAGCGCCGGCGGTTCCGCGCCTCGTTGGCCACGATGCGCAGCAGCCACGGCCGGATCGGTGCCCCGTCGCGAAAGCGGGGGAGTGCGTCGTAGGCTTTGAGGAAGGCTTCCTGGACCGCATCGTCGGCGTCGGTCTCCGGGCAGATGAGGTGCGCGGTCCGGACGGCCACGTCCTGGTAGCGGCGCACGATGACCTCGTACGCCGCGACGTCGCCGCTCCGTGCGCGCGCGATCAGTTCGGCGTCTTCGATGTGGACGGCCCTCCACGACAACCGTACTCCGTACACCTGCGCCGCCCTGTCGGTTCCCGAGTGCCGCCGCTGGTACCGTTCGTCCGTGCCCGGCCGCGTGTTCCGTCGATCCATCGTCAGCGACCCACCGGTCGCCGTCGAGTCGCGCGGCGCGACGATCGGCGATTCCGAGGGCAGGACGTACATCGACGCCGCCGGAGGCGCGATCGTGGTCAACGTCGGCCACGGACGGGCATCGATCGCCGACGTGATGTCGGACCAGGTCCGCCGTCTGGCCTACGCCCACGGGTCCGCCTTCACGACCGAGCCGCTCGAGACCTATGCGGCGACCGTCGCCGATGTGCTGCCGGTCGACGACCCGGCGATCTACCCGGTGTCCGGCGGCTCCGAGGCGATCGAGACCGCCCTCAAACTCGCCCGGGTCTATCACCTGGCCCGCGGCGAGCCGGACCGCGCAGTGCTGATCTCGCGGTATGGGAGCTACCACGGCAACACGCTGGGTGCGCTCGACGCGGGGGGACGTCCATCCCTGCGCCGACCCTACGAGCCGTGGCTCGGGCGGTTCCGCCATGTCTCGGCGGCGTACCCGTACCGTGGTGGTGAGCCCGACGCACACGCGCTCGGCGACGCCGACGCGCTCGCGGCCGAACTCGATGCGCTGATCCTGGGGGTCGGTCCGGGGCGCGTTGCCGCCTTCCTCGCCGAGCCGATCGTCGGGGCCACGCTGGGCGCGGTCGTGCCACCGGACGACTATTGGCCGGCGATCGCCGAGGTGTGCGCCAGGCACGGCGTGCTGCTCATCGCCGACGAGGTGATGACCGGCTTCGGGAGGACGGGTCGCTGGTTCGGCGTCGACCATTGGGGTGTCCGGCCCGACATCCTCGTCGCAGCCAAGGGTGCGACCAGTGGCTACTGGCCGTTCGGTTTTGCGGCGGCCAGCGGGCAGGTCTATACGACCGTCACCGCGCCGGGCAAGGGCTTCGTCCACGGGTTCACGCACTCGCATTCGACGCTGGGAGCCACTGTCGCCGGCGAGGTCCTCCGGATCCTCCGGGATGAGGACCTGGTGGAGGCCAGCGCGACCAAGGGCGTGCGGCTGCAGACCTTGCTCAAGGGCGCCCTCGAGGAGCACCCGGCGGTCGGGGAGATCCGCGGTCGTGGGCTGATGATCGGCATCGAGTTCGTCGCAGACCGGTCGACGAAGCGGGCGTTCCGGCGGGAGCTCGGCGTCGCGGAGGCGGTGCTCGGCGCCGCCCGGGATCGCGGTGTCCTCGTCTACATGGGGACCGGCAACGCGAATGGGGTCGACGGTGACACGATCCTGCTGGGACCGCCGTTCGTGATCAGCGACGCCGAGATGCAGCGGGTCGCCGAGGTCCTGGCCGAGTCGATCGACGCCGCGACCGCGACGGCAGCGTCAGCGAGGCGGACCTAGCCGCCGCGCCTCCTGGCGGAACGAGCCGCCGAAGATGAGGATCACGCCGAGCACGACCAACGCGACGGGGACGACGAGCCCGCCGAACTGCGGCTGCACGAGATCGACGGCGCCGACCAGTGTCAGTAGTCCCCCGAACAACGCCTGCCAGCCAACGCCGCCACCTGACGACCAGCGCACCGCCGCGATGAACAGGAACGCGATGCCGAGGCTCAGCGTGCCCATGCCCTCACGGCTCAACCCGGCGCTGCCGAGCGCGTCCGGGATGGCCAGCGCCGTGATGATCGCTCCCGCGTACAGCGAGCCCGTACCACGGGTGACCGCCCAGCGGATGAGGAACGCCAGCCCGATGGCGAGCACCACCATCGAACCCAGGGAGCGCGACTCGGGGTACAGCTGCTGGAGGACCAACAGGCCACCGAACACCAGCAGGAAGATGCCGATCCAGGGCAGCCCCGGCCGTCGCTCTTGGTCGCGGCCCGGCCGGCCGGTGCCCCACTCCCAGCTGTAGACGCGCGCTTCGGCGTCACCTGGGGGACGGCCTCCGCTGTCGGGGCCGAGTCGGGTCACCTCATCGCTGCGGTCGTCCATCGTCGCAGCGTACCCTGTCGCAGCCGACGCGCCCACTTCCGGCCCTCGCCGCATGGAGGCTATGTGACCATCGGCCGTCCCGGCTGGCTCCAGCTGCCCGGGCTCGCGGTCCTGCGCTCGTACCAACCTGCTTGGCTGCCGAGAGACATCGTTGCCGGGCTCGTGCTGACGGCCGTGCTGGTTCCGGTCGGCATGGGCTACGCGGAAGCCGCCGGACTTCCGGCGATCACGGGCCTCTACGCGACGATCGTCCCGCTGCTCGTCTACGCCGCGTTGGGCCCGAGCCGGATCCTCGTGCTCGGTCCGGACTCGTCCCTGGCAGCCATCATCGCCGCGACCGTGATCCCGCTCGCGGCTGGGGACCAGGGCCGAGCCGTCGCACTGGCCGGTGGTCTGGCCCTGATCTCCGGCGCGCTCGGTGTCGCATTCGGCATCCTCCGCCTCGGACTCCTCACCGACCTCCTCTCGAAGCCGATCCGGATCGGCTACCTCAACGGGATCGCACTCACGGTGGTGGTCTCCCAACTACCGAAGCTGTTCGGCTTCTCGACCGATGCCGGCGGGGTCGTGCCGGAGACGATGGCCTTCCTGAGCGGCGTGGCTGGTGGCGCGACGAATGTCGCGTCGCTCGGTCTGGGTGCCACGGCCCTCGCCATCGTGGTCGTGGCCAAGCTCCGCCATCAGACTGCGGTGGGGATCGTCGTGGCGACCGCCGCGACGACGGTGGTGGCGGCCGTGGCGGGCCTGTCGGCGAGTGCCGGCGTCGACGTCGTCGGGCCGCTCCCGTCCGGACTACCCCAGCTTGCGTTGCCCGCCCTGGGTGTCGACGACGTCGCGGCGATGCTGGCCGGCGGCCTGGCGATCGCCGTGGTATCCCTCGCCGACACGAGCGTCCTGTCGCGGACGTTCGCGGCGCGGAGCGGCCAGCGGGTCGATCAGGACCAGGAGCTCATCGCGCTTGGCGCCGCGAACATCGGGGCGGCCTTCACCTCGGGCTTCCCGGTGAGTGCGAGCACGTCACGGACGCCGGTCGCGGAGTCCGCCGGGGGCAAGACGCAGGTCATCGGCATCGTCGGGGCGTTGGCGATCACGGCGATGCTCCTCGTGGCCCCAGGCCTGACGACCGACCTCCCCCAGGCCACCCTTGCGGCGATCGTCATCGTGGCCGCCACCTCGCTCGTCGACCTGGGGGGACTGGCGCGACTGATCAGGCTTCGGCCGACCGAGGCCTGGCTGTCGCTGGTGTGCTTCGTGGGCGTCGTCCTTGTCGGTGTCGTTGCGGGCATCTTCGCCTCGGTCGGGATCGCGCTCGCGGCCTTCTTCTGGCGGGCGTGGCGCCCCCATTCGGCGATCCTCGGCCGCGTCGAGGGCGTGAAGGGCTATCACGACGTCAGCCGTTATCCCGACGCCCAGCGGATCGAGGGGTTGGTCCTGTTCCGCTGGGACGCGCCCCTATTCTTCGCGAACGCGGAGGCGTTCCGGGAGGCGGTGGAGGTGGCCGTCGACGCGGCGCCGACGCCGACGAGCTGGGTGGTGGTCGCCGCCGAGCCGATCACGGACGTCGACATGACCGCGGCGGACATCCTCGATGAGCTCCTGGCCGACCTCGACCGAGCCGAGATCCAGCTGCGCTTCGCGGAGCTGAAAGACCCGGTCAAGGACTGGCTCCGCCGCTACGGTTTCCTCCAGAAGCTGGGCGAGGAAGCGTTCTTCCCGACCGTCGGGACGGCCGTGGCCGCCTACGTGGCCGCTTCTGGCATCGACTGGGTCGACTGGGAGGAACGCGGCCCTGAGGCGTCGGGACCATCGGGCGGGACTTCGTCCTCGACGTGATCGAACCCGAGCCGATCTGCGAACCGACGGAGCGGCCCGGGCGCCCACCAGTTCCAGCGACCCATGAGGCGCATCGTGGCCGGGACCAGCAGGACGCGGACGATCGTCGCGTCGATCAGGACGGCGATCGCCATGCCGACGCCGATGCTCTTGATCGTGATCGACTCGGCCAAGGCGAACGCCGAGAACACCGTGACCATGATCAGCGCCGCGCCCGTGATGACCCCGGCGGTCTTCGCCAGGCCCTCGGCGACCGACGCCGTGTTGTCGCCCGTCCGGCGGTACGCCTCTTGGATCCGGGAGAGCAGCAGGACCTCGTAGTCCATCGACAGCCCGAACAGCACGCTGAACATGATGATCGGGTTGCCGGCGATGGTGAAACCCGGCGTGGTGAACCCAAGGACGTCGGCGAAGTTGCCGTCCTGGAAGATGAAGACCAGCGCGCCGAAGGACGCCGTGATCGACAGCAGGGTCATGATCACGGCCTTGATCGGGATGACCACCGAGCCGAAGAGCAGGAAGAGGATCACTGCGGACGCGCCGAGTGTCAGCGCGATCGCATACGGGATGGTCTCGGACTGGCTCGTCATGAAGTCATGACCGTCGGCGGCCAGACCGCCGACCTGCGTCTCGACACCGGCGATCTCCACGGCCCGGACGCGCGGTACGACCGCCGTGCCATCGGGTGACAGCGGGGAGATCGGGCTGACGGCATCGAGCCGGACCGTCGATCCACGGATGTAGGCGTCCTCGAGACGGTCGAGGCCGGCCGCCAGCTCCGGCGGTAGCTGCTCCCGCGGCGCGGCGAACAGCGTCGCCAGGCCGGCCGCATCGAGGTCGGCGCCCGTGGCGGGGTCTTTCAGACCGGCGAACGGCCCTTCCACCCGATCGATGCCGTCGACCGCCTCGATCGCAGCGCCGAGATCCAGGATCCGCTCGATGTTCGCTTCGTCGGTCGGTGACCCCGCCACCGTCGCGAGGACGATCAGCGGTGAGGTCTCGCCGGCCTGGAATTCGGTCGACAGTGCC
>DATAFZ010000122.1:0-33596 GCA_036257225.1 Candidatus Limnocylindrales bacterium | reverse complement strand
TCGGGATCGCTGCCGTCCTCGCCGTCGCCCTGCTCGGCGCGTGGAACCTGTCCCTGCAATCGCAGCTCACCGACGCGCAGGAGTACGAGCGCCAGGTCGCCGCGGTGCTTGACGCCGCGGGACGGCCGGATGCCCTGACGGCGGTCATGCGCAGCGATACGGGCGATGGCCCGAGCGGTCTCGCGGCCGTGACGAGCGACGGCGTGATGCGGGTCGCGATGCGCGATCTTGCCCCGACGTCGGGCACCGAGGTCTATGAAGCGTGGGTCATCACCGCCGATCAACCCCCGGTGCCGCTCGGTGCGTTCCAGGTCGGGTCGACAGGTGTCGGCTATCTCGAGGCATCCGGCCTACCGACCGAGGCCGGGATCGTCCTGGCGCTGACCCGGGAGCCGGGACCGGGTGCGACCGCGCCGTCGAGCACGCCGGTCTCGGTGGGGACGGCCAATCCGGCCGCCTAACGCCGGCCGCCGGCTGACTACGCTTTCGGGCCCGCCCCCGCGACCGACCCGCTCCCCGCGTCCTTGGCCCGTGTCAGGGCGTCGGTCGCAGCCGCGATCAGGGACTCGGCATCACCGGCGTCGGCCGGGAACCGTGCGACACCCGCCGACACGCTGACCGCCCGCCCGGCGACCGCCGGCAGGGCCGCGATCCCGTCCTGGACGCGCTTTGCGACGACCGCGCCGGCGGCACCCGGGGCGACAAGGACGAACTCGTCGCCGCCGATGCGACCGACGGTATCAACGAGGCGGACCGACTCCGCGAGGACGGCCGCGACTCGGCGCAGGATGTCGTCGCCGACCTGATGGCCGTCGCCCGCGTTGGCCGAGCGGAAGTCGTCGATGTCGAACAGCGCGAGCGACACCTCGCCGCCCTGGCGCCCCGCGCGGGCCAGCTCCAGCTCGAGGACTCGTGCGACGGTCCGCTCATTGGCGATGCCGGTAAGGGGATCCGTGTGGGCCATCCGCTCGAACCACTCGGATCGCTCCGCTGCCGACGAAACGTGACGGGCCCGATCGGTGGCGATCGCCGCGAGCGAGGCCAGCGCCTCGATCACGCTGCGTTCCTCCGCGGTCGTGGCATGCGGGGACGGCCAGCTCAGGCCGAGCGTGCCGAGGACGGTCTCGACGCCACCACTGCCGACCATCAGCGGCACGTATGCGCCGATCGACGCCCCATCGGCGTCGGAGGACGAGATGTCGTAGCTCGCAGAGCGGCTGGCAGCGACAGTGGCGAACGGGTTCGTCTCCTGCTGCGCCGCGGCAGCCAGCGTCGCGGCCGCCTCCTCGTCGAGCCCGACGGACGCCGCCAGCTGGAGACCGGCTCGATCGGGGTCGGCCAGGAAGATGACGGCAGTCGTCGGCCCGAGCGCAGCGGTGCCGGCAACGAGGATCCCCGTCAACGCCGTATCGAGGTCGTCGGCAGTGGCCGCCTCGATGGCAGCCGGTAGGTGCGTTCGGGGATCGCGGGACGGGGCGTCGCTGGCCACGAGGTGCTCTCCTGCACGCGAGGGAGGTCGGAGCGCGCATCGTACACCGCCCGAATCGTGTGGCGGTGCGTTGACCCCGCCGATGCCGGACGCTGATACTCCGCGCGATGAAGCTCGTCATCGCGATCGTCCACAACGAGGATGCCGGGGCGCTCGTCGATGCGCTGCTCGACAAGGAATTCCGAGCGACGAGGGTGTCGAGCTCCGGCGGATTCCTCAAGCAGTCGAACGCGACCGTGTTCCTGGGTGTCGAGGAGGCGGAGGTGGAGGAGGTGATCGGCATAGTGCGCCAGAACTGCACCTCGCGGACGCAGGTCGTGAACCCGATGCCGCCGATCATGGAGCCCGGTGAGTTCTTCATGCCGTACCCGCTCGAGGTCGAGGTCGGCGGGGCCACCGTCTTCGTCGTCCCGGTCGACCGATTCGAGCGGCTCTAGCCGGGGTGACCGGCTCCATCGACCAGGATCAGGAACCACGCGAGCGATGGGGCCAACTCGTGATCCTCGGCGTCGGGATGGTCCTTGCGATGTCGCCGTCATTCGCGGCCGCGGCCGTCGCACCGATCCTGCGCGAGGAGTGGACGGTCGGCCTGCTCGAGCTGCCGTTGCTGACGGTCGTCGTCCAGCTGGGCTTCGCGATCGGCGCGATCGGCCTGGCCGTGATCGGTGCTCCCGATGTGATCCCCGGGCCGCGATTGTTCGCGGCTGGGGCGATCGTGGCCGCGCTCGCGAACATCGGATTCGGACTGCTGGCGAACGATCCGGGGACAGCGGTGCCGTTCCGCTTCCTGACCGGTGTCGCGCTGGCCGCGGTCTATCCCGTCGCGATGAAGCTCGCTGCGGGCTGGTTCCGGCGTGATCGCGGATTGGCGATCGGGGTCGTGAATGGCGCGCTGACCGTGGGCGCCGCGCTGCCGTTCCTCTTCAGTGCCATCGGCGCCTATGCGGGGGTCGATTGGCGGCCGGTGGTCGTCGCGGCCAGTGCCGCGGCGGTCGCGGGCGCGGTGCTGGTCGGGTTCGGAGGACGGACGGGCCCGTTGGATGTCCCGGCTCCTCGCTTCTCGCCGGCCATCGCCGCCGCGGCCTTCCGCGAGCCGTCGGTGCGACTCGCATCGCTCGGATACTTCGGCCACATGTGGGAGCTGTTCGCCATGTGGACGTGGATCCCGATCTTCCTCATCGCGTCCTTCGCGGCGGCCGGCCTGGTCGACTCGGCGGCGGCGTCGCTGACCGCCTTCGGCGTCGTGGCCGCCGGTGGCATCGGCTCGGCGGTCGCCGGCGCGGTCGCCGATCGCGTCGGCCGCACGACGACCACCATCGTCGCGATGGCGACGTCGGCAACGTCGGCGATCGTGGCCGGGATCCTGTTCGGCGCGCCGGTACCGCTCGTCGTGCTCGTCGCGCTGATCTGGGGCTTCTCGGTCGTTGCCGATTCGGCGCAGTTCTCGTCGGCGGTCTCCGAGCTCGCGCCGCCGGGGACGGCAGGCTCGGCGCTGTCGCTCCAGACGGCGGTCGGCTTCACACTGACCAGCGTGACGATCCTTGCCGTCGGGCTGCTCGACCCGGCCGGGGCAGATGGATGGCGGGTCGCGTGGCTCGTCCTCGCCCTTGGTCCCGTGGTCGGGATCCTGGCCATGCTGCGCCTCCGCGGGCGCCCCGACGCGACGAAGATGGCGAGCGGGCACCGATGATGGTGGCGCGATGAGTCCATTCCGACCCGATCTCGTCGATTGCTGGGTCTTCCGCGTGGTGCACTCCGCACGGGACGTGCCCAGCACGGAGATCCTACTCATGCGGCGCTCGGCCGGGCGGATCCTGCCTGGGCTGTGGCAGTGCGTGTCCGGATCGGTCGAAGCCGGCGACCGCATCGCGGTCGAGGCGCTTCGCGAGCTCCGCGAGGAGACCGGGTTCGGGCCCGCGGACATCGAGGCGTTCTACGACCTCGACCTCGTGAACCAGTTCCACGAGCCGTCGTACGACGCGGTCGTCACCGCCGCGGTCTTCGCCGTCAAGATCAGGAACGGTGCTCAGCCGACGCTCTCCCACGAGCACGACGAAGCGCGCTGGGTCGCCGTCGAAGACGCCTATGACGAGGTGATCTGGCCCGGCTACCGCGCCGCCATCGAACGTATCCGCGACGACCTGATCGACCCTGAGCGAGCCGCCTGGTTCGAGTTGACGCTGGAGGGGGATCGCAGACCGCGGGAGCCATGACCGGGTAGACTCGGCTTCGGGTCACAGCGGCCCGCAGGCGGCACAGGAGGGCGACGTGATCGATCGGACGGACGTATCCGACCCGAGCAGTCCAGCGGCCGCCCGCCGTGCGTTCCGGTCCAAGGTCGACTCGCTCCGCCCGACGTACGGGTTCGAGGACGTCTCGCTCGCGCCCGGCACCGACACGATCGAACCAGCCGACGTCGACCTCGCCCAGACCTTCTGCGGGATCGAGCTGGCCGTCCCGATCTTGGCTTCGGCGATGGACGCCGTGGTCGACCCGCGGCTCGCCGGCGAGCTGGCTCGGCTCGGCGGGCTGGCGGTCCTCAACCTCGAGGGCGTCCAGACTCGGTACGACGATCCCGAGGCGATCCTGGAGCGCATCGCGACCGCGCCCGACGCCGAGGTGCAGGACCTGCTCGCCGAGGTCTACCAGCAGCCGATCCGTGAGGATCTCATCGCGGCCCGGATCGAGGCCATCCATGCGGCCGGCTCCAGGGCCGCCGTGGCGGCGACGCCGGGTGCTGCCCGTCGCTTCGGACCATTCAGCGCGGAGCACGGGGCCGACCTGTTCCTCGTCCAGAGCCAGGTGTCCTCCGCGCGCCATATCGCCACCGAGTCCGACCCGCTGTCGCTCGCCGAGTTCACGCGGTACATGCCCATCCCCGTCGCGGTCGGGAACACCACCAACGCCGACGCCGCCTTCGCCCTGATGGAGCAGGGCGCCGCGGCTGTCTTCGTCGGGGTCGGCCCGGGGGCGGCCTGCACGACCCGCGAGGTCCTCGGCATCGGCGTCCCGCAGGTGACCGCGATCAGCGATGTCGCCGCGGCGCGGGATGCGTTCCACAGCGAGACCGGCCGATACGTGCCGGTCGTGGCCGACGGCGGCATGCGTCGCGGCGGCGAGCTCGCCAAGGCGATCGCGGCGGGCGCCGACGTCCTCATGCTCGGCTCGCCACTGGCACGCGCCGCCGAGGCCCCCGGCCGAGGTACCAACTGGGGCATGGCCGCGCCGTCGCCGACGCTGCCGCGCGGGACCCGGATCAAGGTCGGGACGATCGGGAGCCTCGAACGCATCCTGCTCGGCCCGGCCCACGCCACCGATGGCAGCGAGAACCTGGTCGGCGCGCTCCGCCAGTCGATGGCCGCTCTGGGCGCGCGGACGATCGGTGACATGCAACGGGTCGAGATGGTCTACGCCCCGTCGACGCAGACCGAGGGCAAGTCCTGGCAGCGGGCGCGCTGACGACGGACGACATCGGCGACGACCTCTTTTTCGAGGGCAAGGTCGCCAGATTGACGACCCGGGGTCGACGCACCGGGCTGGCGCGGGCGGTCGCCGTGGGCTACCTCGATGAGCCGGATGGCTCGATCCTGGTCGCCGCCGGGGATCGCGCGCAGTGGGCGATCAACGTCTTCGCCGATCCGAGCGTGGGGGTCGAAGTCGGCGAGCGCCGGTTCGATGCCATCGCCGAACCGCTCGGGGCCACCGATCACGCGCGGACGATCCGCGGCCTGATCCTGCGCTACGGCACGCCCGCCGAGCGACTTGGCCGAGGCCCCACGTTCCGCCTCCGACCGGTGAACCGCAGCCGAGGCGCGGGATGACCATCGATGTCTCGGTCGAGGCCACGATCGAGCGGTCGCCCGACATGGTGTTCGAGCAGGTGGCGGCCGTCGACGCCTGGCCCGCATGGCTGATCGCCAGCGGTATCAAGGCCGTGCACAGATCCGGCAGCGGTCCGCTCGCCCGCGGCGAACGACTGGTGGTCGAGCAACAGGTGGCCGGGCGCGCCGGGCGGTTCGCGGCGGAGGTCACCGACATCGAGCCGCCGACTCGCCTGGCCATCCACGGCCGGGACGACGATGGCATCGGCATCGAGTTCGAGGCGTCAGTGGCGCCGGCGGGGCTCGGCACGGCCCTGCGCTGGACGATCCGGATCGATCTGCCGCTTCGCCTTCGCCTCTTCGAGGGGATCGCCCGGCCCCAGGTCGAGCAGGCCGCGCGGTTGGACCTCGAGGCCTTGCGGCGTCGGCTGGAGTCCGGCGCCGGGCACTGACTTCCGTCCATGCCGATTCGCGGCAGGCGTCGATGCCACCGCGAGCGGTCGGCGGCCATGCTCAGCTCACCGATCAACGATGCGCCGAAAGGGACCGACCGCATGACCGCTGCAGCCACACGCACCTATGAGCCGATCCGTTTCCACCGCGGCACCCGCGGGTTCGCTGCGTTCGTCACGTTCCTCAACGGCCTCGTCGTGCTCGGCATGTCGCTGGCAGCCGCACCGACGTTCGAGACCCCGCTTCTCGCCACGACCTGGGCGGTCACGCTCGGCACCGTGGCCGGGATCGCCCATCTCGTGGCCGTCGTCGGCCTCGTCCGCGGCCGGCGCTGGGCGGCCTCGCTCGTCGGGTACCTCGCCGCGGCCGGCATCGCCGTCGCCGGTTTCGGCGCGCTCCTGGTCGCGACCGGGATGTCGATCTTCGGCGCCGATCGGGCGACTTCGTTCGGCTTCCTCGTCTGGATGATCGGTTGGTGGCTCGTCGGCGCCCGCTTCGCCTTCAAGCCGTTCACGTTCACGCCGCAAGCCCATCGCGTAAAGGCCGCGACCGGGATGGTCGCCAAGCCAGCACCCGACACACGTCCCCTGACCGGCCTTCGGAAGCGGACCGCGGCCCGGCCCGCCGGGGCCCGACCCGTCCAGCACGCGCCGACGCCCGCCTGACGAGTACGTCATCCGTCCCATCCCCGACAGGACGTTCGCCCGGTTTCGACCGGGCGAACGCACGTGCACGATGCCGTCGATGGATAGCTTCGGGATGGTGATCATCGCCATCAGTGCCCTCGCCCTGCTTGAGTTGGCGGCCGCCAACCTCCGCGGCGAGGAGCGCCATCGTCGCCCGCGACGGACGACCCGAACGATCCGCTGACCCCACCTCCCGGGGGTTCGCCGCCCATAGCGAGATCGCCCCCAAGCCGCGGGCCGGTACACTGCGCGCAGCGGGTCGGTGTATCGGAGGGCGGCATTGGCGGACACCGAGGGGTCAACCGGGATCTCGCCCGAGCGCGCCCACCGCGAGCGTGGCAAGACGGTCCACGGCGAGCCGGCGAACGCCGGCCATCGGGTCCTCGCCCCTGACGACGCCGAGGTCGAGGCCTATCTCGAGACCGCGCTCCACGCGCCCGCCCCGGACCGAGCAGCAGCCGACACGGCGTCGACCTCGACCGGGCCCGTCGTGGTCCTCGACTTCGGGAGCCAATTCGCCCAGCTGATCGCACGCCGCGTGCGCGAGCTCGACGTGTACTCGGAGCTCCTCCCGCACGACACGCCGTATGCCGAGCTGGAACGCCGCGGGACCCGCGCGATCATCTTGTCGGGCGGCCCGAACTCCGTCTACGACGACGCCGCACCCAAGCCCGACCCGGCTGTGTGGAGCGGCCGGATCCCCGTCCTCGGCATCTGCTATGGCGCGCAGTTGATGGCCCGCGAGCTGGGCGGCGACGTGCTCGCCGCCGGCAAACGCGAGTACGGCCCGGCCAGCGTCCAGCTGGACACGGCCGACGGTCTGTTCCTCGGGCTCGAGCGCGAACAACCGGTCTGGATGAGCCATGGCGATTCGATCACGCGCCTCCCCGAGGGGTTCGTCTCGACGGCGCAGACGGATTCCACGCCGTTCGCCGGGCTCGAGGCCCCGGACCGGAACCTGTACGGCATCCAGTTCCACCCCGAGGTGGCCCACACGCCACGCGGCAAGGACGTCCTCCGCAACTTCGTCCAGGGCATCGCCGGGATCGATCCGTCATGGACCGCCACGAACTTCATCGAGACGACCGTCGTCGGGATCCGCGACCGTGTCGATCGGCACGCGCGGGAGACCGGCTCGGACGGGAAGGTCATATGCGCGTTGTCGGGGGGCGTCGACTCCGCGGTCGCCGCGGCACTCGTGCATCGCGCCGTCGGCGACCGACTGACCTGCATCCACGTCGACCACGGGCTGATGCGCAAGAAGGAGTCCGAGCTGCTGCGGGTCACCTTCGAGCGCGATCTCGGCATGCAGCTGGTGATGGTCGACGCGCGCGAACGCTTCCTCGTCCGGCTGGCGGGCGTCGAGGACCCCGAGCAGAAGCGGCGGATCATCGGCGACGAGTTCATCCGGGTGTTCGAGGAGGAGGCCGCCAAGCTGGGGCGCATCGACTTCCTGACCCAGGGGACGCTCTACCCCGACGTCATCGAGAGCGCCACGGCCGAGACCAAGGCGGCCCAGAAGATCAAGACCCACCACAACGTCGGCGGGTTGCCGGCAGACCTGCGATTCCAGCTCATCGAACCGTTGCGATACCTGTTCAAAGACGAGGTCCGCAAGGTCGGTCTCGAGTTGGGCCTGCCCGAGGCGATGGTGCTGCGCCAGCCGTTCCCCGGACCTGGCCTGGCGATCCGGATCATCGGCGAGGTGACTGCCGAGCGGCTCGACACGCTGCGCGAGGCCGACTGGATCGTGATCGATGAGATCAAGGCGGCGAACCTGTATCGAAGCCTGTGGCAGTCGTTCGCCATCCTGACGCCCGTCCGCTCGGTCGGGGTGATGGGCGACGGTCGTACGTACGCCAACGTCGTGGCGATCCGGGCCGTGACGTCCGAGGACGGCATGACCGCCGACTGGGCGAAGCTGCCCTACGACGTGCTCGGCAAGATCAGCAGCCGCATCGTCAACGAAGTGCCGGGTGTCAACCGGGTCGTCTACGACATCTCATCGAAACCGCCGGCGACCATCGAATGGGAATAGTCGCGACCCGGTACTCCGCCGACCCCGGACCGATGGGGTATTCCGGCGCAGGGGTCCCGGGGTAGCATTCCGTCCATGGTCGACGACACGCAACCCGTGCCGGGGTCCACGGTTTCCGTCTGCCCGTGGTGCTCCGCGAATTACACCGGTGATCCGGACACCTGCCCGTCGTGCGGCGCCGCCCTGGCCGTGGACCCGGCGACCGATCCCGCACTGCCCGGCCTGACTGCCATCGATGCCGCCGCCATCGTCAGGGCGAAGACGCCCGTGGCGCGTCCGCGCAATCGACTCCTCTCGTGGATCAGTGGCGAGTACCCCGACGAGACGCCGAGCCCCACCGAGGCCGGCGCCCTGGCGCCGCCCGACCTCGAGGTCCGTCGGGAGATGCTCCGCCTGGAGCTGGAGGCCGAGGTCGCCAACCTGCAGGCCGAGGCCGGCGCGCTGATCGCGCAGGCGACGGTCGAGGGTGATACTCCCGAGGCGACGCCACAGACCGCTGCAGCCGCAGCGGCCGTCGTCCAGGATCTCGGCGAGGTCACAGCCGAGCTCAGTGACGTCGATGAGGCGCTCGATACGGACCCGCTCAGCGACGGGAGCAGCCGACCGGTCTGATCGTCACGGCCGCGTAGACTTGCGGCCGTGCCCGAACGCCTTCCACCGCCAGGACCGTCGTTCCTGCGCGAGCACGAGGTCCGAATCGGCGAGCGCGCCCTTCGCGCCGGCATGGCACGCCCGACCGAGGCCGACGGTTGGTGGATGACCCTGCTGTGGGTCACCGATGACGAGGGTGTCGTGTCGTTCCGCGACGTCGCATCGTCGGCTGGGCCACCACCGGAGCCGCCGCTAGCGCGACTCGGCCCCGCGCTGTCGGGGGCCTTGTCCGGCCTGATCCTGGAGGATGCCGGTCGGCTCCAGCTGCGGGTGGGCGGCTTGGTCGCGCCGGACGATCCGGCACGCCCGTGGCGCGCGCCGCTCGCGGTCCGGGCGGCCTTCCGGTTCGAACCGGCGCGCGCAGCGGCCATGCGCCCCAATGAGCTGGCGGAGACCGTCCTTGCCGCGTTCCGTCGCGCCGTGGAGCGCCTGGGTCGGTGAGGATCGGGGCGACGGTGGCCGCCTCGCTCCTGGTCGTCCTGGACCGTCCGTCCACCTGGCCGCTGGCGTTGGCAGCCTTTCTGATCCGGGGCGGCTGGCTGCTGATCGTCGCGCCCATCGTCGTGTTGCCCACGGCAGTCGGGCTCGCCAACGTGATCGCTCCGCTGCTCGAGGATGTCGCGTTCGGGAGGCGGACGGGCGAGCTCATCGCGCTCGTCGTGTTGCTGCTGGGCGGGACGGTCGCTTGGCTCATCGGCGGCGGGTTCGTGGCGGCCGTCGCCGAGGTCGAGCTGGTGCGACAGCTCGCGAACGAGCTCGAGTTTCGCAGGGGCGCCGGCGCGGTGGCGCCGGGCATGTGGCGAGCCGCCTGGCGGGTCACCGCCCTCCGGCTCGCCGCCCATACCCCCTTCGCCATCGCCTTGGTCTGGGGTGCGGCCCGCCTGGCGTCCGTCGGCTATGCCGAGCTGACCGTCCCGTCCGACGTCACAGTCCCGGCGGTCTGGCGCATCGCGGCTGGCGCCCCCGATGCGATCCTCGCCCTCGCCGTCACCTGGCTGATCGGTGAGACGGTCGGCGCGCTCGGCGCCCGCCGCGTCGTGCTGGCTGGCGAGCGTGCTCGAACCGCCCTCCGGATCGCCACAAGAGCGTTCTTCCGGTCGGCGCTCCGACGGACCGTGCTGGCGGTCCTGTCGACCATCGTGCTGCTCGTGGTGATCGCGGTGTCCGGTCTGGCGACGGGTGCCGCGCTCGAGGCGCTCCGATCGGGCTTCGCATCCGGTGATGCGTCCGCCGGCACGACCGTCCTGGTGGTGGTCTTCGTGGGTCTCTTCACCGGTGGACTCGTGCTCGTGGGCCTCACGGCGGCCTGGGGCGGGGCCATCTGGACGGTCGAGGCAGGTGCCGACCTCGACGGGACGTTCGGGGGAGTGAGTGGCACCCGGTCGGGGGACTAGAACGCTCGTACCGCCTCTGTCACCCTGAGCCACCTTCGGCCCGCGGGGACGGGTCGATGTGCACACGAGGTGATGGATGGCGGCGCAGTCGATCGTCTGCGGATCATGCGCGACGGAGGTCCCGCGGGGACGCCTGTCGTGCCCATCGTGCGGAGAGCTGCTGGCCTCCGTGGCGGGCAGTCGCCGATCCTCGACGGCAGCCGCCATGCGATCCGCCGTCCCCGCTGTGCCGTACGACGTAGCCGGGGCACCGAGCGCCACCGTGGTCGGTGGGTCGCTGCACCCTGCCCCCGCCGCACGCGACCTCGACACCGAGCTCCCCTGGTCGACCGCGACCGCTCCCGCCTCGGGCGCTCCCGGCGCCCCCGTCGGTTCCGACGACGGTCAGGTCGATGGGGCGGATGACGACATCGACGGGGCACTCCCTGACGGGGACGACGGTGGGTCCTCGACCGCGGGGCCGGCATGGGCCGTGGGCTCCGCCGGTTTGGGTGCGACGCGGACACCGACGTATATGCCGCGCCCCAGCCATGCCGTCGCCCCGCCGCCGGCGCCGTCGTTCGATGGGCCCGGCGCATACGTGCCACCGATGCCGGTGGCGGTCGTCCCGGCAGGCCCGCCTGCCCCGGCTCGCGAGTGGGCGGGTCACGCGGCGATCCCCGACCTCCCCCCAGCTGCCTCGGTGGAAGGCGCTGCTGCCGCTCCCGCGCCGGCCGCGGATCGCCAGGCCCGGTTCGCCGAGTTCATCGGCTGGCTGTCGGTGGCGGGCGCCGCCTTCGCGGCCGTCGGGTTCCTGCTGCCCTGGGGCTTGGTCGTGATCGGTTCAGCCGGCGTCGGGTACTTCGACCGCTGGGGACTGTCCGGTCCGGGCCATCTCATCGTGGCCCTCGGGATGCTGGCGATCCTGGCGCTCGCCTTGATCAAGAACGATATCCCCGTCTGGATCCGGACGGGCCTCGTCGGGCTTGGGGCGGGTGCCTACCTGCTGGGCCTCGTCTGGCCCTATGTCTTCGGTCTGCCGGGCACCGGGCCGGGCGCCGTCATCGCCGCGATCGGTGCCGTCGCGCTCGCCGTCGCGGGGCTGCTGGCGCTCATCACCGATCGTCACGGGCGGGCCGATCGCACCGTCTGAACCGGGTCGCGACCCGGCGACGGCGCCGGGGGAGGGGCCGGGGTCCCCTGCTACACTGGCCTCGAAGAGCACCCCGGAGGCGGCCCACCGGCATGGATCAGCGGAACGCGGATGCCTGAGATCCTCGACACTATCGGTAAGACGATCGGCGATATCGTCGGGAGCCCGGTCGTCCAGGTCGGGGCACGCCTGATCTTCATCTACCTCGTGATCCTCTGGATCGCCTCGGCGTATTGGGCCTTCCGGGACATGCAGCAGCGTTCGGACAACGCGATCCTGCCCTACCTCGTCGCGGCGGGGATCATCCTGTTCACCCCGTTCCTGTTCGTCTTCGCGGTCTGGGTCTACAAGATCGTCAGGCCTCACGAGAAGGTCGGCGAGGTCTGGGAGCGCAACCTGGCCGAGGAGGCGCTCCTCAACGAGGTCGAAGCGGTCCGCCACTGTCCGACCTGCGAGCGCCGGGTGGACGAGGAATGGATCATCTGCCCGTCCTGCCGCACGCGGCTCAACCGCGTCTGTCCGAACTGCTCGCGGCTCGTCGGCCTCGACTGGTCGCTGTGCGCCTGGTGCGGCAAGGACTTCGAGCGCCGTGACGTCGTCCCGGCCGGGATGATCCAGCCGCTGCCGTCGGGCAACGAGGCCACTGGCCGGATCGCCGCCCAGGCGGGCGGCTCGGGCCAGAGCCTGCCGGCTGCGATCCAGCAGTCCGTTCGGTCGCGCGGCGGGTCGCGCCAGTCGCGCACGACCGCCGCCCAGGATCCGCTGCCCGAGCGTTGACGGAGCCGCCTCCGGACCGCCCCGATCGGCCGGGCGCATCGACATTCACGATCGAAGGACGCGCGGCGCCCGGCCTCTTCGTCGTCGGCTGGCTCGCGACGCTCCTTGGTCTCGGGGCCACCGTGGTCGCGGCGATGGCCGGTCCGGGTCAGGCGCGCCAGGTCCTGCTGCTCGGCGGGCTGCTCGTGCTGTCGATCGGACTCGTCGCGGGGGCCGGCGGCCAGGCCATCGAGCGACGCTCGCGGGGCGGGCTGCCGTACACCGGGCCGTCGCCGTTCCTGCTGTTCGCGGCGGCCATACCGGTCTATGCGCTCGGGGTCGTCCTGCTCGGGTTCGCGTTCATCGCGAGCGGGATCCCGATCGACGGGCCGCTGCCCAGGCTCGTCTCGGTCATCGTCCAGGCACTCGTCTACATCGGTCTCATCCGCCTGCTCGTGGTCGATACAGGGGCGCTGACCTGGGCCGACATGGGGATCCGGCGGCCGGACCTCCGGGCGTTGCGCGAGCTGGGCGCGGGTACCCTGTGGGCCGGCGGCGCGGTCCTGGCCACGATCCCCGTCGCGATCATCCTGTCGATGGTCCTCCCCGTGCTGCCGACGAGCCCGCTCCCTCCGACGGGTGACATCGGTGGCTTCCTGGTCAATCTCGCGGCTGGGGCGATCGTCGCCCCGATCGGGGAGGAGGTCATGTTCCGGGGACTGGCGACGACCGCCTGGGTGCGCGGGATGGGCGAGCGTCGCGGCCTGATCCGGGCGGCCCTGTTCTTCGCGTTCGCCCACGTGCTGACGATCGGCGGGACGTCGGCCGGACCGGCCATCGCGCTGGCCTTCGCCGCCTTCGTCGGGCGGATCCCGGTCTCGCTGATCCTCACCTGGCTGTTCGTGCGCCACAAGTCGATCTGGGTACCGCTGGGGCTCCATGCAGCCTTCAACACGATCCTGCTGGTCCTCGCCGAGGTCGTGGCGCCCCTCGCGCCGCCACCCGCTTGAGGGAACGCTAAGCCCCGACCAAGCACCCGATGAGTGCCCGATGAGCCCTGCCGGATAGGCTGCGCGACGTCCTCGGGGTCCGGATGGCGGGAGGAATCGGCGGGCTCTCGTCATCCGGGCCGCGAGGACTCCTAGCCATCGCAGCGGGAGCGTCATCGTGGCATCGACCGGCGCATCTCCCGCGGGCGGTCACGCCATCCGCGAGCTGCCGACGGAGGAGCGGCCGCGGGAGCGGCTCGCCCTGCGCGGTGCCGGTGGCCTCACGACCGCGGAGCTGATCGCACTGCTCTGGGGAAGCGGCGTTCGCGGTCGGTCCGCGGTGGACATCGCGACCGACGCGCTCGCGGTCCACGACGGCCTCGCCGGCCTGGCGCGGGCGACCGACGTCGAGCTCGCGGCGCTGCCGGGCGTCGGTACCGCCAAGGCCGCCCAGCTGGTCGCCGCCTTCGAGCTGGGCCGGCGGCTGCTCGCCGACTGGCCGACCGCGAGGTGGTCCATCCGCGGGCCGCGTGACGTCGCCGAGCGGTTGATCCTCCAGATGGGCGGGCTCGAACGCGAGGAGCTACGCGTCGTGCTGCTGGACACCAAGAACCACGTCCTGCGGGTGGCCACGGTCTACCAGGGCAATGTGTCGGCGTCGCTCGTCCGCGTCGGTGAGCTGTATCGGGACGCCGTCCGGCTCAACGCGGCCAGCGTGATCCTGGTCCACAACCATCCGAGTGGCGATCCGACACCCTCGCCGGACGACCTCCACCTCACCGCCGAGGCGCTCGCCGCCGGGCGGCTCCTCGACATCGCCCTGCTCGACCATCTCGTCATCGGCCACGACGCGTACGTGTCACTGCGCGATCGTGGCGTGGACTTCGGTCCACCGGCGGCCGTACGGGCCTGATCGACGCCGTACCGGGCCTGCAGGGAGCCTCTGGTAGACTGCGCGGGCCTAATCCGGCCCTGCCCCCGAATCATCCGGCGCGACGCGGCCACGATCCCGGCCCGCCTCACGCCCGATCCCACCGCTACCGACGAGGACCTTCCCCCACCCATGCTCGACCGCCTGCTCGGCCTCTTCTCGCGCGACATCGGCATCGACCTGGGGACGGCCAACACGCTGGTCCACGTCAGGGATCGCGGGATCGTGATGAGCGAGCCGTCGGTGGTCGCGATCGACGCCAAGACGAAGCGCGTCCTGGCGATCGGGGCGGAGGCCAAACGGATGGTCGGCCGGACACCCGCCAACATCATCGCGGTCCGGCCGCTGCGTGACGGCGTCATCAGCGACTTCGACGTCACCGAGCAGATGATCAAGTACTTCGTGAACCGGGTGCACGACCGGGTCGGGCTGATCCCCCGCCCGCGGATGCTGCTCGGCATCCCGTCCGGTGTGACCGAGGTCGAGAAGCGCGCCGTGCGCGACGCGGCATTGAATGCCGGAGCCCGCTGGGCGCGGCTCATCGAGGAGCCCATGGCCGCGGCGATCGGCGCCGGCCTGCCGGTGAGCGAGCCGTCCGGCAGCCTGATCGTCGACATCGGCGGCGGCACCACCGAGGTGGCCGTCATCTCGCTCGGCGGGATCGTCGTGAGCCGCTCGATCCGCATCGGCGGCGACGAGATGGACCAGGACATCGTCACGTTCGCCCGGCGCGAGTACAACCTGTTCCTGGGCGAGCGGACAGCCGAGGACATCAAGATCGCCATCGGCTCGTCGTATCCGGGCGAGTGGGACGCCCAGCGAGTAACGCTCCGGGGCCGGGACCTGCTGACGGGGCTCCCGCGCAGCGTTGAGGTCGGCGCCGACCAGATCCGCGAGGCGATCGAGCCCTCGGTCGCGCAGATCATCGACACGGTCAAGGACACCATCGAGGAGACGCCGCCCGAGCTGGTCGCCGACATCATGGATCAGGGCATCGTCGTGGCCGGTGGTGGTGCGTTGCTGGCCGGCCTCGACCGGCGGATCGCCGAGGCCACCCAGATGCCCGTCCACATCGCCGACGATCCGCTGACGTGCGTGGCCCGCGGGACGGGTGTCGTGCTCGAGGAGCTCGACGACATGGACCGCGTGCTCGTGGCGGAGACGTATTCGAGGCCCCCGCGCTGACGGGGACGTGACCGGCGCTTGACCGCCGGTCCGATGATCGACGTTCGAATGGCAACCATCGCGACTGACCGGATCGCCCGCCGCCGAAGTATCGCCTTCGGCATCCTCGTCGCAGCCTGCCTCGTGCTGATGGCGCTGTCGTCCAACCCACTGGTGCGCGAGCTCCAGAGCGGTGTCGGGTTCGCGTTCCGACCGATCCAGGGCGCGCTCAACGAGGTCGCGAGCGGCGTCGCCTCGATCGGCGCCGCGGTGGCCGAGATCGACCGGCTGCGGGTCGACAACGGATCGCTCCGGGCGGAGAACGAACGGCTCCTCACCGAGAACACCCGGCTGCAGGAGATCGCCCGGGAGAACGCCCTCCTAACGGACCTGCTCCAGCTCCGCGCCGGGTTCGAGTTCCAGACCGCGGCCGCCAACGTGATCTCGCGGGAGTCGTCGGAATTCCGCCGGCTCATCACGCTCGACAAGGGTGCCAACGCCGGCATCAGCGTCGGCGACGTCGCCGTGGCGGGCGGCGGTGCGCTCGCTGGGCGGGTGACGGAGGTCGGCCCGGACAGTGCCGTCGTCGTCCTCCTGAGCGACGGCTCGTCGACCGTGATCGGCCAGCTGGTGTCGAACGGAGCCACCGGCCAGGTCGTCGGCCAGTTGGGCGGCGTGCTGGTGATGGAGCAGATCGACTCCGGCGAGGAGCTCTCTCTGGGCGACGAGGTGGTCAGCGCGGGCATCGAGCTCGGCGGCGGGGTGCGATCGCCGTACCCCAAGGGCCTGCTGATCGGCCAGGTCGTCGACATCCGGCGCGACGCGAACGCCGTGGTCCAGACCGCGTACCTTCAGCCGGCGGCCGATTTCGAGAAGCTCGAGTACGTGCTGGTGATCCTGGACTACGAGGGTGGCCTGCCGCCGCTCGAGGAGCAGCCGATCGACTGCACGGACCCCGAGAACGGCGGAACGCTGCCCGAAGGCGAGCAGCCATGTCTCGCGCCGTCGCCCCGACCCTCGGCGTCCCCGCGCTAGGCCCGGGCGCCCGCGGCGCCGGCTGCTACGCTTCGCCGCCATGAAGGGCATCGTCCTGGCCGGCGGGACCGCGACCCGGCTGTTCCCGCTGACGATCGTCACGAACAAGCACCTGCTGCCGATCTACGACCGGCCGATGATCTACTACCCGATCGAGACCCTGGCCGGCATGGGGATCCGCGAGGTGATGGTCGTCGTCGGCGGGAAGAGCGTCGGTGACGTCGTGGAACTGCTCGGCGACGGTTCGCACTTCGGGCTGGACCTGACCTACCGCTACCAGGCCGGCGCCTACGGGATCGCCCACGGCATCGGGCTCGCTCGCGGCTTCGTCGGGGCGGACGCGTTCTGCTGCGTCCTCGGCGACAACATCCTGCGTGGTCCGGCGCTGGCCGACATCGCCGCGGAGTTCGAGGCGAGCGACCACGGCGCCGGCACCCTCCTCTACCGAGTGCCCGATCCACAACGGTTCGGCGTGGCGGAGCTCGACCAGAACGGGAAGGTCGTCGGCTTCGAGGAGAAGCCCGCCCACCCCAAGAGCGACCTGATCCCGATCGGTGTGTATTTCCTGCGACCTGACGCGTTCGGGGTGATCGATCGACTCGCGCCGTCGGGTCGCGGCGAATTCGAGATCACCGACGTCCTGAACCACTACATCCCCGATGGTCGTCTGTTCACCCGTATCTATGAGGGCCATTGGACGGACGCCGGGACGGTGCCCTCGCTCCTGCGCGCCGCCGAGCTCGCCCGGGAGGACGACGCGGCAGGTCGCCTCGCCCCGCCGATCGAGCGCCCGCTCGCGTGACCGATACCGGCAGCCCCCGGCGGCTGCTCGTCACGGGCGGTGCCGGCTTCATCGGTTCGTGCTACGTCCGCGACGTCCTGGCGCGGCGGGATGGCACCCGGATCAGCGTGCTCGACAAGCTGACATATGCCGGCAACGAGGCGAATCTGACTCCGGTCCGCGACGACCCTGAGCAAGCCGAGCGGCTCCGCTTCGTGCAGGGCGACATCGCCGACCCCGACGTCGTCGGGCCGCTCGTCGCCGACGCCGACGCGGTCGTCAACTTCGCTGCCGAATCGCATGTCGACCGGTCGATCCTCGACCCTGAGGCGTTCCTACGTACCGGCGTCATCGGCGTGCACGTCCTCCTGGAGGCGTGTCGGGTCGCCAGCCACCGGCCGCGCTTCCTGCAGGTCTCGACCGACGAGGTCTATGGCTCGGTCGATGCAGGCAGCTCGCGCGAGGGCGATCCGCTCGCGCCGCGATCCCCCTATGCGGCGGCGAAGGCGGCGGGCGAGCTGCTCGTTCGGAGCTACGTCGTCACCCATGGCCTCGACGCGGTGGTGCCGCGCGGCTCCAACACCTACGGGCCGTACCACCACCCCGAGAAGCTCATCCCGCTGTTCATCACCAACGCGATTGACGACCTGCCGCTGCCGCTGTACGGCGACGGCATGCAACGCCGTGACTGGCTGTATGTGTCCGATCACGCGGACGCCATCGACCACGTACTGCGCCACGGGGCCACCGGCGAGACATACAACATCCCAGGCGGCACGGAGATGGCGAACCGAGACACGGTGCGCCTGCTGCTCGAACGGCTGGGCAAGCCGTGGTCGCTCGTCCGCCACGTCGAGGATCGGCCAGGTCACGACCGTCGCTACGCGATGGACGGTAGCCGGATCGCGGCGCTCGGCTGGCGACCGCGGATGTCGTTCGACGAGGGGCTGGCAGCCACGGTCGACTGGTTCCTGACCAACGAGCCTTGGTGGCGCGCCGCCCGGTCGGGCGACTGGGATGCCTACTACGAGCGCCAGTACGGATCGCGGTTGCGGTCCGCCGGCTGATGCGCGTCGCCGTCACCGGCGCCAACGGGCGACTGGGGCGGGCCCTGATCGCCGCCCTGGGGGATGCCCCGTTCACCGGGCCGGCGGGCCCGATCGCCTGGACACGCCGCGACTTCGACCTGGATGCGCCGGAATCGATCGACGACCTCCTGGACCGCGACCGGCCCGAGGTCGTGGTCCACACTGCGGCGTGGACCGACGTCGACGGGTGTGCACGTGACCCCGACCTCGCGATCAGGCGGAACGCGGTGGCGACGGGCGTCCTCGCGATCGGCTGCGCCCAGCGCGGGCGCGACCTCCTTGTCATCTCGACCAACGAGGTCTTCGATGGCGCCCGGACCGACGGTCGTCCATATCGGGCTGACGACGATGTCCGACCGGCCAACCCGTACGGTGTCTCGAAAGCCAAAGCCGAAGAGGTCGCTCGTGCGGCCTATCTGAACCGTCGCGGCACTGTCGGCGTGGTGCGGACCGCGTGGCTGTACGGTCCACCGGGCAACGACTTCCCGACGAAGATCCTCGCTGCCGCCGAGAAGGCCCGATCGACCGGCGGGCCGCTCAAGGTGGTCGCGGACGAGTTCGGGTCGCCGACATTCACCCGAGACCTGGCCGAGGCCATCGCCGAGCTGGTGGGATCGGATGACATCCAGGGCGTCCATCACATCGTCAACGCCGGGGTCGCCTCGCGGGCGAGCTGGGCACGCGAGCTGTTCCGCCAGGCCGGCGTCGAGGTCGACATCGAGGAGATCCCGTCGAGCGCTTGGCAACGCGCATCGACGCCTCCCGCCTGGGGCGTCCTGGAGCCAAGCTCGATCCTCGGCGTGGAACCGCTCCGACCCTGGCAGCAGGCCCTCGCCGACTACCTGCCGATCCTCAAGCGGCAGCGTGCCGCGATGGCTGCCCGATGACTGACTCGGCCCTGCCCGGCGTCCGCTACGGCACGATCGAGCGCCACGCCGACGAGCGCGGGTCGTTCCGTGAGCTGTGGCGCGACAGCGAAGTCGGCACGATCGCGCCGGAGGACGCCGGCGCGGCCCCCGACGCGCGACCGAAGTTCGTCCAGGGCAATCTGTCGACGTCTGCTCCTGGCGTCCTGCGCGGGTTGCACCTCCACCGCCGGCAGCTCGACCGCTGGATCATCGCGACGGGTCGGGCGTTCGTGGCCCTGGTCGATGTCCGGCCGATGCTGGCAGGCGGCCAGCGACCTGCCGTCGAGACACACGTGCTGGCCGCGGACGACTGGGTCGAGATCCCGGCCGGAGTCGCCCATGGGTTCCTGGCACTCGAGCCAGTCGAGCTCGTCTACCTCGTCACGACGGAGTACGACGGCAGCGATGAGCGGGGCTTCGCGTGGGACGATCCGCTCGCCGCCGTCCCCTGGCCGGCCGTGTCCGAGACGCAGGATGGCGGGCCGATCCTGTCCGAACGAGACACGACCAACCCGTCGCTCGAGGCCCTCGTCGCCGAGCTCCGCGCCGGGGTCGGTTAGCCGCCGACTCCTCCCTTCCGAACCGGTTCATACCGCACGTCCCGTCACCGCTCACTGATGGGGCTAGCACGCTCGGGACCATCCTGCGATTGAGCGGGGTCCCCCGGTCGAGGACGCTGCACGGGTCCGTCACTCCCCCAGCCTGCGGAGCCCCGTGCACAGACCCCTCGTCGCCCTGCTCATCGCCCTGACCGCCGTGGCCGGCGGGCTCACGACGGCCACCCCCGCCCGTGCGGCAGCCGCGCTCAGTCCGGCCAAGGTGGTGATCGTGGTGGGTGCCACCCACGGCGTGACCGCCACGTATCGGCGATACGCCGATGCGGCGCACGCGGAGGCGATCCGGCACACCTCGAACGTCGTCAAGGTCTACAGCCCGAATGCGACCTGGTCGCGGGTCAAGGCGGCCGCCGTCGGGGCATCAGTGGTGATCTACTTCGGGCACGGCAACGGCTGGCCCAGCCCGTACACCTACGATCCGAACTACACGACGAAGGACGGCTTCGGTCTCAACTACGACTCGAACGGCGACGGGCGACTGTCCGACTACGAGAACCGCTACTACGGCGAGCCCTACGTCCGGACGCTCGACCTCGCGCCGAATGCCATCGTCCTGCTCCACCACCTGTGCTACGCATCCGGCAACTCGGAGCCAGGGCATGCGCAGCCGTCCGTAGGCGTCGCGCGGCAGCGCATCAGCAACTACGCGGCCGCGTTCCTCCAGACCCGGGCACAGGCCGTGCTGGCGGACGGGCACCGCGGCCCCGTCGACTATCTGCGCGCGTTGTTCACGACCGACCAGAGCATCGAGTCGATGTGGCGGTCGGCGCCCGGCAACAACGGCCACGTCAGCGCGTTCACGTCGACACGCACGAGCGGTGTCAGGTCGCTGATGGATCCCGAAGGCACCTCGACGGGCTTCTATCGCTCGCTCGTCACCGACCCGCTGCTGACCACCACCATGGTCACCGGTGCGGTGGACACGAGCCGCCATCCGTCGACCCTGGTCGTCCCGGGCAAGGCGGTCGTGGCCACCGAGGGCGCGATCCACTATCCCGACGTCGCGACCGCCGCCGCCGGCACCCCAGACACTGGTTCGCCGATCGCCGCTGGAACCCGGCTCCAGGTCCTCGCCCGGTCGACCACCACGGCGGCGGACGGGGCCGCCCTGTATTCGGTCGAGGGCCTTGATGACCCTGTCCTCGCGGGTGTGATGCGAGGCCCCGACCTCGCGGCACGGGATAGCGCGCCGCCGCGCATCGTGTCCGTCAGCCCCGCCACACCGCTCATCTCGCCCAACGACGATGGCCTGTCCGATACCGTCGCGGTCTCGGCGAGCCTATCCGAGGCGGCCTCGTGGCGGTTCCACGTCCTGGACGCCGACGGGGGGACGCTCCATGCGTCGACGGGCGAGGGCAGCGATCTGACCGCGACCTGGGATGGGCGGGATGGCGGCGGCAGCGCGGTAGCGGACGGGACCTACACGTACCGGATCGACGCCGTCGACGCCTGGACGAACGCCGGCTCGCGGACCGGCTCCATCCGGGTCGATTCCACCGCCCCGTCACTCGGGATCGCGACGCCCGCCGCCGACGCGGTGACGTGGTTCTCCCCGAACGGTGACGGCGTCCGCGAGACCGCGGCGTTGACCGCCTCCACATCCGAGGGCGGAGCGGTGCTGGTCTACGTCAGGAACGAAGCGGGCGTGGGCGTGCGTTCCTTCAGCGTCCCAGCCTCGACCGCCTCGCTCGCGGTCACCTGGGACGGCAAGGACAACGCCGGCCAGGTCGTCCCCGACGGACTGTATGACGTGCGGCTGACCCCGCGCGACGCCGCCGGCAACACCGGCAGCGGCGTGACGCGCCAGTTCGGCGTCGCCGCCCTTCTGGGCTTCGTCGCGACCTCGAAGACGCTGTTCTATCCACACGACCTCGACAACCTCGCCGTCGGGTCCCGATTGTCGTTCACGCTTCGGCGCCCGGCCACGGTCACCTGGACGATCCGTGACGCCGCCGGGGCTGCCGTCGTGACGCTCGCCGAGGACGAGGCGATGGCTGCCGGTGCCGTCGGTCGGACGTTCTACGGCAGACGGGCAGACGGGTCGCTCCTTCCGACCGGTCGCTACACCTCTCACGTGACAGCTACCGACGGCGCCGTCACATGGAGTCAGGCCGTCGCGTTCGAGATGGCCGCGTTCAGCGTGCGACCCTCGGCGACCGCCGCCACCCGCGGCCGGTCGATCACCGTGACGGGCGTCTCGGCCGAAACGCTATCGTCGACCCCGCGGCTCTACGTCACCCAGCCGGGCAAGGCGACGTGGTCGGTCGCGATGACGAGGACATCGGGCCTTACCTATCGCGCCACCGTGACCATGAAGACCGGCGGGTCGGCCGGGACCGTGACGTTCAAGATCGCTGCCCTCGACGCCAACGGTGTGGCCCAGCGGTCGAGCGTCGCGATCCCGCTTCGCTAGGCGACCACCCCGCACGCCACCGGACCGCTCCGTACCGGTCCACATCGGGACCTTCAGCGCCTTGCCCGCGACACGGCCGCGGCGTAGCGTCAGCGGTCCGACTAGCCGAGGTGCGCCGTGCCCGTCATCACCCACCGCCCGCCTGCAGTGGCCCCCAGGATCGCGTTCGGCGCGATCGGTCTCGCGGCCATCCTCGCCGCCCAGACCGTCGGCGTCGTGACGGCAGCCGGACCGAGCACCGCGAGCGCGTCGAGTAGTGCGGCCGGGCTGGAGCCGTCCATCCACTGGGAGGACGCGAAGGCGCACGCGCGCGACCGCATCTCGTTCGAGCCCGGCGGGCGTGTCACGGTCGGCTTCACGCCGCGGGCGTCGGACCGTTGGCGGGTCGGCGGTGTCGCACCCCAGCGACTGCCCGCCGGGCGCCTCGACGGGAAGCAGCTGCGGGCCCACGGTGCTCCCGTGACGCCGGCGGTGCCGGTACCCTCCGCGTCGATCGCGCCGTCGCCGTCGATCCAATCGTCGCCCCAGTCCTCGACCGAGCCATCGGCCGAGCCGTCAGCACCAGCGAGCGAGTCTCCTGCGCCGGACCCGAACATCGACCAGCCGATCGCCGACCCGGGGACTGTCCTCGACGCGACCGCCGCCGCATGGTCGCCGCCAGCAGACGCGCAGGGCCTAGCGCCGCAGGCACGAGTAGATCCGGGCGCCCTGCGGCGAGAGGTCTTCGGCTTCCTGCCCTACTGGCAACTCAACTCGAGCACGCTGCGCATCCAATACGACAAGATCTCGACGATCGCCTACTTCGGGGTCGGCACCGACGCCGCCGGCAACCTGCTGAAGCGCAACGCCGACGGCTCGATCACGACCGGTTGGAGCGGCTGGACCAGCTCCCGGCTGACGTCGATCATCAACGCCGCACACTCGACCGGCACACGGGTCGTCCTGACCGTCCAGAACTTTGCCTGGAACTCGTCCGGAAAGACCCGTCAGAAGGCGCTGCTCGGCAGCTCGACCGCCCGTTTGCGTCTCGCACGCCAGATCGCCGCGGCGGTCCGCGACCGCGGTGCAGATGGTGTCAACCTCGACTTCGAGCCACTCGTGTCCGGCTACGAGACCCGTTTCACCGCACTCGTGCGGACGATCCGTGCCGAGCTCGACAAGGTTCGCAAGGGCTACCAGATCACGTTCGACACGACCGGCTTCATCGGCAACTACCCGATCGAGGCTGCGACGGCTCCGGGCGGCGCCGACGCGATCTTCATCATGGGCTACGACTATCGAGGGTCGAGCAGCAGCCCGGTCGGCAGCGTTGCGCCGTTGTCGCGGTCTGGCTACGACATCCGCGACACGGTTGCCGCCTACGCCGCCCGGGTGCCCGCGTCGAAACTGATCCTGGGCGTGCCGTACTACGGCCGGGCGTGGTCGACGTCGACGAACCTCGTGCACGCGACGAACATCAGCGGCACCAAGTACGGTGCGTCGTCGGCGGTGATCTACACCACCGCGGTGCCGTTCTTCGAGCAGTACGGCAAGCGCTACGAGACGACCGAGCAGGTCGCGTGGACCGTCTATCGCCGCGAGCACTGCACGTCCACCTATGGCTGCGTCAACCCGTGGCGGCAGCTCTACGTCGACGACGCGATGGCCCTTCGTGCGAAGTACGACGTCGTCAACCGCTACAACCTGCGGGGCGCCGGGATCTGGGCGCTCGGCTACGACGGCACGCGGCCCGAGCTGTGGGGAGCCATCCAGGCCCGGTTCATCACCGATACGGTCCCACCGACGATCACGGGCGGATCCATCTCGGCCCCTGTCTTCTCGCCGAATGGCGACGGCACGCTCGACTCGACGACAGCCCGGATGACGGTCACGGCGCTGATCAAGTGGGGCTACCGCGTCCAGGCGGTCAGCGGCACCACGCTCGGTCCGAATCTGCGGAGCGGGACGGTCTCGGGCAAGGCCCCGACGTTCACTTGGAACGGCATGGATTCGACCCCGTCTGTCGTCGCCGATGGGACCTATCGCATCACGCTCTGGGCGGAGGACGCCTCGGCCAACCGGTCCGAGCGGGCATTCACCGTCACGGTCGATAAACGCGCGGCGACCGCCGCCCCGAAGACGTCGCGCGCCTTCCTCACGCCCGATGGCAACGGCCTGTCGGACACGGTCGGCCTGTCCTGGACGTCGAGCGAGCCGATCACCGGTGCGGTCCGGATCCGCGACCGGGACGGTCAGATCCTCCGGCGCTGGGCGTTCACCTCCCGCGCGTCGTGGGCGGCGTCGTGGGATGGACGTGCGAGCGATGGGCAGGTGGTCAAGGACGGTCGCTACACCTACCAGGTCGACGGTCGCGATCGAGCCGGCAACCGGACCGTCGCGAACAAGACGATCCTCGTCGACCGGACCATCCGCTCGATCCGCTGGACGGACAGCTCGTTCGACCCGCGCGCGGGCCAGCGGAGCCAAGTCAGGATCGACATCCGGCGGGCCGCGGTGCTGACCGTTCGGATCTATCGGGGCAGCACGCTTGTCCGGACCGTCTGGACCGACCGCTCGTTCGCCGCCGGCGTCCACGCGTGGAACTGGAACGGTCGAACGGCGGCCGGCGCGTACGTCAGCCCGGGCACGTACCGGGTGGTCGTGTGGGCGAAGAGCTGGATCGGCACGACCTGGTCCGCTCGGAGCGTGGTCGTGCAAGCCCACTGACCCCGACAGTCGCCACTACACTGCCGGCCATGACCAGCGAGGGCGCCCTGGGCTCTGGGACCTGGGTCGTTCTGCCGACCTACGACGAGGCCGACAACATCCGGCCGGTCTCGGCGGCGATCCTGTCGGCGTTGCCCGACGCCACGCTCCTCGTCGTCGACGACGGCTCGCCGGACGGCACCGGCCGGATCGCCGATGAGCTCGCCGCGAGTGACAGGCGCATCCGCGTCCGCCATCGGGCCGCCAAGCAGGGGCTCGGCCGGGCCTATCTCGATGGCTTTGCGATCGCGCTCGAGAGCGGTGCCGCGATCGTCGTCCAGATGGATGCCGATTTCAGCCACGACCCGGCCGTCCTTCCGGCGCTCATCGCGCCGATCGTCGAGGACACCGCCGACCTGGTCATCGGCTCGCGCTACACGCGCGGCGGCGGCGTCGTCGACTGGGGGCTCGGGCGGCGACTGATCTCGCGCGGTGGCTCCCTGTTCGCGCGGACGGTGCTGGGTCTCGGCCCACGCGATCTCACCGGCGGGTTCAAGGCATGGCGAGGCGCGACGCTCGTGTCCGTGCCGTTCGATGGGGTGCATGCCGGCGGCTATGTCTTCCAGATCGAGATGACCTTCCGGGCGAGTCGTGCCGGCGCCCGGATCCGCGAGATCCCGATCACGTTCCGCGATCGCCGCGTCGGCCAGAGCAAGATGTCGCGCCGGATCGTGGTCGAAGCGCTCGTGGTCGTCGTGCAGCTGCGGCTGGAGGAGATCGGGAGCCGCTTGCGGACGTTGCGTCGGACGACGTGACGGGGACGCCCGGCCTGCGCGTCGTGATGGACGTGCGGGCGCTCCAGGAGCCGTCGCGGGCGCCGCGCACGGCGGCCTACCTCGAGGGCCTGCTGGGCGCGTTCGACGCGGGCCCCCTGCCCGGCGAATCCTTCGCATTCCTGCTGGCCAGCGACGAGGCCGATCCAACGGCGCAATTCGAGCGGCTCGACGTGATCGGCCGGCGGCTCCTACCGCCCATCCGGTTGCTACGCTCCGCCGCGTTGACCGTCGACCCGTTCCTGCTGCGTGGCGCGTCGGTCGGGGCGGCCTGGCGGGCTGGATCGAGCGGCGCGGCCGGCGCCGTCTATCACACCGCCGGTGGTGGCCTCCCCATCGCGTCTGGCCTGCCGACGGTCGCTACCTTGCTGGATCTGGCGCCATGGGAGATGCCGCGCGCCTTCCAGCGTTCGACGACGTCTCGGTTCGGGCAGCGGCTCCGGGCACGCCTGCTCCGCGACGCGGCGGCGGTCCTGGTCGCGAGCGATGCGGTCGGGCGCGCGGCGCGACGACTGCTCCACCTCCGGCGCGATCGGGTCAGGGTCGTGCCCCTCGCTCCGCGGCCTGCCTACGCGGTCGGACCCGCCGCGCTCGCCGAGCGACGCGCGGGGGCGCGAGCCATCACCGAGCGGCTCGGCCTGGGCGAGCGCTACCTCGTCTACCCGGGTCGCCACGATGTGCGCCAGGATGCCGGGACGATGCTCGCCGCACTCGCTTCCCTGGCGGCCGCGGGCCGACCCGCGGACCTCGCTCCGGACGCCCGTTGGCCGCCGCGGGTCCTGGTCCTCGACGCGACGCCGGACGACCGTGCCTCGCTTGCGCGGGTCGCCGCTCGCCACGCCGCGGGCGATCACCTCGTGTACGCCCCGATGCTGCCCGTCGACGAGTCGGCGGCCGTCGTGGCCGCATCGCGCGGCGTGGTGCTGCCGATGACGTCGGAGGCCAGCGGACTGGCGGCCCTCGACGCGATCGCGGCCGGTGTGCCGGTCATCGCCTCCGCGGTGGGGACCCTGCCGGACGTCGTGGGCACTGCCGGGATCCTCGTCGAACCGCGTGACCGCGATCGACTGGCGGCGGCGCTCACTGCCGCGTGGGGTGACGACGCGGTCCGGGCCGGGCTGGTCGAGGCCGCGCGCGAGCGGGCGACGAGCGGCATGCGGACGTGGGCCGATGTGGCTGCCGATGTGCGTGCGATCTACGCGGAAGTCGGCACGCCGACGTAGGCCGTCAGGTCGCCTCGTTGCGCAGCTGGCGGAACGTCGGGATGTACTTCGGTACCTTGCCGTCCTTGATCGTGATCTTCGACCCGCGCGGCATGACCTGGATGAACGTCTGGCCGACCGTCAGTCGCACGAGCTTGCCTGCCGCGTCGTAGAAGCGGGTGGGATCGGTCATGGACCGCTTGCGCCACGTGCCCTTTACCGTGGTCCCATTGGTCGAGATCCAGGCGGTGCCGCGGCCGATGAACTGGGCTTCGAGCCGGTTCTTCCGGGTTCCGTCGTTGAGGCGTCCGAACGTCATCGTCATCACGATGACGTTCTTGGGAGCGACCTGCTTGTCCACGCCGCGGTCGATCTGGCGCTTCTCGCCGCTGACGCTTCGCCGATACGTGTTCGTACGGCGGTCGTAGCGGTAGGTGATCGTGTTCTGGGAATACGCCACTGTTATGCGCGTGCCCTCGGGTCGCAGCAGGAAGTGCTTGTCCGTCGCGAACCGCCAGGCCGGCTTGATCGTCGTGTTCTTCGCCCCGACCCGACTCGCCAACTGCCATAGCTCCTTGCCGCTCGTGTAGACGTTGTGCGGTGCGAACCGGTCGCGCGTCCGGTGGAAGTAGATCCCACCCCAGCGGAACTCGTCCGCGTTGTAGACCAGCTGTCCGCGCCCCTTTTCGCGCAGGGTCTGCATCGCCTGCGGTGACCCGCCGACGTGGGCGTAGACGGCTTTCCACTCCGCGGCCCAGGCGATGTAGTACTGGCGGGCGCTGCGGACCGGCCCGACCGAGGGCGGCACGCGGTCCTGGAAGATCAGCATGTAGCGCGGGATGCCGCCCTCAGCCGGGGCGTGCCACACGATCGCGGCGTCGTTGAAGCCGCTCTGGGGCCGCGCATCGCGATGGTCGTCGATCATGACCGCGATCGGGTGGCGTTTTGCGACGGCCGGCGATACGAGCCGCCCGGTGAGGGGTGCCCGCACGAGCTTGGGCGTCGGCTCGGGCGTGGGCGTCGGGACCGGTGTGGGAACCGGCGTGGGCGTCGGGACGGGCGTCGGACTGGGGGTCGGCGAGCGGGTCGGGGCCGGCGACGGCGATGGTGACGCGAGTGCCTGGCTGGGCGCCGGGTTCGCGGTGGGACCGACCGCGCCGGCCGCGAGCGCACCCACGCCGACCCCGGCGACGACGGCGAGGGCCAGCGCCCACAGGAGGATGGATCTGCTCGGTCCCGTCCGGCGATGGTGTTGGCGACGGCGGCTGGCCAATGGTCCCCTCGAACCCCCGTCCGCGCGAGCGTCTGGGCGCACAGCGTCGGACCGCGGCAGGATAGAGCATCGACGCGCGCTCGTCGTCAGCGGCGTACGCTGGTCGCATGGACGAGCGCACGACGGAGCCGCAGCGCGCGGACCGAATCGATATCACCCAAGGCGGCATGTCCTCGGCCGAGGCCGGTACGATCTCCATCATCCAGGGTGGGATCTCGACCGCCACCGCCGACGCGATCGACATCCACCAGGGCGGGATCGGCCGAGCCAAGGCCACCGACATCGCGATCAGCAGCGGTGGGATCGGCCTCGCCCAGGGCGACACGGTGTCGATCGACCGGGGCTTCGTGGGCGCGGCACTCGGCAGCGAGAACCGGTTGGTCCAGTCGATGGCGAACCTCGTCGCCAGCACCGAGTCGACGGTCGATCAATCGCTCGTCGGCGCCGTGGTCGGCGGCAGGGTCACCATCCGCCAACCGAGCGCGATCGGGATCCTCATCGCCGGTCGCGTGGAGGGCACGGTGCGGCCGATCCTCGACTGGCGAGGTGCGTTCGCCGCGGGGATCGCGATTGGCGTCATCACCCGCCTCGTGCGGCGAGGCTGAACGCCGGGTACAGCCGGTGCGGCGACGTCCCGCCGGGAGCGCGCCAGACCCTCGGCTATACTCGGCGTCCCGTCACCCACGCCGATTCGCGACGACCGCGGTGACGAACACCGCTGTCGACTGACTGCCGTGAGGAGACCGACCTGCCGATGATCGATCCCACCGCCCGGGTCCATCCGACCGCGGATCTCGAGGACGACGTCTCCGTGGGGGCGCGAACCTCGATCTGGCACCGGGCACAGGTCCGTCGCGGCGCGTCGATCGGTGCCGACGGGATCATCGGGCGGGACGCCTTCATCGACGAGAGGGTCACGCTCGGGGACCGGGTGAAGATCCAGAACGGCGCGCTCGTGTATCACGGCGTTACCGTCGGGAACGGCGTCTTCATCGGCCCGGGGGCCATCCTTACCAACGATCGCAACCCCCGGGCGGTCACCGCAAGCGGCGACCTGGCGCGCGCCGACGATTGGGCGGTGACGCCGATCAACCTCGCCGACGGCGCCTCGATCGGCGCCGGGGCCGTCGTCGTGGCGGGTTGCGACATCGGGACGTATGCCATGGTCGGGGCCGGCGCGGTGGTGACCCACCCCGTCCCCGGTCACGCCCTCGTTGTCGGAAATCCAGCCCGGCGGATCGGCTGGGTGTGCGCATGCGGAGCACGCCTCGACGAGCGTGATGGCGGTCGTTTCGTCTGCCCGTCGTGCGAGCGCGAGTACGTCTACATCCCCGACGGCGAGACGCTCGAGGAACGGTCCGGGCCCGCCGTCCGGCAAGGAGCGCCAGCATGATCCCCGTCGTCCGCCCGGACATCGGCGAGGAGGAGATCGAAGCCGTCAGCGAGGTCCTGCGCAGCGGGATGATCGCGCAGGGCAAACGCGTCGCCGAGCTCGAGGAGCGCTGGGCCGAGTTCGTCGGCGTGCGCCACACGATCGCAGTCGCCAACGGCACGCTCGCACTCATGGCGATCTACGCCGCGCTCGACCTGGGGCCCGGCGACGAGGTCATCACCGTCAGCCACTCGTTCAACGCGACTGGTAGCGCGGTGCTGTCGACGGGGGCCACGCCCGTCTTCATCGACATCGAGCCCGACACGTACAACATGGATGCGCGGCTCATCGAGGCCGCGATCACGCCACGGACCAGAGCGATCTGCCCGGTCGACCTGTTCGGCCTGCCGGCGGACATGTCGGCCATCGCCGACATCGCGGAGCGCCACGGCCTGACCGTGGTGGAGGATGCCTGCCAGGCGCACGGCGCGACGATCGAGGGTCGCAAGACGGGAAGCTTCGGGCACGGCGCCTTCAGCCTGTACGGCACGAAGAACATGACCACGGGCGAGGGCGGCTTCGTGACGACCGACGACGATCGCGTTGCCGACTGGATCCGCCTCTATCGGAACCAGGGCATGCGCGAGCGCTACCACCACGAGATCCTCGGCTACAACTACCGCCTGACCGACGTCGCAGCGGCGATCGGCCTCGTCCAGCTTGGCAAGCTCGAGCGCAACACAGAGCGCCGGCGCGCGATCGCCCGCCGCTATGACGAGAGCTTCGCCGGGACCGACATCGTGACGCCGGTCGTCCCCAAGGGGCGGACGCACGTGTACCACCAGTACACCGTTGATGTCGGCGAGGAACGCGACGCGATCGTCGCCGACCTGATGGCGGCGGGCATCGGGACGGGGATCTTCTATCCGATCCCGGTCCACCGCCAGCAGTACATCGTCGAGCGGGGCATCCAGGCGGACCTCCCCGTCACCGATCGCGCGGCCCGGCGGTCGCTGTCGCTACCGATGCATCCGGGGCTCAGCGAGACCGATCAGGCCACGGTCATCGAGGCCGTCCTGTCTGCCGTCGCGAGGCGCCGCATCCCCGAGGAGAGCGCGGCTCGATGACGAGCCGCTGGACACCGGCGGGGGAGCGGGAGCTCCGTATCGGCCTCATCGGGCTCGGCTCGATGGGCCGCAACCACCTCCGGATCCTGTCGTCGCTGCCGGGCGCCCGCCTCGTGGCCGTCGCCGACCCCGACCGGGCGGCGCTCGGCGTGGCGATCGCAGGGAGCGGCGCCCAGGGATTCGCCGAGCCGATGGCACTCCTCGGTGAGGCCGATCTCGACGCAGTCGTCATCGCGTCGCCGACGACGACCCACGTCGCGTTGGCGCTCGCCGCGATCGAGCGCGGCCTCGCCACCCTGGTCGAGAAGCCGCTGGCGGCGACGCCCGAGGACGCTTCCTCGCTCGTCGACGCGGCGCGGTCGGGTGGCGTGCCGCTCCAGGTCGGCCACGTCGAGCGCTTCAATCCGGCGGTGTTGGAGCTCGGGCGGCTGCTCCACGACGGCGGGTGGCTGTCGTCCGTCTACGCGATCACCAGCCGGCGGGCCGGTCCGTTCCCGGCGCGCATCCGCGACGTCGGCGTGACCGTCGATCTCGCTACGCACGACGTCGACATCCTGTCCTGGATCGCCGGCGAGCGCCCGGTGCGGGTGTTCGCGGAGACGGCCCAGCGCATCCACGCCGACCACGAGGATCTGCTGTTCGGGCTGATGTCGTTCCCGTCGGGCACGGTCGCGATGCTCGACGTCGACTGGCTGACGCCCGCCAAGCGACGCCAGCTGGCGGTCGTCGGCGAGGAAGGCATGTTCGAGCTCGACTACCTGACCCAGCGGCTGACGTTCACGCGCGCCTCGGACATGACCAACCCGCGGTTGATCGGCGGCTATGCCCCGACGTTCGCTGGCGAGGTGGTCGAGCTGCCAGTCTCGAACGAGGAACCCCTCGCGGTGGAGCTCGATGCGTTCCTCGGTGTCGTCCGGAACGGCGGGCGCCCGGTCGTGGACGGCGACGACGGCCGCTGGGCGGTCGTGCTCGCGCACGCACTCCTGACGGCGGCACGGGAGCAACGGACCGTCGAGCTCGTGTCCGCATGAGCCCGTCCGCCCGGCCCAGTAGCACCGCCGACCTGGCCGGCGGCTCGATCCGCCTCCCGCCGCGGCCCTGCCGCCACGTCGAGGCACGGCCCGTGACGCCATGGACCGGGGAGCCGGGCACCGCCGGCACGGTGGCTGTGGTCGGCGCCGGCAAGATGGGCCTGCCGCTGGCCGCCCAGTTCGCCGGGCACGGCTGGGATGTCATCGCCGTGGACATCGACCCTCGCGTGGTCGAGTCGATCAACGCGGGCCGGTCGCACGTCGGCGAGGAGCCCGGGCTGGGCGAGCTCGTCGAGCGTGCCCATGCCGCCGGTCGCCTGCGCGCCACGATCGACGGGACCGAGGCCGCGCGGAGGGCGGACGTCGTCGTCCTGATCGTGCCGGTCATGCTCGACGCGAGCCAGCATCCCGATCATCGCTGGATGGACGCGGCGGTCGAGTCGATCGCCCCCGGCGTCCACGTGGGGTCGCTGGTCATCTTCGAGACGACCCTCCCCGTCGGTGACACGCGCGATCGCTACGCCCCGCTGCTCGAGGCGACCAGCGGGCTGTCCGCCACCGGGTCGGGCGAGGGACGCTTCCATGTCGCCTTCTCGCCCGAGCGGCTGTACAGCGGCGCGGCGATCGAGAACCTGGCCACGTATCCCAAGCTCGTCGGTGGGCTGGACGAGACGTCGACGGCTCTCGCGGCCGCGTTCTACGAGAGCGTCCTGGACGCCGAGGTCGTCGCGATGTCGTCGGCCGAGGCTGCCGAGTTCTCGAAGCTCGCCGACACAACGTACCGCGACGTCAACATCGCACTCGCGAACGAATTCGCCCGGTATGCCGAGAGGATCGGCGTCGACATCACCGAGGTCATCGCCGCGGCCAACAGTCAGCCCTACAGCCATATCCACCAGCCAGGCATCGGCGTGGGCGGTCATTGCATCCCGGTCTACCCGCACTTCCTGCTCGATCGAGCCCCGGAGCTGTCGCTGGTCGCGCGGGCGCGCGAGGTGAACGACGGTCAGGTCGACCGAGCGGTCGAGGCCGTGACCGACGTCGTCCCGGGGCTGGACGGGGCGGCCGTGCTCGTCCTCGGGCTGACCTATCGCCACGGGGTCAAGGAGCTGGCCTATTCACGGGCGGCGCCGCTCATCGGGGCCCTCAAGGCGCGTGGGGCCCGGGTCCTCGCCCACGATCCGCTTCTCGACGATGCGGAGATCTCGCGGGCCGGCGCCGAGCCGTGGACATGGGGATCGCCGGCGTCGGGTGTCGTGGCCATCGTCACCCAGACCGCCGACCCCGCCTGGCTGGGACTCGACCCCGCGTGGTTCCCGGATCTGCGGCTGGTGTATGACGGCCGGAACAGCCTCTCGACGCTCCTCGGCCGGCTCGGTGCGGGCGTCGTCTATCGCGGCGTGGGGGTGCCGGACGACCGGCGAGCGCCGGTCGCCGTCGACTGACGGGCCGCGTGCGGATCGTCAGCGTCGTCGGGACGCGACCGCAGCTCATCAAGGCCGCCGCCCTCGAGCCGGCCCTGCGCGCCCGGTTCGAGGCGCAGCTCATCGATACCGGCCAGCACTACGACGACGCCCTCGCCGGCTCGTTCTTCCGCGAGCTGGGCTTGGGCCGCCCCGAGCACGGCCTGGGCATCGGTGGCGGCACCGGAGCCGACCAGACCGGGCGGATGATGGTCGCCCTTGACCCGGTGCTTGCGGGCATCCGACCGGACGCGGTCCTGGTCT
>DATAFZ010000119.1:0-8842 GCA_036257225.1 Candidatus Limnocylindrales bacterium | reverse complement strand
TTCCTCGAGCATCGCCATCTCGTCGAGCAGCGTTCGAGGATTGACCACGACGCCGCTGCCGATGACCGGCGTGATGTGCGGATGGAGGACGCCGCTCGGGACGAGGTGCAGCTTGAAGACCTCGTCTCCGATGACGACGGTGTGGCCGGCGTTGTCGCCGCCCTGGTAGCGCACCACCATCGACGTTCGCTCGGCCAAGAAGTCGGTCGTCTTGCCCTTGCCCTCGTCGCCCCACTGCAGGCCGACGATCACCGTCGCGGGCATCAGCGCGCCTCGCCCGACCGCGTGGCGGCCCGGAGTGTCGCGGCCCGGGCAAAGAAAGAGGTCCCGGCGACATCGGCCAGGACCTGGGTAGACATCTCCCGTGGAGTTCCGGGGAGGCGTCCCCGGAACCTCGTCGGCTGGTCGCTCGACCGGCTCACGGGACGGCCGATGCGCCCTACTCGCGCGATCGTTGACCTCCTGGTTCGCGGTGCTCGGGCCCGCTGCTACGAGGACGGGCGGAGTATAGCAAGCGGGCGTCCGGCACCGAGCGCCTCCGTGATGGTCGCGGCCGATGCGGTACCACCGTCGCGCCGCCGGGGTACCACCGGAGGGTCCGGCGCCACCGGCTGCAGCCCTAGCCTTCGTGCGTGGCCCGTCTACTCGGGATCCTGGCGCTCGCGGCTGCCGTCGGGATCGGGATCCTGCTCATGTTCGCCCCGGAGGTCATGGCCCCTTGGGTCGAGGCGCCGGTACGTCCGGCGATCAGCGCGCTGGTCGCCGCCTGCCTGGGGGTCATCCTCACCTCGATCCTGGTGCGCGCCCACATGGGCTACCGGTTCGACCGACTCGTCAAGGCCGCGGAGCGGATCGCGTCCGGCGATTACACCGCCTACGTGACGCCGCGCGGCGGGGCGATGGAGACACGCCTGGCGCAGGCGGTCAACGACATCGCGGCGGCGTTGGTCGATACACACGACCGGGCGACCTTCGATCGACTGACTGGTGTCGCGAATCGGCAATCGTTGCTGGCCGCCCTGTTCGCCGAAACGGAGCGCGCGTCCCGCTATGGCCGGCCGCTCTCGGTCGCATTCGTCGACATCGATCACTTCAAGACGATCAACGACACGTACGGGCATGCCGTCGGCGACATCGTGCTCCGGGGCGTCGCTCAGGCCCTCGCCGCGAACCTCCGCACGTCCGACATGATCGGACGGTACGGCGGGGAGGAGTTCATGCTGATCTTGACCGAGACGAACATCGAGGAGGGGGCGGTCCTGACCGAGAAGCTCAGGACCCTCGTCCAGCGCCAGCGGTTCGCGATCGAAGGCGCACCGGAAATCACCGTCACGATCTCCATCGGCATCGCCGGCGGGTCGGGCACCAAGCTGCGGATGGATACCCTGGTCCGCGACGCCGACGCGGCGATGTACTCGGCGAAGTCGCTGGGTCGGAACCAGACCTATGTCTTCGCCGAGCCCGACGACGATGCGCGAGTGCCGCGGGCGCCGATCTCCGCCGCCGGCCGAGCCCGAGCGGTCGAGATCGGCCAGCGTGCGCGCGAGGCCGCGACTGCAGCGTTGACCTCGGTCTTGGCCCCGCTGCCCCATTACCGCGGCCAGCCATCGCCGCTGATCGCGTCGATCGTGGTCTCCCTGGCCCGTCAGCTCCAGCTGTCGGACGCCGAGATCGATCGCCTCCGGGTCGCCGCCCTGCTGCATGACGTCGGCAAGGTCGCGGTCCCCGAGGAGATCCTCGAGAAGCCCTCGGCGCTGACCTCGGCGGAGTGGCGGACCGTAGTCCAGCACCCGCGCATCGGCCAGGTGATCCTCGAGCAGGCGGCGGCACTCAAGGACGCCGTGCCGATCATCCTCCACCATCACGAGCGCTTTGCCGGCCACGGCTACCCATTCGGACTGCGCGCCAACGAGATCCCGCTCGGAGCGCGCATCGTGGCGATCGCCGATGCCTATGACGCGATGATCAACGACCGGCCGTACAAGCTGGCGATCAGCCACGAGCAGGCCGTCGCCGAGCTGCGCCGTCACGCCGGCACGCAATTCGACCCCGAGCTCGTCGAGCTGTTCTGCGACATGTACGCGGACCACGCGCCCGAGCCCGATGCGACGGTCGTGGCAATGGCGGCCGGGCACACGGCGCACCATCCGGCTGCCGCCCTCGTGCTGCCCGAGCCCGCCGCGTCGCGCGTCCAGCGCAAGCGGCGGCGCCCCGAGTCGAGCGGCGATGCGGCGGCCGGCGAGTCGCAGACGATGGGCCCGGACGGGTCGATCGGGATCGCGCCGGGTCGCGTCCAGATGGCGCCGATGGTGCCGCCGGCTCGCACGCCGGCCCGCGGCCGCCGGAGCGACACGGCCGCCGGCTGACCGCTCGCCGGCGCATTCCGGCCGCGCCCGCGTCGATTTAGCGGCAGGTAAGCCCCGCATACCTGGCCGTGCAGGGCTGCTTGCTAGCGTCTGGTCACCCGCCGCAGACGCAGGGTCGGCACCGGAGCATCCGGCCGACCGGGTAGGAGATCGGACCGTGAACAAGGTCCTGCTCACGGGTCGCCTCACGCGCGACCCGGAGATGCGCAGCCTGGCCAGTGGCAAGAACGTCACGACGTTCACTGTGGCCAGCAACGAGTTCCTCGGCGGCGGCCGGGAGAAGGCGGAGTATTCGAACATCGTCACGTGGGACCGCTTGGCCGAGATCGCCGGGACGTATCTCGGCAAGGGTCAGCAGGTGGCGATCGAGGGCCGGCTCCAGACGCGATCCTGGGACGACGACCGAGGGCAGCGGCACTGGAAGACCGAGATCGTCGCCTCGCACGTCGAGATGCTGTCCGGGCGACGGAAGAAGGACTACGAGGCCCAGCAGGCCGCCGAGTCGCTGGTCGCGCAGGCCGAACGCCTCGGCGACGCGCCTCCGACCGAGCCGATCCCGGAGTCGGCGGAGGCCATCGCAACCGGCGACGATGGCGACGAGGACGATGACGAGGTCGAGCCCGACGCCGAGGGTGCCGCGGCCTGACGCTGCTCCTCTCAGCTCGCGGCGGCGGTGCGTCCCCCCTCCCGTGCCGCCGCCGCGCAGCTACGCGATCGGGCCGACGGACTCGAATAACGACACGGCCAGGATCACGGTCAGGAACGCGAGCAGCAGGGCCGCACCCACGAGATGCTATGTGGCCACACCTTCCAGGATCGTTGCGGCGGCGCTCCGATCTGGGTAGGACGCCTGCGTGCCGAGGCGGGTCACGCTGTCGGCGGCGGCGACACAGCCGAGGCGCACGGCGGCCTCGACCGATCGGCCCAGGGCGAGACCGACCGCGAAGGCCCCGAGGAAGGCATCGCCCGCCCCAGTGGTGTCGACGGCCTCGACCTGCGGTGCCTCCACCCAGGACGCCGACTTCCCGCGAGGAAGCACGAGCGCACCGTCTGCCCCCAGCGTCACGACCACCGATATACCGAGCCGTTCGGCCAGGGCGCGCGCGGCAGCGTCCCGGTCAGTCACCGAATCCCCCAGCGGGCTGCCGGCGATGAGCTCGAACTCATGCTCGTTGGGGACCAGCCAGTCGGTGACCTCCACGAGGGCCGGCTCGATCGGCGCACCCGGAGCCGGGTTGAGCACGGTCGTCGCGCCGACCCGCCGGGCTGCCGCGAACCCGGCGGCAGTGGTCGTCTGCGGGATCTCGAACTGGCCGAGCACGACCTGCGGCCGGAGCGCCCCCACGGCTTCGGCGGCCACCTCGGGGAGGACCTCGCGATTTGCACCGGGGATGACGATGATCCGGTTCGTGCCGGTACGGTCGACCCAGATCGGTGCGACCCCCGACGATCCGGCGACCCGTCGCATGTACGTCGTGTCGATCCCCTCGATCGCGAATCGCTCCAAGTACGCCGTGCCATGGCCGTCGTCACCGACCGTGTTGACCATCGCGACATCGGCCCCGAAGCGCGCGGCCATGACCGCCTGGTTGGCGCCCTTCCCCCCGAACCCGACCACATAGGATGACCCGATCACCGTCTCGCCATCGCCGGGCAGGCGGTCGGCGTACGCGACCTGGTCGATCATCGTGCTCCCGACGACGACGATCCGCGGCGACGTCACGTCACGCCTCGCCAGACAAGGCGATCACGAGCCGGTCGTAGCCGCGGAACTGGAACGTCGGCCGACGAACGGCCGGAGGGACGACGACGAGCGCCGGCTCGGTCCGAGCGAGCTCGGCGAGCGTCGTCCCGAGCTCGAGCCGGGCGAGCGGTGCGCCGATACAGAAATGGATCCCCCCACCGAGCGACAGGTGGGTCGTGTCGGCGCGTCCGACGTCGAACCGCTCGGGATCCGGGTACCGGCGCGGATCCCGGTTCGCGGCGGCCAGGACGAGCGCGACCCGCGATCCCACCGGGATCTCGACGCCCTCGACCTCGTACCCGTCATCGAGCACCCAGCGTTCGAACCACTGGAGCGGAGGATCGAAGCGCAGGATCTCCTCGATGGCCGCCCGCGCCGTGATATCGCCATCCCGTATCCGGCGCCACTGGTCCGGGTGAGCCGCCAGCAGCGCCACGCCGTTGGCCGTGGCGTTCACGACCGCCTCGTGGCCGGCCATCAGCAGGACCATCGCTGTGGGGGCGATCTGGTCGTCGGTCAGTCGCTCGCCGTCGACGGTCGCGTCGACCAGAGCCGACAGCAGGTCGTCTGCCGGCCGTCGCCGCCGCTCGGCGACGACGTCCAGGAGGTATCGACGGAAGGCGCCGGCGGCGTCATTCGACGCCCGCTGCTGCTCCACTGAGGGGCTGGGCTCGTACATCCGGACCGTGGCGTCGGACCACCCCAGCAGGACCGACTCGTCCGATGGCGGCACGCCGATCAGGGAACAGATGATGCCCAGGGAGAAATGCTGCGCGTAGTCCCCCACCAGGTCGATCGACCCAGCCGCCCGACCCGGCGCCAGCAACGAGCGCGCCCTCGCTGCGGTCCCCTCGCGAAGCCCGTCGACCGTTCGTGGCGTGAACGCCTCCATGACGAGTCGTCGCATCCGGGTATGGACCGGCGGCTCCAGGTTGAGCAGCTCCCACCGCTCGAAGGCCTGGAAGTCGGTCCAGCGTGGGTCCCGCCAGACCGGGACGTCAGGTGGGAGGCCGAGCTCGTCGGGCGTATACCGGTGGAGGAAGGTCGTCCCGAGCCGGCGGTCACGGAACGCGGCGTGGACGTCCGCGAACCGGGTCAGGTACCACAGCCGCTGTCCATCGGGGTGCCAGACAGCCGTCGACTCGCGGACATGGGCGTAGGCGGGATACGGGTCGGCCACGAATACCGGGTCGGCCGGGTCGATGACCGGACCCGGCGGCAACGTCCCGACCGATGTCATCGCCACCTCCGTCAGGCTCGGACGAGCGAGCGGATCCCGAGCAGGATCACGCCGGCGAACAGCGTAGCGGCCACGATGAACACGCCGACGACCACATCGGCCGGGGGGACGACACCGATCAGCCGGTCGGCACTCCAGATGGTCAGGCCCGCGATCGTGCCGACGACACCAGCCGCGATACCGGCGACGGCCGCCAGCGTCGCCTGCGGCCCGAACCGCACCTGACGGAATGAGGTCCGCCTCGACGTGGCGCCGAACCCGCGGGATTCGAAGCTGATCGTCAGCTGCTGAACCCGCTGGAATGCGCCGGCGAAGACCGGCACGAACGAGGGCAGCAGCGCGGCGAAGCCGGACGCTTGCATACCCCTGGCACGCTGCGCCGACAGGACGATCGCGAACTCTCGCTGGAGGATCGGGATCAGTCGGAGCGTCATCGACAGCATCAGGTTCGGAACGTACGGGACGCGCAGCCGCGCGAGCGCCGCGAAGAGGTCGCTGGGATGCATCGTCAGGATGACGGCCAGCGCCGCCGCTTCCACGGCCAGGAGCCGGCTGACCAGCGATAGTCCCCGGATCGTCCCCTCGCCATACAGCAGCAGCGGACCGAGTCGCGCGACCGGCGTGCAGCCGCCAGCGCATGCGGCCGGCCCGAGCGTCTGGATGACCAGGATCGATGCGGTCACGGGCACGAAGATGGCGAGGATACGAGCCACCCGGCTGCCGACCCCCGCGCTCGCCGCGAGGAGGAGCCCGACGACTGCGATCGCGAGCAGGGGCAGCGGATGGAACGTGGCGAACGCCACGACGATCACTGCCACCAGCCAGGCGAGCTTCACCAGCGGATCCAGCCGATGGAGCCACGTCGAGCCCCGTTCGGGCGAGAACGCCGGCCCGAGGTTCGCCGTCATCGGGCGTCGCGGAGCTCGGCGACGAGCTCCGGCACCGATAGCACGATCCGGCGCCCGGTGCGTCCTGGAAGCGCCATCGCGAGCTGGGTGATCTGGGGCGGCGCAAGTCGTGTCGTCGCGGCGAGCTGTGCATCCGACAACACGTCGCGCGGCCGTCCGTCCGCAACGAGACGGCCGCCGTCGAGGACCACGAGTCGATCGGCGATCGCTGCCACGAGCAGCATGTCGTGCGATACGGCGATCACGGTCGTGCCGGCTGCGCTCAGGTCCCGGATCACGTCCGCGATCCGGTCTGCCGTGCGGTGATCCTGGCCGGTCGTCGGCTCGTCGAGGACGAGGATCGGCGTCCGCATCGTGAGCACGGAGGCGATGCTCACGAGCTTCCTGACCGGCAGCGGCAGTCGGTGCGGATGGGCCCCGAGGTGGGGCTCGAGCCCAAGGGAGGTAGCGGTCGTCGCCACGCGCTCCGCGACCTCGGGCGCGGCGACACCCAGGTTCCGTGGACCGAAGGCGAGCTCGTCGGCGACGGTCCGGGCGAAGAGCTGGTGCAGCGGGTTCTGGAAGACGTAGCCGACATGCCCGGCCAGTCTCCGCACCGGATGCCGCGTCGTGTCCAGGCCGTCCACGACGACACGGCCGGCAGTGGGTCGCAGCAACCCGTTCAGGTGTTTCGCGAGCGTCGTCTTGCCCGACCCGTTCTGGCCGACGACGGCGACGATCGAGCCGGCCTCCGCGGATAGCGACACGCCGTCGAGCGCCACCGTGCCGTCCGGATACGCGAACCGGAGATCGTGGATCGTGACGATGGGCGCCATACCGGTGGTCATCGGCGGGCACCGAGCCACGCGATCGCCGTCTCCACGGTGACCGGCACGTCCGGCGCCGTCGGGTCGATCGCCCTGGCAAGCTCGGTGACCTGCGGGGGTCGGAGACCGATCGCGGCCAGCCGGTCGACGGCTCCCAGGATCTCCGCCGGTGTGCCCTGTGCGACCACCCGGCCCGCGTCGAGCACCACGATCCGATCGGCGAAGGACGCCAGTGCCTCGACATCGTGCTCGGCGACGATCACGGTCATCCCGGCCTCGCGGTTGAGCCGGCGGGCGATCGCGAAGACGTCGGCGGTGCCGGCGGGGTCGAGGCTGGCGGTCGGCTCGTCCATCACCAGCACCGTCGGTTGCATGGCCAGCACGGCCGCGATCGCCACGCGCTGCTGCTGGCCGCCTGACAGCGCCATCGGCGATCGCTCCTCGAGGCCGGCGAGGCCGACGGCCGTCAGCGCCTGCGCGATGCGTCCCGGCATCTCGTCCGACGGCACAGCGAGGCTCTCCAGTCCCAGGGCGACCTCCTCCGCGACCGTGGCCTGGCTGAGCTGGAACTCCGGGTTGTCGAAGACGATGCCGACCGTGCGCGCCATCTCGCGCACCGGAGTGATGGAGCAATCCATGCCCGCGACGAGGACCCGGCCGCTAACCGCAGCCGGTACCAGCTGGGGGATGACGCCGTTCAGGGTCAACGCAAGCGTCGTCTTCCCGGCGCCGTTGAGCCCGATGATCCCGACCGCCTCGCCTCCCCGGACATCGAGGTCGACACCGCGCAGCGCAGGCGTCTCCGCGCCGGCGTAGGTCACGCCGAGATCGACGATCGAGATGATGGGCGCGTCGGCCAACGGATCCGTCCGGCCGGCGGACGTCAGTCCCGGATGCGGAACGACAGGAGGCCCGCGATGACGATGAAGATCCCCAGCAGGATGCTCATCCCGGCGAGGACCGCGGCGGCCTGGTCCGGCGTCTCGACGAGGCCATCGACCGCGAACGGCATCGCGATCCCCAGGATGCCGAGCGCGATGATGCCCGCCCCGAGTCCGTCGCGCGGTCCGACCGTGCGATCCATCAGCCCGGCGTGAGGAACGCATAGGTAGCGACCAGTGCGACGCCGATCACGACGCCCGAGGTCGCCACGACGAGGCGGCCGGTCGCGGTCGGTCCGGGCAACCGCAACCCGCGACTCATGTCGGCCGGCAGCGCGTCGATGATCGCGAGTGCCACGAACCCGCTGATGATCTTGTCCGCGAGCGACACGATGACGCTCGACGCCAGCGCGGCGGCAAGCACGTCGCGACCCGCCTGCACGAACGCCGCAGTCAACGCGTCCGACGAGTGGCCGGTCGCCCCGCCGAAGAGGAACACCACGATCGGTGCGGCGATGATCGACGTGACGAGGGCGACGATCACGTTCAGCAGGAAGAAGCGGGTCGCCGTGGCGCCCATCCCCAACGAGCGCACGCCGTAGCCCCAGACCAGCGCGCCGGCCACGTTCACGAGCGCGAACGGGATGCCGACGGGGCCGGTGAAGAACGCCCCGCCGATGTTGCCCATCACGCCGACCAGTGCCCCCCACCACGGCCCCAGCAGGATGGCGACGACGGCGGTGCCGATCATGTCCAGGAACGTCGGCAGGCCGAGCGCGGTGTTGATCGTGCCGCCCACCACGTTGAGTGCCGCCCCGACCGGGACGAGCGCCACGACGTAGGACAGCGGGATCCGCGCCGAGGGCGCCTGTGGGATGGAGGCCGCTGTCATCAGGG
>DATAFZ010000144.1:0-27778 GCA_036257225.1 Candidatus Limnocylindrales bacterium | reverse complement strand
CGTCTCTTGGCGCTCCGTGCCCGTTTCGGCACGGATCGTCAGCGTCCCGTCCTCGACGGTGATCTCGACGTCCTCGGGACGAACGCCCGGGAGCGCCGCCTCGACAAGGAGGGCGTCGGGCGTGTTCGTGACGTCGAGCGGCAGGCCGGCGCCTGTCTCGGCGGCGAAGGCCCACGTCCCACGCGGGCGGACGAAGCTGTCTTCGAAGAGCCGATCCATCGCCTGTCGCAGCGAGACCAGCTCGCCGAGCGGCGACGTGCGGCGCACGAGGGTCATGTCATGCACCTCCATCAGATGGTGTTGTTGCGGCCGGATCCAGCGCCCGGCCGGTTACATGACCAGATGCTAGAACCCTGACAACGCCATTGTCAAGAGATGCGGGTGTCGCTCACGAAACGTGGCGTGGCGTCAGCCCGCGGCACCGCGTCAGAGGCCGCCGCACCATGCCATCAGCCCGCGGCGGCCGCGTCAGAGGTTGCCGCCTCCGGGTCGCCGATCAGCTGGCCGTGGAGAAGCGCTTCGCACTCCTGCTTGCCGATGGCGATCACCTTGTCGCCCTCCCGCAGGACCGTGTCAGGCCGGAGCGGCGAAGCGACGCCGCCACGGATCACCGCGAACAACGAACAGCCCTCGGGGATCTCCAGGTCGCGCGGCGCCCGACCGATGGCCGGCGACCCGGCCTGCAGGTGCGCCTCGATCAGCTCCAGCTCGCCTTCGCCGAGCGCCGCGAGGTGCAGCAGCTCGTGGACCGGGATGTCCTGTTCGATCGAGCCCAGGATCATCCGCGTCGGGCTGATCAGCTCGTCCACACCGAGGTGGCGGAACAGCGTCTCGTTCTTGGGGTTGTTGACGCGGGCGATCGTGCGCGGCACGTCGAAATGGTGCTTCGCCATCTGGCAGATGACGAGATTGTCCTCGTCGTCGCCTGTCACCGCGGCCACGACGTCGGCGCGGTTCGACCCGGCTTCGCCGAGGTACTTGCCCTCGCAGCCGTCGTGCGGGATCACGATCGACCCGATCTCGTCGGCGATCTGTCGCGCGCGCGTGGGGTCCTTTTCCATGAGGGCCACCTCATGGCCCGAGTCGAGCAGTTCCTTGGCGAGGTAGTAACCGACCTTGCCGCCACCGACGACGAGCACGAACACGGACTATGCCTCCTTGTCCGGCCCGGCGGTCGCCGGGACGGGATCCGAGGCGCGAGACGCCCCGTGTGCATCGCCCGGCGATGCGTCCTGATCATGATGGTGGGCGCCACCCGGATGGTGCCCGCTCGGAGCAAGCATCCCAGGCAGCCCGGACGACGGGAACCCGAGGTGCGCGTTCATCGCGTCGACCATCAGCCCGGTCCGACAGACCGTGGCGATGCCGAGCTCCGCGTATGCGGCAGCCCGCACGGGGTCGTTGATCTTGGCGATCACCTGCGGGACGTGGAACGCCTCGACGGCCAATTGCGCGGCCATCACGTTGCGATTGTCACCCTCGGTCAGTGCCAGGAAGATGTCGGCTCCCTCGGAGCCCGCCCGGCGGAGGACGTCCTCGTCGGTGCCGTCGCCACGGTCGGCGGTCCCGCCGAAGCTCGACGGCAGGCGCTCGAACGCGCGCGTCGACACGTCCAACACGATGACCTCGTGCCCGGCGCGGTCCCATAGCTCGGCCGCCGAGGCGCCGACGCGGCCGCAACCGACGATGACGATCTTCACGTGGTTTCCTCACTCATCGGCTCGCGCACGACCCACACCGCACATGGAGCGTTCTGCAGGATGTAGGGGATCGTCCGGCCGATGACGAAGTCCCCACCGAAGCGCTTTCGATACGGTAGCCCAGCGACCAGCAGGTCGGCCCCACGCTCCGTCGCCTCGTCGACGATCGCGGCCGCCACGTCACGGGCTTGCAGCAGCACGGGCTCCATCGTCAGCTTGAATCTCTCTGCGATGGCCTCCGCGGAGTCGAGGACCCGCTGGACCTCCTCCGACCGTCCGGCGATGTCGGCATCGAGCGGAAGCGTCCAGTCGATCTCGACGACGTGGACGGCGATCAGCTCGGCCTTCGTCTTGGCTGCCAGCGTGCAGACCAACCGGACGATCCGTGCATCGCTCGGCCCACCGTTGAGGGCCACCACGGCGCGGTGGAAACCTTCGGTCTCGATGTCCGGCATGGACGGCCACGATACCACCGCGCGAACGCGGGCCCGTGGTCGGCGATCACTTCTTCCGGCGGTACGGGACGTCGGCGATCACGGTGTGCTCGCGGCCGAGGATCGCGGCCTTGAGACGTTTGGCGGTCTGGTTGTAGAGCAGCCGCTCCCACCAATGCCTGGCGACGTACTCCGGCAGGACCACGATGGTGATGGGCGCCTCCTTGTCCGGCGGCCACGCCTGGTCCAGGACATCGAGATAGGCGAGGACCGGCGAGATCACGGCGCGGTAGGGCGACTCGACGATGACCAGGGGCACGCCCGGCACCTGACGCTCCCATCGGTCGCGGACCGCGTCGGCCTCCTCGGGATCCTCGGTGACGAACACGGCGCGGACGTCGCGGCTCATCGTCCGGCCGAAGTTCACGGCCTGGATGACCGCGCGGTTGATGCCGTTCACCGGGATCACGACGCGCTGCTCGCGGTGCGGCCCCTCGACCACCAGGTCATCGCGGACATGCAGCTCACGCTCCTGATCGTCGTACTCGCGCCTGATGAACAGCATCATGCTGACCAGGATCGGGATCAGCACGACCACGAGCCAGGCACCGTCGAGGAACTTCACGCTCGTCACGACGATCGCGACGACCGCAGTCGACGCGCAGCCGACGGCGTTGATCGCGAGTCGATAGCGCCAGCCTCGGTCCCGGGTCCGGAGCCAGTGCCGGATCATGCCGGCCTGGCTGATGGTGAAGTCGATGAAGACGCCGACCGCGTAGAGCGGGATCAGGGCGTGGGTCCGCCCGCCGGCGATGACCACCAGCGAGGCCGCGATGAGGCCCAGCATCAGGATCCCCATCGAGAACGCCAGCCGGTCGCCGCGGAAGCTGAACTGGCGCGGGAAGAACCCGTCCTCGCCGAGCACCGCGGCGAGCCTCGGGAACGCGGCGAAGCTGGTGTTCGCGGCGAGGAACAGCAGCAGGGCGGTGAACACCTGGAACAGGTAGAACATCGGTGTCGGACCGAAGACGGTCTCGGCGACCTGCGCGATGACGGTCTTGTGCTCGACCTCGCCGAACAGTTCGGGCACCGTCGGGTAGATGGCGAAGTTGGTGGCGAGGAAGGTGATCCCGATGAACAGGATGGCGAGCACGCTGGCCATCACCAGGAGGGTGGTCGCGGCGTTCTTCGCCTCGGGCGGCTTGAAGGCCGGGACGCCCGTCGCGATCGCTTCCGTACCAGTCAGCGCCACCGCGCCCGAGGCGAAAGCCCGCAGCAAGAGGAATAGCGTCACGGCGCCCGCTGTCTCCGTCGTGGCCGCGACGACCTCCGGCGGCGGCGTGTGGACCTCGCCCAGCACGATGATCCGGTAGGCGCCCATGGCGATCATCGCGAAGGCACTGAACATGAACAGGTACGTTGGGACCGCGAAGATGTTGCCGGCCTCGCGCACGCCCCGCAGGTTGGCGAGCGTGATGAGTCCGAGCGCGCCCACCCCGATCAGGACTCGGACGTCGCCCAATGCGGGAAACGCGGACACGATCTGCTCGACCGCCGACGACGTGGACACCGCGGCGGTCAGGTTGTAGTCGATCAGGAGCGCCGACGCCGCGACCAGTGAGGCGAGCCGGCCGAAGTTCGCCTTCGACACGGAGTACGAGCCGCCACCCGTGGGGTAGGCGATGCATACCTGCCGGTAGCTGAAGGCGACGATCCCGAGCAACCCCGCGATCGCGATCGCGACCGGCAGCGACCAGGACAGCGCCGCGAGGGCGGCCCCGCCGAGGATGAAGGCGAGGATGATCTCTTCGGTAGCGTAGGCCGAGGAGCTGATCGCATCCGAGCTGAAGATGGCGAGGGCCTTGACCTTCGACAGACGCTCGCCGATCTCCGCTTCCTGGTGCAGCGGCCTCCCGAGCAGGACGGCGCGGATCCGCGCTATGAGTCGCGCCCCAGGCGTGGTCGGGATGCTGGCGGCCTCCTTGGCCGTGAGCTGGCCCTTGCCTGAGTAGCGGAAGAAGGGGGCATGCGGCCGCTCGACGCGCACGCGCTTGTCGCCCGGCTTGCGGCCCTGGAGCGGCCGTCTGCCGCCGATCACGGTCCGAACCTCCTGTGAGGCCGGCTCACATGCCGACAGCCAGGCGCGCGGCGAGGCGCGAGGGCAGACCGGCCGCACGGATCGCCGCCTGGACGGGCTCGATGTCGTAGGCGACCCGATGCCAGCTCACGCGCCCGAGCTCCAGGTCCAGCACGAGATACGCCGCACGGGGGTCGCCGTCACGCGGTTGCCCGACGCTGCCCGGGTTGAGGAGCGTCCGATACGCACCGAGCTCCAGGGTGGTCGTGTCCTCAGCTTGGACCAGGGCGACGCGGTCGGGGGTCGCGATCCAGGCGACGGGTACGTGCGTGTGGCCGTGCAGGCCGTGCTGTGTCTCCAGCAGGCCCAGGTTGTCGCCGGCGATCAGGTGGTCGGTGACGTACTCACGGAGCGGATCCCGCGGACTGCCGTGGACCAGGCTCACGCCATCGACCGTCCGGCGCTCGGGCAGATCGGTCAGCCAGGCTCGACTCGTGGATGACATCGTCTCTCGGGTCCACTCGGCGGCGGCGCGCGCTTCCGGGTTGAACCAGTCGATCTCGGGCCCGCCGATGGCGGCCGCGTCGTGGTTGCCGCGGACGCCGGTCGCCTTGCGCTCGCTCAAGCGGTCGACCACCGCATCCGGCTCGGGGCCGTAGCCCACCACGTCTCCGAGCTGCCAGATGGCATCGACGGCGCCGGCATGCGCCAGGACCGCATCGAGCGCCACGATGTTGCTGTGGATGTCCGACAGGACAGCGATGCGCATCGGCGGAGAGGGTAGCAGCCAGTCCCGGCTCGCCGAGCGTCGCTCATGACCGCCGGCCGAGCAGTGCCGACGTCGAGCGGGTCGCGACGACGAGACGGTGGTCGACGAGTCCTCGGACTTCGACGTCGACGATGTCGATCGACCCGCCGCCGACGGCGTCGACCGTGCGGGACGCCGCGCGGAGCTCGTCGCCGAGATCGCCGCGCTTCCAGGCGACCAGCGCACCCCCCGGGGCCAGGAGCGGGAACGCCAGCTCGACGAGCTTCGACGTCGATGCCACCGCCCGCGCCGTCACCACCTGCCAGTGACCGCGATCGGACTCGTCGCGGGCGAGCGCCTCGGCTCGCGCTGCCACCACCGACACCCGCCCGGCGAGCACCGTCGCGCGGACGGCGGTTTCCAGGAAGCGGGCCTTCTTGCCGACCGGCTCGGCGAGCGTGACATCGAGCGTCGGTGCCGCCGCGGCCAGCGGGATCCCCGGGAAGCCGCCGCCCGATCCGAGGTCGAGCAATCGCTCCACGCCGCGCTCGCGCAGCCAGGGGAGCGCGGTCAGGCTATCGATGACGTGCCGCAGGGCGACCTCCGCAGGATCGCGGATGCCCGTGAGGTTGATCGCCGCCGTCCACGCCAGGAGGAGCCGGACGTGACCATCGATGGCGACGCGCGCCGGCTCGGGCAGGTCGAGTCCCAGCTCGCGGAGACCTCGACGCAGCGTGGTGTCGTACTCCGCCGGGAGGGGAGGCGTGTCCTCGACGCGCGTCGGGAGCGGCTCGCGCCTCCGATCCACGGTACGCCTCCTTGGCCTGCGTACCACGCGGCGCGGCACCGCTCCCGGCGTCGACTCGTCTCGCACCGACGGCGATGATCGTCCGGTCTTCCGCGATCCATCCGGTTCACAGCCGGGTTTCCCCGAGCCCCTCGTGGATCGCGTTACCCTCGCGACGCCCCAGTGCGGGAAGGGACCGTACGGGCCGCGAACGGCGAGCGTCAACCGGGTTATCCACCAAGTCCGAGACGTCCGTTCGATTAGTGGATAAGTCGAGTGTCGCCCTAGCCCTTGGACCCAGCCGGGACTACGCCCCGGGACCTCGCTTCCAGGGTCCGGCCCGTCGACGTGCGCGTCGAGCCGGCGGCGCGAATGGCAGCCAGGGCGTCGAGGCGGTCGGTCTCGTCCTGGACGGCTGCGGCGGTCGCGTTAGCGATGACCTCCGGATCGAGCGGGCCGCTCGGTCCCGGCAGGACGAGCACGAACGTCGAACCGGTACCCAACCGGCTGGCGACGTCAAGGTCGCCACCCATGGCGCGGGCAAGCTCGCGTGAGATCGATAGGCCGAGACCCGTGCCCGTCACGCGCTCGTGGTCGGCCATCCGGTAGAACCGGTCGAAGATCCGGCCCCGGTCGTCCGCGCCGATCCCTGGACCTTCGTCCCTGACCGCGATGATCGCGACCTGTCCGTCGAACCGGCCGGTCAGCTCGACCTCGGAGCCGGCGGAGCCGAACTTCAGGGCATTGGCGGCCAGGTTGGTGACGATCTGCTCGACCCGCCGACGGTCACCATTCGCGGTGCGGATGCGCGTCGGCGGCGTCGTGATGAGCGGCACGTCGCGATCGAGCGCGATGGGGAGGAGCGCGGCGCTCACCGTGTGCAGTGCGTCGGCGACCGAGAATGGGGCGGTGTCGAGCACGAGCGAGCCGGACTCGAGCCGGGACAGCTCGAGCAGGTCGCCGACCAACGCCGTCATCGAGTCGACGATCGACCGGCCGCGTTCGAGGAACTCGCGCTCGACCAGCTCGTCATCCACGTGGCCGCCGAGGATCAGGTCGAGGTAACCCGACAGCCCGGTAAGCGGCGTGCGGAGCTCGTGCGCCACCGTCGACACATAACGCGCGCGCTCGGTCTCCCGTGCCCGCAGGGTCGCCAGCTCGCGCTCGGTCGCCATGGACTCGGTGACCAGCGCCAAGGCGACGGCCGCGTGGCGGGCGAGGGCGGGCGGCAACCGGTCCGGCAGCCCGTCCGCGTCCATCGGCCGCGCGAACGCGAAGCCGAGGGCGACCTTGCTCGCGGCCGGGACGGGGACCCAGGCGTACTGCGACCCCGCGCCCTTCGAGGCTCGCCCGCCCGGCGGGGGCGATCCCGACCGAGTGGCGATCTCGATCGCCGCGGGCCCGGACGCGGCGCGCTGCGCGCGACTTCGTGGGGCGGCAGCATCGAGCCAGGTCGCGAGCTCCATGGCCGCGGCGGCATCGTCGGGTCCTGAAGCAGACACAGCGACGCGACGCGGCTCGCCATCGGCGACCACCGCGGCGCGCGACGCACCGACCGTCTCCGCCAACAGATCGAGCAGGTCAGCGAGCCGAGCCTCGGCCGGCGCGTCCGCAGCGAGCACATCGAGCGTCATCGCGAGCAGGCGCGTCTCTTCGTCGGCGATCCGATCGACCACGCGGCGGGAACGCCGCCGTCGGTCGAGCGTGGTCGGGAGCCTGATCGGGTCGGTCATACCGAGCCGATGGTCGCGTGGCGGTGCGTGCACGCGACATCCCCCGAGGGGCCGCGACGCGACGCCGAAGGTACCGGGAGCCCTACGACGTTCGTGCCGCGCTGCGCACCGGGCGACCCAGCGTCCTGCGCACGACGTCGATCACCTCGTCGACGTACTGATCCGCCTCGCCTCGCTCGGCCGCGGTACGGACACAGCCCTGGACGTGATCCTCCAGGACGAGGATCGACAGGGCATCGACCGCCGCCCGCAGCGCTGCGGTCTGCTGGAGGATGTCGACGCAGTATTCCTCGCGCTCGATCATGCGGGCGATGCCCCGGACCTGCCCCTCCATCCGCGACAGGCGGCGCATCAGCTGGGCGGAATCTTTCGCGTAGCTGTGCCGGAAGTGGCTGGGGTCGGGCGGTGCCGCGCGGCGGGACGTGGGGGCCATCGCCGCATCATACCCCCTGGGAGTATGTTCGGCAACGTTCCGGGGTGGCTCGGGTAGACTCTGCGGCAGATGGACTCCCGCACCCCGTTCGCCCATGCCAGCGAAGCGGAGATGGCTCGCATCCTTGACTTCTATGCGGTCCGCTGGGAGTACGAACCGCACACCTTTCCGATCCTGTGGAACCTCGACGGCGCTGTCGTCGAGAGCTTCTCGCCGGACTTCTACCTGCCCGATCTCGACTGCTATCTCGAGATGACGACGCTTCGCCAGAAGCTCGTCCGCAAGAAGAACCGCAAGCTCCGCCGTCTCCGCGAGCTGTACCCGTCGATCAACATCAAGCTCTTCTACGCACGCGATTTCCGGGCGTTGATGTTGAAGTACGGGAAGCACGCACTGGTGGACGGCCTGTCGGGATCGTCGGGCCAGGTCGCCACGCCCTACGCCGGCGCCGGGCTGGTGCCCGTCCCGGCGCCGGCCATCCACGCCCCGGTTGCGACCCCGCTCGCCGCCAGCCTGCTCGGGACGGGCCGCCGACGCGTCCGCCGCCCCGCGACCGCCTCGGCCGCTGAGTCCGAGGCGGGCGGTCGATGACGGAGCGCACGGTCGACCTGCACGACGACATCGCCCAGATCCTCTTGACCGAGAGCCAGATCGCCGAGCGTGTCGCCGAGCTCGGCGCTCGGATCACGGCGGACTATGCCGGTCGGAAGCTGACGCTGGTCTCAGTCTTGAAAGGGTCCCTGCCGTTCATGGCCGACCTGATGCGTGCGATCGACCTGCCGCTCCGGATCGACCTCATGGAGGTCAGCTCGTACGGCGGCAGCACGACCGAGTCGTCCGGTCTGGTGCGCATCCTCAAGGACCTGTCGGCGAGCATCGAGGGCGAGGACGTCCTGATCGTCGAGGACATCATCGACACCGGGCTGACGCTCAACTACCTGATCCGCTACCTCCGCGGGAAGAACCCACGGACGCTGCATATCTGCACCCTCCTCGACAAGCCCGCCCGTCGCCTCGTCGAGATCCCGGTCGACTACATCGGGTTCCAGATCCCGGACCAATTCGTCATCGGCTACGGCCTCGACTACGGCGAGATCTACCGGAACCTGCGATTCGTCGGCGTGCTCAAGCCCGAGGTGTACGGCGCCGGGCTGGAGCAGGAGGAGGCCGTCGAGGCGTGACGATGCACCGGCGGCCCCTTGGCTGGGGTCGCACCCTGGCCGCGGTCGGGGGCGTGCTGATGCTGGTCGGGTGCGTGCTCCCGTGGTGGCAGCTCGCCCAGCTCGGCGGTCTGCCGCCACTCCAGGGCAATGGCCTGGAAGGCAGCGGGATCCTGGTGCTGCTGGCCGGCATCGGGACGCTGCTGCTGGTCGCGTTGCCATACGCGGTCGGTGATCGGCCGACGGCGATCGATCGTTGGGAGGCGTACGCGCTGCTCGCCGTGATCGGCTGGATCGGCCTCGGCTGGCGCGTGTTCGAGCTGCTCAACGTCGGTGCGTTCCGCTTCGACGAGCCGGTCCAGGTCGTCACCAACGGCGTCGGGCTCTGGCTGGCCGGCATCGGCCTCGCGATCCTGTCCCGCGCCGCCTACCAGATGACGCGCGAGCCGCACTACCGCTGAGTGCCGGTCGCGGCGCCCGCCGCGACAAGATCCAGCCGGTCGCTCGCCGCCTCGATGAGGGCGGGGTCGTGCGTGGTGGCGATGATCGTCACGCGACCATCCAGGCCTTCGAGCAGGCGCGCGATCGAACGAGCACCCGCACGGTCGAGCGCCGCTGTGGGCTCGTCGAGCACCAGGAGCTCCGGCTGCGCGGCCAGCGCCCTCGCGATCGCGACCCGCAACCGCTCGCCGGCTGACAGCCCGTCCGGCGCCCGTTCGAGATGTTCGCCAAGACCGACGCCCTCGAGCGCCGCAACGGCCCGTGGCCGAGCGTCAGCGAGCGGGAGACCGCGGATCGCCAGGCCGAGCTCGACGTTCTCGCGGGCCGTCAGGAACGGCACCAGATCACGCATCTGGTCGACGATCCCGATCCGGGCCGCCCGGAACCGGGCAAGGCCGTCACGGTCGAGCCCGGCGAGATCGGTGCCGAGTGTGATGACGCGCCCCTCGCTCGGTCGATCCAGCCCGACGACGAGGCGAAGGAGCGTGGTCTTGCCACTGCCCGACGGGCCGGTCACGACGTGGAATCGACCGGCCCGGAAGGCTGCCGTGGTGGGCGGGAGGCCGAGCATGCCCGTCCTCCCCGTCCCGTAGCGACGCGCTACGCGGTCGAGGTCGACCGCGTCGTGCCCGGCGTCGAGCCGGCGGCTCGCCGGGGCGGGCGTCGATGGCTCGGGCAGGGGCGGGGCCAGCCAGCCCGCGGAATCGCGGACAGGCTCCGGCGTCGCGCCGGGCGGGCCGACCCGCTCGGCGACCGCCCTGCCGTCGGCGACGTGGATCACGCGGTCGGCGATGCGCTCCACGAGCTCGTCGTGGGTCACGATCAGGCAGGTCGCGCCCTCGGCCCGGACGAGCTCCCGCAGCACACCGAGGATCGTCTCGGCCGTCGCGCCGTCCAGCTCGCCCGTCGGCTCGTCGGCGAGCAGGAGGGCTGGACGCGTGGCGAGCGCAACGGCGAACGCGATGCGCTGCTGCTCGCCGCCCGACAGCTCGTGTCGATAGGCGTCGCCGCGATGGGGCAGGCCGACCCGATCGAGCAGCTCGGCGACGCGGTCCGCCCGTGCGTCCTCCGGCACGCCGCGCAAGGCGAGCGGCAACTCGATCGCCTCGCCCGCCCGCAGGTACGGCGAAAGCGCGCGACGGTAGTGCTGCTCCACGATCCCGACACGATCCCGGCGATGCGCGTCGAGTGCTCGATCGGTCGCGTCGGTGAGGTCAGCGCCGAGGACGGTCAGCCGTCCCGCCGACGGCCGGTCGAGACCAGCGACGAGCCGCAGCAACGTCGACTTGCCCGACCCGGACGGACCGATGACGGCGGCGACCTCGCCCGTTCGGACACGCAGGTCGAGACCGCGCAGCGCGGCGACCGGTCCGCCCGGCGACGGGTGGATGCGGATGAGCCCCGTGCCGATGACGGCGTCAGCCATCGGCGCGCCCCGCGTCGGCCGGCCGTGGGGTGCCACCCGCGCGGACGCGACCGCCGCGCTGCTCGCCGAGTGTCCGGCGACCGTAGGTCCGCCCCGCCAGCCAGGCCACGGTGCCGAGCACGAGGGCCGCGACCCCGACGACGACGCCCGCGATCGGCAACGGCGGCAGCACCACGACGAGGGGCGGGATCGGCGGTCGGCCCTCCGCGTCGATCCCGAGCGCGCCCGTCAGGATGACGGCCAGCGCCAATCCCGCGGCGAGCCCCGCGAGGCTCCCGCCGATGGCGAGCCAGGCCGTCCTCGCGAGCGCGTGCCAACGCAGCGACGATGGGGGGACGCCCTGCGCCTCGAGATCGGCCATTTCGCCACGCTCGTCACGCAGGTCGGTCAGTGCTCCGAGCACGAGCGCCCCGACGGATAACGTCAGCCCGGCGATGGCCGCGACGACCAGTGCCCAGACGATGGCCTGTGCCAGCGGGTCGCCTTCGCGCTCCGCGAGGAGGTCGGAGCGGGCCGTGACCTCGGCGAACCGGAACGGCGCCCCCGAAAGCGCGGTCCGGATCTCGGCCAGGCGCTCGGGTGTCGGGACGCCGATCCACATCTCGCTGGGTCGTCCGCCGGTCGGCAGGGCCGCGGCCACTGCGGTCAGCAACGGCTCGTAGGGCAGGATCGCGAACCGCGGGTTCGCCTCGACGACGGTCGGCGCCCAGCCGGCGGTGCCGACGATCCTCGCACGGACGATCCCGTCGCCGACGTGGAGATCGAGGCTGCCGTCGGGACGCGCGTCGCGCGCGACGCTCGGGCTGACGATGGCCGGCAGGATGACGCCGTCGCTGACCTGCGGGGCGCGGATGACCACGGCGGACACGGTGAAGACCTCGATGTCGATCGGCGCTTCGCCGACGAGCCCGTCGAGCCCGTCGAAGGCCACGGTCGCGGTGGTGAGCTCGCCCTGGTGCTGGGGCCCGGCGATGAGCTGGTCGATGCGGAAGATCAGTGCCGTCAGCTGACCGCCGATGGCGCTGTCCGGCAGCGGCGCGCTCGCCGCCGTCATGCCGTCGCGGACGGTCCCGAGCGGGATGTTGACGGCGTCGCCCCCGTCGGTGCGGACGACCGCGTCGAGGCGGCTCGGCGCGCCCTCGTAGCGGAATCGGACCTCGAGCATTCGCTCGCCGGCTGGCAGGCGGTGCCCGGTTACCCGCCAGCCGCCCTCGGGAGTCGGCATCGCGAGGCGTCCGGCAAGCTCTGCGACCGGCGTCGACGAGAAGTCGTCCCGCCACCCGGGGAGCTCGGGCAGGACGGTCGGATCGAGCCCCAGGACGTCGACGCGGCCGCCCGGCTCGACCGTGCTCGTCTCGCGGTACACCGGGATCGCCGTCAGGTCCTCACCGAGCGACGCGTAGCGACTGACCGGCACGACCGACTTCGCGATGGACAAGGCGGTACCGAGCTCGCTGACACGAAGGTCGAGGCCGGAGCGGTAGGCGGCCGCGTCCTCGTTCCCGCGCCGGAGCGTGGCCGACCATGCGGTCGCGAACACGATCGCCCCGAGGCTGAACGCGAGGAGGGTCACGGTCGCCGCGGGGCGCCCCGGCTCCCGGGCGATCGACAGTAGCGACAACCTGACGGGCAGGGGTGCGCCGCTCGAATGCCGGGACAGCGTCCGGAGGACCGCCGGTAGCGCCGCCGCCAGGAGTAGTGCCGCGATGAACGCGGTCGCCGGGGGCAGCAGGACCACGATCGGACTGGCGATCGAGCCGGCCAGCCCGGCCGGCCCCAGCGGCCCGCCCGACGCCAGCTGCCAACCGAGCAGGACCGCGACGGTCAACGCGACCGCTGTCGCGATGCGGACGCTGCCCGCCCTCGGCACGCCAGGCGCGGTCGCCGCCGCGGTCGCGACGACCGTGACCGCGATGACGATGAGCGCCAGCAGGAGGGGAGCCGGTGCGAGCAACGCACCACCGAGGACCGCGAGCACGTCGACGCCGGCCCAGACGCTCAACGCCGCGACGACCAGCGCCCCGGCGGCCCAGCCGATGACGCCGCCGATGACGGCCGGGATCAGCGCCTCCAGGAGAAGGAACGCCATGCGGTCGCGGCGGCGTGCTCCGACGGCTGCCAGCCTGGAGACCTCGGCGGCGACGTCGTCGCGGACGACGAGCGCCAGGAACACGCCGAACGCCAGCAGGATGGCGACGCCGAGCGAGCCAAGGACCAGCAACCGGCCGCGCGCCGCATCGGCCCGCGCGAGGGCCGCATCCAGCTGCGGGATCGGACTGGCGATGGTGAACGATGGGTCAGCGGCGGCGAGGTCGCGCGTGAGGGCGGCCACGGACTCCCGGATCCCAGCGGCGGTCCAGGGGTGGATCGCGTCGGTGTCGATGGGCGCCGTCCACACGTACGTCCGCCCCGTCTGTGCGAGCGCCGGAGCCGCCGCCATCGACTCGACGCCGTCCACGAGGATCACCGCCGGGCTGGATCGGCCGGTCTGGTACTCGCCACCGCCGATCGGCCGCGGCCCGAAGGGTCCGCGCTGATCGAGGTCGCCGAACGGGACCGCGGGGTCCAGGAGCCCGCGTCCCACGATCGTCAGCTCGAGGTCGGGCGCTGGGCGCGCCACCGGAAATGCTGGGTCGGGCCGGCTCTCCGACAGCAGCAGCGCTTCGCACCGCCGGCCATCGACGCATGGCGCCGGCAGGCGCCCCTCCAGGAGCGTCAGCCAGGGCGCGGGGTCGTCCACCGCCACCACCAGCTCGAAGACCGGCGCCTCGAGGTCCGCCAGCTCGTGCCCGAGTACGCCCGCGACCACCGGCGCCGTGAACCCACCCAGGTGACGCCGGATCGCGTCCTCCGCGCTCGTCTGCGCCGCGGTGTGATCCGTCGCGCTCGGCGAGAACCGGGAGATGCGGATGACCGGCCGATCGGGACCGCCCTCCGCGAACGTGCGCTCGATGGTCTTGTCCGAAGCGATCAGCCCGATGCCCGAGACGATGGCGATGAGCGCGGCTGCGGCCGCCATGGCCGCTACCGCGATGGCCGCGGTCGCACCCCGCCGGCGAAGCCGCGCGAGCGTGAGGGTCAGGACCGGACCACGCATCAGAGGTCGGATGGTAGCGGCAACCGCGCCGCGGACCCCCTAGCCGCCGAGGTACGCCTTCTGGACCTCGGGATTCGTCTTGAGTTGCTCGGCCGCGTCGTGCAGCACGATCTCGCCGGTCTGCAGGATGTAGCCGCGCACGGCGATCCCCAGGGCCATCAGCGCGTTCTGCTCCACGAGCAGGACGGTCGTGCCACTCGCGTTGATGTCGCGCACGATCTCGAAGATCTGCTCGACGAGGATCGGCGCCAGACCCATCGACGGCTCGTCGAGGAGGAGGAGCTTGGGCCGGGCCATGAGCGCCCGCCCGATCGCCAGCATCTGCTGCTCGCCGCCGGACAACGTCCCGCCGTTCTGGCTGAGCCGCTCCTTGAGCCGCGGGAACAGGGAATACACCCGCTCGAAATCGGCCTGCAGGTCGGCGCCCTTGGGCCGCAGGAACGCCCCCATCTCCAGATTCTCCTTGACCGAGAGTCGAGGGAAGATGCGCCGACCCTCGGGCGCCTGGCTGATCCCCTTCGCGACGATGTCATGTGCGGGCGTGCCGTCGAGGCGCTGGCCCTCGAACCAGACCTCTCCTTCGCGGGGGCGGAGCAAGCCGCTGATCGTCTTGAGCGTGGTCGACTTGCCGGCACCGTTCGACCCGATGAGCGTGACGATCTCGCCGTCCTGGATCTCGATCGAGATGCCCTTGAGGGCATGGATGTTGCCGTAGTACGTGTGGACGTCGCGCAGCTCGAGGAGCGCCATCGATCAGCCCGCTGCTGCGCCGCGACCGAGGTAGGCCTCGACGACACGGGCGTCGGCGCGGACGTCCGCTGGGGAGCCCTCGGCGATCTTCTCCCCGTGGTCGAGCACGGTGACCCGGTCGCTGATGCCCATGACCACTTTCATGTCGTGCTCGATGAGGAGCACGGTCAGGCCCAGTCGCGCCCGGAGATCACGGACGAAGTCGGTCAGCCGGCGCGTCTCCTCCGGGTTCATCCCGGCCGTCGGCTCGTCGAGCAGGAGCAGCTTCGGCGCCGTCGCCAGTGCGCGTGCGATCTCCAATCGCCGCTGGTCGCCGTACGGCAAGTTGCGGGCAAGCGTCTCCGCTCGCTGTCGAAGGCCGACGAGTTCCAGCAGCTCCTGCGCCTGTTCGTGCGCCTCGCGTTCCTCCCTGTTGATGTCGGGCGTGCGCAGGATCGCCCCGAACCAGCGGCCCCTGAGGCGATGGTGCAGGCCGACGAGGACGTTCTCCTCGGCGGTCATGTTGCCGAACAGCCGGATGTTCTGGAACGTCCGGGCGATGCCCACCCGGACGACCTCGTGCGGCTTCTTGCCGGTGATGTCGCGGCCGTCGAACCGGATCGTGCCGGTCGTCGGGACGTACAGGCCCGTGATCATGTTGAAGAACGTGGTCTTCCCGGCGCCATTCGGTCCGATCAGGCTGACGATGCTGCCGGTCGGGATGGTGAAGTCGACGTCGCTGACCGCGACCAGGCCGCCGAACACCTTCGAGCACTCGGTGGCCACCAGCAGGTCGCGCGCGGCCCCCGGCGCCGTGGATGCTGCCGCGGTCACGACGGCTTCTCCTCGTCGCCAAGATCGATCACGTCGCCACGATCGATCAGCGCCTCCGGCAGGACCTCGGGTAGGGCGTCCGGGATCTCGGTCGCCTCCTCGATGGCCGCCGCCTCGAGCAAGACCGCCTCGTCCTCTTCTGCCGCGGCCAGCAACTCCGCCGAGCCCGCCGTCACCTCGGCCGCGACGCCGATGCCGTGCATCTCGGCCTTGGCGCCCTCGTCGGGGAACAGCCCTTCCGGCCGCTTGATCATCATGACCGCGAGGGCGATCCCGAAGATCAGGTAGTTGTACGTGGCCAGGTTGAAGTCGGACAGCAGGTCGATACCGGTGGCGTCGCCGAGCGCCTGGATGGGCTCGTTGAAGATCCGGCTACCAAGGAACGCCAGCAGCGTCTGATTGACGTACTGCACGGCGAACGCCCCGAAGACCACGCCGCGGAGCGACCCGATCCCGCCCAGGATGATCATGACCACCACCAGGATCGACACGTTGAAGTTGAACGTCTCGGCGAAGATCGCCGTCTGGTAGGCGCCGGTGAACGCTCCGGCGAAGCCGGAGAAGCTCGCGCCGAGCGAGAACGCCAAGAGCTTGCTGGTGACGGTGTTGATGCCCATCGCGGCGGCGGCGGTCTCGTCCTCGCGGATCGCCATCCAGGCACGCCCCAGCTTCGAGTCGCGGAGGCGCTGGCACACCACGTAGGTGATGATCAGCAAGGCGAGGACCAGATACCACGATGCGATGGCGTTCTGGTTCGAGAACACGATGGAATCGCCCCACGGCCCCGGGATCGGGATCGTCGGCGGGTCGATCGGGTTGATGCCGACGTTGCCGCCGGTGAGATTGGCGTTCGGACCGATCAGGATGACCCCGCCCAGGAAGGCTGGAAGCGCGAGCGTGAAATCGCCCAGGTTACGGAAGAAGATCCGCACGATCTCGCCGAAGCCGAGCGTCACGATCGCCAGGTAGTCGCCGCGCAGCTTGAGCGTGGGCGCACCGAGCAGGATGCCGAACAAGGCCGCTGTACCGACGGCGATCCAGACCACGATCCACCAGCTGATGTGGATGCCGAAGTGCGGCGACGCCAGGAATGCGGTCGTGTAGGCGCCGATCGCGTAGAACGCCACGTAGCCGAGGTCGAGCAGGCCCGCAAAGCCCATGACGATGTTGAGCCCCAGGGCGAGGATGGCGAACGTCGCGCAGATGATGAGGACCGCGGTCCCGGGCCACGGGATGAACGGCAGGGCGGCCTCGAGGGATCGGTACACGATCGGGTAGACGATCGCGAGGACCATGAGGATCGCGACGATCGTCAGCTCGCGACGCCGCCGGTCCATCCCGGCAAGCGGATTCCGGACACTCGGTCGGCGGGTGCGCACCGCGGTCGTCATGTCAGGCGCGCTCCGACTGTTTCTCGGCCAGGATGCCGGTCGGCCGGAAGACCAGGACGAGGATCAGGATCCCGAACACGATCACGGTCGTCCACTTGGCCTCGAGGTAGCGGTCCGACATGGCACCGATGAGACCCAGGACCAGGGCGCCCAGCGTCGCGCCCGTCAGGTTGCCGATCCCGCCGAGGACCGCCGCGGTGAAGGACAACAGCCCGAACTGGAACCCGAACTGGAAGAACGTCTGGCCGTAATACAGGGCGACGACAAGACCGGCTGCGCCGGCCAGTGCACCGGCGATCAGGAAGGTCAGCGAGATCGTCCGATTGACGTCGATGCCCATGAGTCCGGACGCATCGCGGTCCTGCGCCGTCGCGCGCATCGCCTTGCCCTGGCGAGTGGTTCCGACGAACCAGCGAAGGCCGAGCAGGAGCGGGAGCGTGACCGCGGCGACGACCACCTCGTCGATCCCGAACCACGCGGCGCCGCTCGGAAAGTGGATGAGGTCGTCCGTCGGGAGGACGGGTTCGACCGCGCGTTGGGACGGACCGAGGATGACGAGGCCGATGTTCTGTAGGACGAACGACATCCCGATGGCGCTGATCAGCGGCGCAAGACGGGGCGCGTTACGGAGCGGGCGATACGCCGCTCGTTCGATGCCGGCGTTGATGCCAGCCGTGAGGAGCATGACGACCGGCAGGAAGATCAGCGTCATGAGCAGCGCCAGGAGCGACGCCGCCGGGATCCCGAGCGAGCCGACGATGAACTCAGTCGCGAAGTAGGTGAACGCCGTGCCGAGCATGAACACGTCGGCATGGGCGAAATTGATGAGTTCGAGGATGCCGTAGACCAGCGTGTAGCCGATCGCGATGAGGGCGATGATCAGGCCGTTCGTGACGCCGATCGTCAGCGCCTTGACCAGTTCCTCCACGCTCTCTCCTCAAGACCGTTCCGGAGCTGGATGTGCGACCGACCGTTCGGCGAATCGCCGAACGGTCGGCCAGGTCAGACGCGGCCCGGAGGACCGCCGTCGCCTATTCGATGACGCTGTCGAATTCGAACTTGCCACCCTTGACGATGTTCCCCGACATCGCGGTCAGGCTCGTGTCGCCTTCCGCATTGAAGCTCCAGGTCCCAAGGGCTCCGGTGTAGTCCTTGGTGGCCATCACTTCCTTGAGGATGGCGGCACGGAGTGCCGTGTTGTCCGCAGGATTGGTGGCCGCGGCCCGCTCGATGGCCGCGAGGACGACGCCAGCCGCCTCATAGCCATAGGCGGTGTACGCCTCGGGCGGATTGTTCGGATACTTGGCGTTGTAGTTCTTGAGGAACTCGGCACCCTTGCCCGTCAGCTCGCTGGCCGGGAGGCCACCGAACGTGATGTACGTGCCTTCAGCGGCAGCGCCGGCTGCGTCGATCCATTCCTGCTCGAGGATGCCGTCCGGTCCCATCAAGATGACGTCGGGCATGGCGTCGCGCAGGTCAACCCACAGCTTGCCAGCGTTGTTCTGGGTGATGCCGCCGTAGTAGACAAGATCGGGGTTGGTCGCCTTGATCTTCTCGGCGAGCGCCTTGTAGTCGGTCGCCTTGCCGTCGATGCCGTCGCGGCCGAGGACCGTCAGACCCTGACCGGCAGCCTCGTTGTTGAAGACGTCGGCGATGCCTTTGCCGTACAGCTCGGTGTCGTCGAGGACGTACACGTTCTTGGCGCCGAGCTTGGCCGCCCACTTGGCGCCAGCCAGACCCTGGAGGTCGTCGGCCGCCACCACGCGGGAGTAGTTCCGTGCGCATCCGCCCGGATAGTAGACATCCGGCTCGTTCGCCTCACCCTTGCCCGCCTTCGTCAGGCCGGGATAGGTGTTGGCCGGGCTGACCATCACGATGCCCTTCTGGCAGAGGATCGGGATCGACAGCTTCGCGGCACCCGAGTTGAACGTACCGATGTACGCCATGACCTTGTCATTGGCGACGGCATCGTTGGCGTTCTTGATCTCGGTGGCCTCGTCCCACTTGCCGGCTGCGGCAGTGGAGTCGTCGACGTCCTTGTAGACGATCTTGTAGCCGGCGACGACGCCGCCCTTTTCCTCGATCGCCATATTGATCGCGTTCACGATCGTGTCGGTCTGGGCCTTGCTCGAACCCTGGCGGGGAAGCGAGGACCAGACCTCGATGTCGCCCTTGCTGGCGCCCCCACCACCACCGCCTGTGCACGCCCCGAGGGCCAGCACTGCGGCAGCGGCAAGCACCGCGACCTTGCTCTTCTTCATGCAATCTCCTCCTGGATGGACAGGGTCGCCGGTTCCACCCGGACGACCGTCGATCGTGGGACCTGGCCCAGCTCGATCCGGGGATGCGCTCCCCCCCGTCCACCCTGATGTGCTTGTCCAGTCGGCGGTGCCCTCCCAGGGCGACGACGGCGCAAGCATTGGTGCGTGACGGAGGCGACGCAGGACCGTACTCGAGCGGTGCGCAGGTGACCGCCGAAACGATGCCGTATCATATGCACTGGCGACCTGAATGCAATACCGGTCGGTCGCGTCCTCACGCCGCGGCGTCACGCACGGCGGTGCTGGGATCGCGGGCCGTCGGTCCGGCCCAGGGTCGGATGGCCCCGGTCGAGGGGTAACGGTCGCCGTCCTGCGAGGTGCGAACCTTCGGCGTGGAATATCTGATCCGAGCCGCCCGTATCACCGATATCGACCGTCTCGTCGCGTTGAGCGACGTCGATCGCGGATCGAGTCCACTCGACGCAGCCGACCTGCTTCGGCAGCTCGTGTACCTCCCGCAGGCAAGCATCTTCGTGGCCGAGAGCCAGCGGCACGTGGTGGGCGGGGCCGTCCTGGCCCTGCGCCCATCGGTCAGTGCTGGCGGCTTCGTCGGGACCATCGACCTCCTGGTCGTGGACCCCGACCACGATGCGGATCGGGTCGCGGAGGCCCTCCTCGAGGAGGTCATCCGATCGGCCAGCAACAAGGGCTGCACCCTCGTGGAAGCAGACCGCCCGGGCGACGAGGCATCCTTCGGCCGCTGGGCGGCCCTCGGGTTCACGCTGGCCGGTCCGCGCATCCAACGAACCGTGGCTGCGGTGGGTAGCACCTCGCGCCGCTTCTGATCATCGGCCTCGCCGAGCAGCGAGAACGCGCCGGCCGGGGCATCAACAACCAGCTCAAGGAGTCACAGTTGGGCAAGAACGTCGCCGTCTTCGTGGACGTGGCGAACATCTTCTATGCGGCCAAGGCCGCCGGCGTGGACATCGATTACGTCACGCTCCTCAAGTCGGCCGGTGCCGGCCGCGATCTGGTACGCGCATACGCGTACACGGGCCTCGACCCGGACAACGAGAACCAGCGGAACTTCCACGACTTCCTGCGCCGGCATGGCTACAAGGTCGTGAGCAAGGACATCCGCAAATACGGCGACGGCAAGGTCAAGGCCAACCTCGACATCGAGCTCGTCGTCGACATGATGAAGACGGCGCGGAACCTGGATATCGCGATCGTGGTGTCGGGTGACGGCGACTTCGCGCCGGCTATCCGTGCGGTCCAGGAGATGGGCGTCCGCTGCGAGGTCATCAGCTTCCGCGGCAACACCAGCTCTGACCTGATCGAGGTCGCCGACCAATTCACCGACATCACCCAGCTCGCCAGGGTCGAGAAGGGCTCGCGTTCCGGCCGGCGGGTCGCGGGCGATGATGCCGACCTGTCGATGACCGAGGTCCCGGACAAGCAGACAGAAGGAACCGGCGTGGGACGCGGCGGCAGGACCAGCCGTGGACGCGGACGCGGACGCAGCGGCGATGCAGAGCCGGCGGTCGCATCCGGCTCGCGGGGGCGGGGGCGCCGAACGGCGGCGGTCCCGTCGACGAACGGCTCCGGGGCCGACGGCCTCACGGCGCTGCCGGGTGAGCGATTGTCGAAAGCGGCGGGCGGCCTCTCCGAGTCCGAGCTCGCCGCGGCCGAGGTGTTCACGCTCGACGATCTGGGCGTCCCCGGTGCCGAAGGCGAAGGCGCCGGCATCGAGCCGAGCGACGACATCGAGCAGACCGACGAGGGTGCCCGCCGTCGGCGGCGGCGAGGTGGTCGCGGCCGTGGTCGCGGACGAGGTCGCGAGGACGCGGCGCCGGCTGAAACCGCGAGCCGTGCCGCACCCGCGGCGCGGTTCGAGGCAGATGACGAGCCCGAGGACGACACGCCGCCGGAGACCCCGCGCCCGCGCTCGACCCCGTTCGGGTCGGTCTGGGATTCGCAGCTCGGGACCTCGGCTGCTCCATCGAATCTGTCACCACTGGCAGACGACGAGGACTTCGAGGAGCCCGAGATCCCCGAGTACCTCATCGCCGAGCAACGGCGCGGGTCGCGAGGCGGTCGACCGGGCGGTGGACCTGGAGGTCGCGGCGGTCCGCGTGGCCGGGCGGCGTATCAGTCGGCGATCGAGCGAGAGCGCTACGGCCGGGGTCGGAGCGGCGGCATCAACCGCTATCCCGATGTCAGCGGGCGGGGCGCCGAGCGCGACCCGCGTGGTGGCCGCGGATTCGAACGGCAGGACGATCGCCAACGCGAGCCTGCTCGCGCCAGCGGCTCGGCCGAGCCGTGGAGCGAGGTCCCGCCGGAGCTGGAGGCCGTGCTGCGGGCACAGGTCGGCCAGCGGCCGTCGGCGAGGCCGACCGAGCTCGCGCCAGGTGCTGCGCCGAGGCCGAGCGAGCAGACCGACCCGGCCGAGTCGATCGCTGCGACCGACATGACCGCCCCCGCGGAGGCGGCTCCCGCGCCGAAGGGGCGGAGTCGGACGGCTGCGTCGAAGTCCAAGGCGAAGGCCGCGGACGGCGACGAGGCACCGAAGCGGCGGACGCGCAAGTCGGCGTCGGCCACGGCCGACGATGCGACGGCCGCAGCGCCGAAGCGACGGTCGCCGCGCAAGGCCGCCACAGCCAGCGCGGACATGGCGACCGAGGGCGCCGACACGGCTACGGCCGACGCGGCCGACGCGTCGGCCGTAGCCCCGAAGCGTCGCACCACCCGTCGAACGACGACCAAGCCCGCGTCCTGACGAGTCCGTGATGGACGGGGCGCGGACCCGGGGCCATCCGGCCGCACTCGCTGCGATCGGCGCACGCATCCGGGCCGGGGCCGCTGGCGCGGTGCTGTTCGTGGGCCCGCCGGGCATCGGCAAGACGACACTCGCGCTGGATCTCGCCGCCGGCCTGCTGTGCACCGCAGCCGATCCGGCGGCCAGGCCCTGCGGCACGTGCCGGGCGTGCCGGCTCGTCGGCGGTCGTGTGCACCCGGACGTGCATCTCCTCGGCCCCGAGGGTCCCGGGCGCCAGGTGGTCATCGGCGGCCCTGGCAAGCCGCGCGGCATCCGCGACCTCATCGCGGAGCTGGCCCTGCTGCCGGTCGAGGGCGCCGCACGCGTCGCCGTCGTCGAGTCGGCGCATCGGATGAACGAGGATGCCCAGGCCGCCCTGCTCAAGACCCTCGAGGAGCCACCACCCGCGACGACGATCATCCTGTGCGCGGACGCCGAGGAGGCGCTGCTGCCCACAATCCGGTCTCGCTGCGCCAGGATCCGACTCGGGCCGGTCGGTGTGCGGGACATCGAGGCGATCGTGACCGAGCACGGCGCAGCGGATCCACCGGTCGCTGCGCGCGCCGCAAGGATCGCCGGTGGGCGGCCGGGCCTCGCCCTCCGTTGGACGCGAGCCCCGGACGCCCTGCGCGACCGGGACGCGATCGGGCGGTCGCTGCTCGATCTCGCCGACGCCCGGCCGTCGGAGCGGCTTGCGGGTATCCGCGCTCTGGCATCGCAGGCCTCGGCGATCTCGACCATCGGCATCGAGGCGAGCACCGCCGGCGTCGGGGACGTCACCGCCCCTCCGACGGAGCAGCCGCGCTCGAGGAGCGCACGAGCCGCCAGGCCCGTCGAGGACGACGCGGCGGCCGATCCAGGGGAGCCCACGGACGTGGCGAGCGAGGATGCCATCGGACCAGCGCGGACGCCGGCCACCGAGCGTCGTCGAGCGGCGGAGGCGCTCGTCGCCGTCTGGAGCGACACGACGCGCGACCTGTTGCTGTGCCACGCCGAGCTCGATGGATCCGTGCGCGACCTCGGCACGCTCGACGACCTCCGCGCGGTGGCGGCGCGGCTCGATCGTGACGAGTTGCACGCGTTCCTGGAGCGACTGAGCCAGGCCGCAGTCCTGATCGCCGGCAACGTCTCGCCGGAGCTCGTGCTCGACGATCTCGCGCTCGCCTGGCCTCGAGCCGCTCGCCGCGCGGCATGAGCGAGGAGCGGCTCGATGCGACGGTGTACGGGCGCGTCCAGGGCGTCGGATTCAGGTATCTCGTCGTAACGCGGGCCATGGATCTCGAACTCACCGGGTGGGTCGCGAACGGTGCCGATGGAACGGTCCGCTGCGTGGCGGAGGGCCCGCGCCCTGCACTCGAGGCGTTGCTGAACTTGCTCGAGGTCGGACCCGCCGGCGCGATCGTCGATCGCGTCACCAGCACCTGGGGCCCGGCGACGGGGGGATTCCGGTCATTCGAGGTCCGGAGCGGTGCCCACCGAGGGGACTGAGGCTGACCCCTTCGGCGTGCGATGGGCGGGACCGGTGGGCTATTCCACCCGGGACCATCGGGGTCCATCGTGATCGTCGATGGAGCCCAACTCTCCCGCCGAGGAGCTCCCCGCTCTGTATCGCGCGATCCTCGATCGGGTCGCGGTGCTCGAGGCCGCCGGCGAACGGGCACAGGCAGGCAAGCTCAGGACCGACGCGACGGATGCCTACTCGCGTGCCTGGGACGAGCGTGCGCGGCGCCGACTCGAGGCACTGCTCCGCCGGTCCGAGCGCGATGCACCCACCGAGCGTCAGCGGCATCGCCCGGGCCGCCCAGCGACGGCCCGCCAGGCCATGGCGACCAGGGAGCGCTGACCGGCCATCCCCTGACCGCACGCACCCGTGCGGCGTACGCTTCCTTGCATGCCCGGTGATGCTCCACCGACCGTCGACGCCGCGATCCAGCGCGCCTTGCGCGGCTACGACGCCCTGACCGAGCTCGGCGAGGGTATCGAGGACGAGTGGTCCTACGTGCAGGACCTCAGCGGCGCCTGGCGCGCCCTGCTCGAGGCCGTCGCCGACGCACGCGCGGGCCAGCCGCTGGACGAGGCGTCCGACGCCGCCATCGATGCCGCGCTCGACGAGGCCGCGTTGATCGAGGATCCCCATCGAGCCATCGACTGGCTGTCGACGTTCCCGCAGGTGACACTGCTCGCCATCGGTGAACGACCGTGAGGTTCCAGGATGCGGCACGCGACGGGCGCGCCGTCGTCTACGCCGGGATCCAGGCCGATCCGCTCGTTGGGCGTGTCGCCGGCCTCCTCGTCGAGGCCGGCCAGCCTGACCGGATCCTCGCGCGAGCGGTCATGAACGGTGCGTCTACCGATCCGACGGTGTGGCTCGCCATGTTCCCAAGCCTCTTCGGTGTCGCAGCGGATGCCACCGCCCGAGGCCGGTCGGAGGCGATCCTCGCCGCCGCGCTGGAGGTCGCCGATCGCGGCGAGGCGGTTCGCAGCCAGCTCCGTGGCGCGATCGTCGAGGAGCTGACCGCTCGTCTCCTCGCGCAGCGCGTCGGGGACGGGGCCGTCCGGCGCGAACGCCGGATCCTGTTCGATGGTGTGCGGGCCGAGATCCACCCGTACGACGTGACGGTGGAGCGGGACGGCGCGGCCGAGGCGTACGACTGCAAGTGGGGCGCGCGCGGCATCGGCGACGACGTCCTCCATCAGCTCGATGACGCGCGTGCGCACGCCGAGGACGAGGAGACCGGGCTGCGCGTCGCCCTCGTCGTCTTCGACGCCATGCGCTCATGCGAGGTCAGGCTGGCCCGCTCCTCTGCGCCGACGGACCGAACCGCGATCATCGCGCTCGAGACGCTCGACAGCCTGGCGGCGGCATGACGGAGCAGGAACGCAAGCCCGACACCTGTTCCTTCGCGTATCGGGTGCGGTTCGACGAGGCGGCGCCCGACGGCCTCGTTCGTACCTCCGTGCTGTTGCGCTATGCGCAGGACCTCGCGTGGTTCCACTCGTCGGCCCGCGGTTTCACTCGCGCGTGGTACCGGGACCGCGGCCTTACCTGGCTGGCGCGCGCCGCCGAGGTGACGGTGCTTGGCGGGATGGGCGTCGGTGAGGAATTCGTCGGCACGACCCAGGTGGTCGGCTGGCGTCGGGTGTGGGCACGGCGCCGGACCGACTTCGTCGACGCGTCAGGAAGCACCGTCGCATGGATGCACGTCGATTGGGTGCTGCTCGATGGACGAGGAGCCCCGACCCGCATCCCCAAGGAATTCGAGGGCATCTTCTGGGCGCCGGAGGCGGCATTCCAGCTCGGGCGTGTGGTGCTCTCCGCTGCACCGGTATCCGCCCATCGTGCGACCTTCGAGGTGCGACCCCACGAGCTCGACCCGATGGATCATGTCAACAACGCGGTGTACGCGGATTGGCTCGATGAACGGGTGATTCGCGCCGGTGGCACGGACATGGTGCGGCACATCCCGCGTACGGTCCGGCTCGAATACGCCCGGGCCGTCGAAGGCGGGGCGACCGTGGTCGCCGACGTCTGGCCCGACGCGGACGGCTGGTCATGCCGGCTCGCCGACGCGGACGGTGCCGACCTGCTGCGTGCACGGCTGGAGGTGGCCGGCACGGATCGGCCATGAGCCGCTCGACCGACGTCGTCGTGATCGGCGGGGGTGCCATCGGGGGCGCCGTGGCGACCGCCGTCCTCGAGGACCCGGCCTTCGCCGGCCGCGTGACGGTCATCGAGCGCGACCCGACGTTCCGCCGCGCGTCATCCGCGTTGTCCGCCGCCTCGATCCGACAGCAGTTCTCGACCCCCGAGAACATCCGGATGTCGCGCTACTCGTTCGGCTGGCTGCGCGAAGCCGGCGTCGGGCTCCACGAGTCGGGCTACTTGTTCCTGGCGACCGCGGTCGGCGCGTCCGTCCTCGAGGACAACGTGACGGTGCAGCGGGCCGAGGGCGCGGACGTCGAGCTCCTGTCGGTCCCCGAGCTCGGTCCGCGCTTCCCGTGGCTGGCCCTCGACGGGGTGGCGCTCGCGTCGCTCGGGCGAGGAGGGGAGGGCTGGTTCGACGGCTATGCCCTCGTCCGGGTGTTGCGCACCCGGGCTCGCGAGCTCGGCGCCGACCTCGTTACGGGTGAGGTAGTCGACCTCGAGGTCGTCGGCGACAGGGTCGCGACGGTGATCCTGGCGGATGGTCGGCGGATCGAGCCCGACGTCGTGGTCGACGCCGCTGGACCGTGGGCCCGCGACGTCGCCGTGATGGCCGGCGTCGACTTGCCGGTGGAGGCGCGTCGGCGATCGGTGTTCGTCTTCGATGTCGCGTCCGACCCACCGATCGACTGCCCGCTCGTCATCGATACGAGCGGCGCATGGTTCCGGCCCGAGGGCGAGTCGTTCATCGCCGGGATCGCGCCGCCGCAGGCGGACGATCTCGCCGACCTCCCGCTGGAGGTCGATCGAGACCAGTTCGAACGGCAGCTCTGGCCGGCGCTCGCGGCGCGCGTGCCGGCGTTCGACGCCATCAAGGTCACGAACGCGTGGGCCGGCTACTACGAGGTGAACACCTTCGACCACAACGCGATCATCGGGCCCCATCCGAGGATCGCGAACCTGCTGTTCGCGAACGGTTTCAGCGGCCACGGCATCCAGCAGGCGCCGGCAGTGGGGCGAGCGCTCGCCGAGCTGATCGTGCACGGCGGCTACCGGACGCTCGACCTGTCGATCTTCGGGTTCGACCGGATCGCGGCGGGACGACCTGTCCTGGAGCGCAACGTCATCGGCTGACCGGAGCGGCCGACATTGGGGCGACACTGGTTTGTATCCCCACGTTGCCGAACCGCGATTCGTCCCTATGCGGCGCCTTCCTATCCTCGACCGAGGAGGCATCGGCGATGGCGCAGAAGGAACACCTGCCCAGCGTGAGCGACAAGGAACAGCGCATGTACGAGCACGTGAAGACCAACGAGCGACGACGTGGCCGCTCGATGGAGCGAGCGAAGGCGATCGCCGCCGCGACCGTCGTGAAACACCACAACAAGAAGGGTCATGCGAAGTCGAAATGATGGACAGGACCGCGATCGATCGGATCAGGAGCTCCACCCACATCGATGCACCGCTCGACGCGGTCTGGAAGGCGATCACGACGCCGGAGCAGATCAAGCGCTGGTTCCTCGGTGTCGACACCGAATCGGACTGGACGGTCGGCAGCCAGCTCGTTCACACGGGCGAGTACCAGGGCAAGCCATACGTCGACAAGGGCGAGATCCTCGAGATCGAGCCGCCGAAGCGGCTCGTTCACACACACTGGAGCGACGTCTCCGGCAAGCCGGATGCCGCGGAGTACTACCAGATCGTCGCCTGGGACCTCGCCGAACGCGATGGCGGCACGGAGCTGACCGTCACCGAGGAGAACCTCCCGTCGGAGGACGCGGCAACGACGTCCGAGGCTGCCTGGGCAGCGGCCCTGAAGTCGCTCAAGGAGCTGCTCGAGCGCTCACGCCCCCGCTCGGACTAGTCGCCCGCCAGACGTTGGCCGATCACGACCAGCGCGTCGGCGACGCCGCGATAGTCGGTCGGTCGCACCGCCAGGACCTGCGGCTCATCGCTCGGATGTTCCGGGACGACGACGAGGGTCGCCGGCCGGTCGCGTTCGATAT
>DATAFZ010000043.1:0-10694 GCA_036257225.1 Candidatus Limnocylindrales bacterium | reverse complement strand
CGACGAGCGCCACGATGTGACCGGCCAGCTTCTGGAGCGCGATCGCGCGACGCGCATGGGGAGTCGAGACGAGCAGATCGAGGCTGCCCTTGGCCGCCTCACCGGCGAGGGTCCCGGACAGCGCCAGCACCGACCACAGGCCGAGCAGGACCGGCAGGACGTTGCCGACGCGCCAGGAGATGAACCCGCCTAGGGTCTGGATGTTGATCGGTTCGCCCAGCAGGCCGCGGAAGACCGCGGGCAGCGCCGTCATCGACGTGACGAGCAACTGCCTCTTCTGGATCGTCTCGAACTCTGCTGCGACAGGCGCGGCCGTCGCAAGCATGAACAAGCCGGCCATGAACCCGACGACGAACGCGGCGCGCCGGCTGTCACGCAGCGACTTGGCGAAGACCGAGGACAGGCCCATGACCCTCGACCAGGGCCGCTGGCGGACGAGGATGGCGGTGTTAGCGACCATCGGAGTCGACCCCTGCCGCGACCGGGCTTCCATGGGAGCCGTATTGCGCGAGGAAGACGTCCTCGAGGTTCGGCTCGCGGCTGACGACGTCGACGAGGCCGCGCTGTGCGGCCAGCACGACCACTTTGCCGATCGGCCCGTTGACCCGCATGCGGAGGACGTCGCCGTCGGATTCGACGTCGCTCACCCCGTCGATCGACGAGAACACGCTCGGCGCCACCGGCTGCGCGAACGTCAGCTCGACGTGATGGAAGGCAAGCTGGCGGATCGTCTCGATCCGGTCGACCTGCACGAGGCGGCCCTCGCGGATGATGGCCACGCGGTCACATGTGCGATCGACCTCGTCGATAATGTGCGAGGACAGGAATATCGAGCGCCCCTCGGCCTTCGCCTCGCGCATGATCTCGAAGAACGTCTGCTGGATCAGCGGGTCGAGGCCGGCCGTCGGTTCATCGAGGATCAGCAGGTCGGGCTTGTGCTGGAGCGCGACGACCAGGCCGACCTTCTGCTTGTTCCCCTTCGAGTACTCCTTGTAGCGGCGGCTCGGATCGAGGTCGAGGCGCTCGACGAGCTCCCCGACATAGGCGGGATCGACCCCGCCTCGCAGGTTGGCGAAGTAGGTGATCGTGTCGGCGCCGGTCAGTCGGTCGTACAGGTCGAACTCGCCGGGCAGATAACCGACGCGTCGATGGATCGCGACCGGATCCTTGGTCGTCTCGATACCGAAGACCTCGGCACGCCCCGCGGTGGGCCTGATGAGGTCGAGCAGGACGCGCATGGTCGTCGTCTTGCCGGCGCCGTTCGGGCCGAGGAAGCCGAAGATCTCGCCGGCCTCGACGTCGAGGTCGACCTCGGTGATCCCGCGGTGGATCCCGTAGGTCTTGGTGAGCTGCTCGGTATGGATGACCGAGGTCATGCTGATTCCTTCCTGCCGGTCGATCCGGCACGGTCGTGGAGGAAGCGGTCGACGACGGCCGGGACCTCCTGCTCCATGAAGGCGAAGACATCACGCAGTTCTTCGAGCCGGCTGCGCGACGCCGGCGGGCGGTCGGCGATCGCATCCAGGCCACGCTCCGCGATCTCGCGGAAGCGGCGGTAGATGCGACCGGCGTTCTCGAGGAACGAGTCGAGGGCCTCGGGCGGGGCGCTGAAGTACTCGCGCCGATCGCCGCGTCGCGTCGAGCGGCGGATCATCCCGGCCGCGGTGAGTATCCGGGCCGTGCCGCTGATGGCGCCGCGGCTCGCCTGGAGCGCCTCGACCAGATCGGCCGCGGTCTGCTCGGGCGGATCGCAGATCAGCAACCAGCCCCACATGCGGCCCGCCATCGGCGTCATGCCGTAGGACGCCAGGGCCTGGCCCATCTCCTCGACGAACGCGCTCTCCCCTTCCGTCATGCGCCCAGCCTATGTCGTTTCATTGTGTTCAGTCAATGCTGAACGTTTCGAATTGAGCGGTCATTGAGCGCTCGTGCGCCGCTTGCACCTGGCGCCGGTTCGCCTGCATGGCTTGCGTCAGGTGCAAGGACAGGCCTTCGGCGCGCGAGCGGGAAGCTATGGACTTGCATCTCACGCCGCATCCGCGCACGGACGACTGTCGTCGAGCCCAGTCATGTCCTAGCTTTGCACCTGGCGCCGAGATTCGTGTATCAGATCCCGTTCGTGTTGCGGCACGGGGCCGTCGCTTGCATCTGATGCAAGTGGTCACCGGAGCCCGGCGTCAACGACAGCTACGGTCGCCGGTGATCCGGAAGCCAGCGCGGTTCCTGCACTGGGCGCACAGGTCCGTCCGACCCGCCGCCGAACTCGGGCGTTTCGGACGTTTTCGAACGCGGAGCGCAGTGATGGGGCCTCACGGCGACGGTTCGTGCGTCTGACGCAGGACCGGAGGACCTAATGTCAGTCCCAGCCGGGCGCGTGTCGCGCGCCGCTGCCCTCTCCGATGAACGGCAGCCGCCGGCCGATCAGCCCGACCGCGATCATCGTGGTCAGCGGCACGGCGACGACGATGCCGATGCTGCCCACGAGCGCCCGTACCACCTCGACCGCCACGATCTCGCCCGACACGATCAGCAGCGGATCCTGGCGCCCCGCCGCAAAGAGCACGATCAGCGGTAGCGAGGCGCCGACGTACGCCAGCACGAGCGTGTTCACGGTCGCCGCGATGTGCGATCGCCCGACGTTCATCGCGCGCGCGGCGAGGCTGAGCGGGCGCACGCGCGGATCGGCCTCGTACAGCTCCTGGACGGTGGCTGCCTGGGTCACGGTGACGTCGTCGAGCACGCCGAGCGCGCCGAAGATAACCGCGGCCAGCACGAGCCCACCGAGGTCCAGCTGCGTGCCGCCCATCGAGATAAGGAATCCGGCCGACTCGGAGCCACGCAACGGCGTGAACCGTGAGAGTGTGTCGAACACCGACGCCAGCACAGCCACGAGCGTCAGCGAGATGGCCGTGCCCAGCGCGGCGGCGACGGTCCGGCGTCGAGCCCCCTCGGTCAGCAGGAACGTGGCGATCGTCACACCTGTCGCGGCCACGATCGCCACCGGCGCCGGGTCCCAGCCCGCCAGGATCAGCGGCACCACGAGCTTCACGATGACCGCCAGCGTCAGTGCCAGTGCGATCAGCGAACGGACGCCCCGCCAGCCGCCCACCAGCGTCACCGCCAACGCGAACAGCGCCAACAGCATCGCCAGGGTCGGGACGCGATACCGATCGTTGACCGCGACGAAGCCCGCCTCCGGGTCGGTCGAGATGTTGACGATGACCTCGTCGCCCACGTCGAACTCCGGCCGGGCCTCGAGCCCGCTGGGTCCCTGCAGGAAGCCCTCGACGATGTCGCCTCGGCGCGGTCCCCCGTCGATCGAGTCGAGGACCTCGATACGGACGTCTGGCGTGCCCGGGTCGGTGGTCGGCACCAGTTCCACGATCCGGCCGTGGACGAGCTGCACAGGCGGCAGTTCGGATGGGCGCGGGGTGATGTCCGGGACGAGCAGGAAGATGCCGAGCACCAGGAGCAGGCCGCCGGCCAGGGCGACCGCGTTCCGACGCAGGCCCGCGAATGGGACGTTCCCGGGGCCGTCGGCCGTCACCGGCCTCCCGTCACGATGTCGGCGGCGCGTGCTCGGCCCGCTCGGCACGCTCCTTGAGCGCCCGCAGATGCGCCTCGACGCGGGCTTCGAGCGAGCGGCGTCCGAGTCGGACCAGGATGTCCGTCCAGCGATCGATGGGCTCGAAGGTCGCGCCATGGATGACGCGCGTGCCGCCGGCGATCGGCTCGAGTCGCCAGGACCACTCGCTCTCGAAGCCTGAGCCAGTCACGCGGAGCCGGAACGTGGACTCGGGGCGCGCCTCGAGGCTCTCGACGCGGGCCGTCTCACGGAGGAGGCCGAGACGCGTCCGTGCGGTGCGTGTGGTCGCGGCGGCCGGCCACGATGGCGCGGCCGGGCCGAGCCGGAGCTCCGGGAAGTGGACCGCGGACGCCGCCGGATCGTGGAGCGAGGCCCATACGACGCGTGGTGAGGCCTGGACGAAGACGCGCCGCTCGACGAGCCGGCCGGCGCGCAGGTGGTCGCCGGCACGGCGGTAGCCGACCTCGGGGTCCGGACGGACTGCCATCGGGCTCAGACCCCGATCGGGTGCCAGACCGTCTTCATCTCCAGGAAGACGGCGATCCATTCGGGTCGTTCGGAGGCCCGGTCGTCGAGCCAGTCGAAACGCGCCTCGTTCACGGTCGACGGGCGGCGCGACAGGCGCTTGATGTCGTCGGCCGCCAACTGCTCTGTCTCCAGGCGCATGGCGTCCGGCACACCCCAGGTGTCGAGCGCGTCGACGTCCACGTGGGCGGCCAGCACCGGCACGAGCTCGCTCTTGCGACCGGTCAGGATGTTGACGACGCCGCCCGGGACGTCGGAGGTCGCCAGGACCTCGCTCAGCGTGATGGCCGGCAACGGGCGCGATTCCGAGGTCAGGAGCACGACGGCGTTGCCGGACACCAGGGGTGGCGCGAGCCGGCTGACCAGTCCGAGCAGCGACGAGGTCTCAGGCGCGACCACGCCGACCACGCCGGTCGGCTCCGGGATCGTGAAGTTGAAGTACGGAGCCGCGACCGGGTTGGCCGAGCCCAGGATCTGGGTGATCTTGTCGGCCCAGCCGGCGTACCAGACCCAGCGATCGATGGCCCGGTCGACCACCTCGCCGGCCCTGGCGTCGCGCAGCCCTTCGGCGGCCGCGACCTCGGCAACGAACTGGTCGCGCCGTCCTTCCATCAGCTCCGCGACGCGGTACAGGACCTGGCCGCGGTTCATCGCGGTCTTCGCGGCCCAGCCGGGGAACGCGTTCCGGGCGGCCCGCACGGCGTCTCGCAGGTCCTTGCGCGAGCCGCGAACGGCGTTCGCGAGTGGCGTCCCATCGGCCGCCGACACCTGGTACGACCGGCCACTCTCGCTTCGCGGGAATTGGCCGCCGATGTACAACTTGTACGTCTTGCGCACGCCGATCCGAGGCCCGGATCCGTTGCGCGAGGTGGCCGCCGCCATCAGCGGTCCTCCAGGCGCACGTACGCATGCAGACCATGCATGCCGCCCTCTCGCCCGAAACCCGACTCCTTGTAGCCGCCGAAGGGCGAGGTCGGGTCGAACTTGTTGAACGTGTTGGCCCACACCACGCCGGCCTGCATCCGCGACACCATCTCGAGGATCCGTGAGCCCTTGTCGGTCCACACGCCGGCCGACAGCCCGTAGGGCGTGTTGTTGGCTTTCTCGACGGCCTCCTCGGGCGTCCGGAACGTCAGCACCGACAGCACCGGTCCGAAGATCTCCTCGCGCGCGATGCGGTGGCTCTGGGCGACGTTGGTGAACAGCGTCGGGCGGAAGAAGTAGCCGCGGTCGGGCAGGTCGCAGGCCGGCTGGTAGAGGTCGGCGCCCTCGGCGACGCCTGACGCCACGAGCTCCGTGATCTTCTCCAGCTGGGCCCTGGAATTGATCGCACCCACATCGGTGTTCTTGTCGAGCGGATCGCCGACACGGATCGTCGAGAGTCGGTCCTTGAGCTTGTCGATGAGCGTGTCGGCGATCGACTCCTGGACGAGCAGCCGCGATCCGGCGCAGCACACCTCGCCCTGGTTGAAGTAGATGCCGTTCACGATGCCTTCGACCGCCTGGTCCAGCGGCGCGTCGTCGAACACGATGTTCGCGGCCTTGCCGCCGAGCTCGAGCGTGAGCGCCTTGTCGGAGCCGGCCACCCCACGGGCGATCTTCTTGCCGATCTCGGTGGAGCCGGTGAAGGCGACCTTGTCGACGCCTGGATGCGTGGCCATATGCATCCCGATCTCGCCCGGTCCGGTCACGATATTGACGGTGCCCGGCGGCAGGTCGGCCTGGAGGACGACGTCGGCGAACAGGAGCGCCGACAGCGGCGTCGTGGAGGCCGGCTTGAGCACGACCGTGTTCCCGGCCGCGAGCGCCGGCGCGATCTTCCAGGCCAGCATCAGCAGTGGGAAGTTCCACGGGATGATCTGGGCGGCGACGCCCAGCGGCCTGGCGACCCGCCCGGGGAACGCATAGTCGAGCTTGTCGGCCCAGCCGGCGTAGTACCAGAAATGGTTGGCGGCCAGCGGGACGTCGACGTCGCGGCTCTCTTTGATCGGCTTGCCGGAGTCCATCGACTCGAGCACCGCGAACTCGCGCGACCGTTCCTGGAGGATGCGCGAGATGCGGAACAAGTACTTGGCCCGCTCCCGACCCGATAGCTGACCCCAGGAACGACGATGCGCCAGGCGCGCGGCGCGGATCGCCTTGTCGACATCGGCAGGGGTCGCCTTGGCCACGACGGCCAGCGGCTGCTCGGTGGATGGGTCGATGGAAGGGAACGTGTCGCCGCCGGTCGCCGGCACCGAGCGGCCGTTGATGAACAGCCCGTACCGCTCCTTGAGCGTGACGATGTCCCGGGCCTCAGGCGCCGGGGCGTACTCCCACGGGATCGCCTGGCCGTCCCCGAACCCCCAGCTGTTGGGCCGCCGGTCCGGGACGGTAGCCACGCTCGTCGTGCTGCGATCGACCATGGCCGGCATTATGTCACCGCCCGTGCCGGAAGCCGCTCAGCAGTCGTACGCGGCGATCGGGTGGACGCGTTCGCAGTAGCGGACGTGCACGTGGTCGTCGTGGCCCGCGTGGTAACGCGACAGGCCCTCGCGGATGAGCACCGGATCGTTGAAGTAGATCAGCTTCACGTGACCTGGCGCGGCCGCCCGGATGGCTTTGATCAGGTCCCGCGTCGCAGCCCGATCGTACGCCGCGGATCGGAAGTTCACCCCCCAGCGGCACTGGTTCTCGTCCCGCCGCATCGGGCGGACATCGACGTCGAGGCCGCGTTCGTGGGTCTCATGCCCGGCGATGTCGCCGCCGTGCTCATGGCCGATGTCGCCGACCGCGACCCGGCCGTGCCCGGCCAGCACGACCGGCACGGATGCTCCCTCGATCTGGCTGATCGCTGCGCCGGTGCCCCAGTCGGCGAGGCCGTTGCCGGCCTGGTAGTCGCACAACCACCGCCCGAAGGAGGGCCGCTCGAAGTGGCTGATCAGGTACCGCCACGTGGCTGCGTCGACCACGCCCGTGATCGGGAGACCGGCGTGACGCTGGAACGAGCGGACGGCGGTGAGGGTCGCCGACCCGAAGGCGCCATCAACGGTCAGGCCCACCAGCCGCTTCTCGTTGAGTTGCCGCTGGAGGGCCGCCACGGCCTCCCCGGTCGCGCCCGATCGGAGCGAGACCAGGAAGCGTGCCCAGGTCGGGCCGTCCACCATGCCGCTGACCGGCAGGCCCCGGGCGGCCTGGAAGTCGCGCACCGCCGTCACCGTCGGCATGTCGAAGATGCCGCTGATGACGAGATCGGTCGCGCCGTGCTGGCGCAGGAAACCTTGCAGGGCCCGGACGTCGGCACCCCGGTTGCCGACGCTCTGATGCGGGTAGTTGGGCGTCGCCGCCGCGACCGTGCCCGCGCCTGCGAGGGACAAGATGGCGACGGACAGCGCGATCAAGGCCAGCCGGAAGCGATGGGGCATTCCCAGAGGCTACCGGGCCGCGCGGGTCGCTTGCACCCCCCGAACGGCCTATCCGGCCGGCCAGGCCGCCAGCTCGGCCGACGTGGGCGGGTCCGCCCCCGCCCTGCTACAGGACATGGATGCCACGCGCACGGCGAAGCGAGTGGCTTCGAGCACGGCCTCGGCGTCCGTGAGCCGCTCGCGATCGCGATGCCCACCGATCCAGGCTGCGAGGAAGGCACCACCGAGGGCGTCCCCGGCGCCCACCGTATCGACGACCTCGACCGGCGGCGGGTCCACGTTGCGGGTCCACCGGCTGGTCACGATGCGGACCGGCCCCGGCCCGTCGCTCACCAACACCAGGCGTGGTCCGGCCGCGACGATGGCCGCGGCCACCTCCAGCGGCTCGTTCTCGGGGCGAAACCAGCGCAGGTCGTCCGCGCTCGCCTGGACGACGTCGACCCGACCCAACAGTCGCTCGATCCGGGCGACCCAGGCCGCTCGATCCGGCGTTGCGGCCGGTCGCGCATTGAGGTCCGCCATCACCAGCGTGTCGGTCGGGACGCTGCCGACCGCCGTCTCGACGGTGGTCACGAGCGGCTCCAGCACGAGGCCGAGCGTGCCGACGTGCAGCGCGGCGGGCCGCCCGATACGCTCCGCGACGGCGGAGCCGAGGCCCGGGACCGAGGTGCCTTCGAGATAGAAGCGGTAGCCGGACTCCCCGCCTGCGCCGGCCTCGACCACGGCGAGCGTCGTCGGGTCATCGGTCGAGTCGACCAGGGTGAGGTCGACGCCATCGGCGGCGAGCGCCTCTCGCAACCGGCGACCGAAGGCATCTGTCGAAAGCCGTCCGGCGAAGGCCACCCGCTGCCCGAGCCGGGCGATCGTGCGGGCCGTGTTGAACGGCCCACCCCCGGGAGCAGCGTCGATCCCACCGTCGGGCCGCACGAGCAGGTCGATCAGGGCCTCGCCCATGACGACGATCACGCGGCGCATCGTAGTCTGCGCCGGTATGGACCGACTGTCGGGAGCCGAGGAGCTGCTTGACGGGCCGCTCGACGACCGGACGGCACTCGTCGGCAATCTGCGCGACCTGGCCCGGTTCAACCGTCGACTCGGCGGGGCCCGGCTCACCGCGGCTGCGCTGGACGCCCTGGCGCCCGGCACCGCACCGATCGCCGTGCTCGACGTCGGCACCGGTGGCGCCGACATCCCGCTGGCGCTGATCCAGCGCGGTCGAACGGCGGGTCGGCTGGTGCGCGTCACCGGCATCGACAACCGGCCCGAGGTGCTAGCGGCCGCAGCCGTCGTCGATCCGCGCATCACCGCGACCGGGGAGCTGGCACTCCACGTCGGCGATGCACGATCGTTGCCCTACCCGGACGGGGCCTTCGACGTCGTGCATGCCTCGCTGCTGCTCCACCACCTCGACCCCGGAGCGGCCAGGGCGGTGCTGACCGAGATGGGCCGCGTCGCCCGACTGGGCGTCGTGGTCAACGACCTCGTCCGCGGCCGCCTGGCGTGGCTTGGCGCATGGCTGCTGAGCCACACGACGACCCGCAACCGCTTCACGCGGTACGACGCTCCGTTGTCGGTGCGGCGGGCGTACACGATCGCCGAGATGACCGCCCTGCTGGCAACGGCCGGGCTGCGGGTGGAACGCCGGTTCGACGGCGTGGTCGGCCACCGCGTCGCGCTGGCGGCCCGACGGGACGGTTCGTCGTGAACGGACCGGTCGACGTCGCGATCATCGGCGCTGGGCCGTCGGGGACCGTGCTTGGCGCGACGCTGGCTCGCGCCGGTGTCGACGTGCTGATCGTCGAGGCGGCGCCGGCCTGGCGGTGGCGCGCCGGCGGCGTGTTCACGTCGCCCGCAGCGGTCGCCGCGCTCCGACGGGCCGCCTTGTCGGGGAGCGTCCTCGACAGCGTGGCCCGACCGATCCCGGCGATGCGTCTCGAGACGCGACGCGGCACGGCGGTGCGGCTCACGTACGGCGCCGATGGGGGCGGATCGCCAGCGGTCGGCTTCGATCGATCGCGGCTCGACCCGGCACTCGAGGCGTCGGCGCGTGCGGCGGGCGTGACCATCCGGCGCGGCGTCCGGGTCGACGGCGTCGACCTCGACCCGGCAGGACCGGCGACGCTGCGCCTCGGGGACGAGCGCCTTGGGGCCCGCGTCGTGATCGGCGCCGACGGGACCGCGTCCGTCGTCGCGCGAGCCGCCGGCGTCCACCGACCGGCGCGACTCCCCCCGCGCATCGGCCTGTCGTGGCACGTCCTGGATCCGCGCGAGCGAGCGTCCGACGACGCAGCCGCCTCGCCCGACGCGCGGCTGGTCGTCATCGAGGACGGCTATGTCGGGCTGGCCCCGGTCCCCGACGGTCGCCTGAACATCGGCATCGTGCTGGGGCGGTCGTGGCACGACGAGCTGGCACGACTCGGCGCCGGCGTCACCAGCCGACGCGCCCTCGCGCTCATCCCCCCGGCAGTGGACGACCCTGTCGCATGGGCCGACGCGGCCCCCTGCGATCGGATCGCCGGGGCAGCCCCGCTCGGCGGTCGCGTCACGAGACGGGCCGGTCCGGGTTGGTTCCTCGTCGGCGACGCCGCCGGGTTCCTCGACCCGTTCACCGGCGAGGGCCTCCACCGGGCCCTGGTGTCGATCGAGCTCGCCGCCCCGGCGATCCTGGCATCGCTGCGGGGGCCGGACACGAGCGGCCAGGCCGCGAGCGCCTACGACCGTGCCATGCGCGACCGGTTCGCCTCGAAGGACGTCGTCTCGTGGCTCGTCCAGTCGTTCCTTGGCCGACCGCGCGCCTTCGAATATGCCGCCAGGCGGCTCGCCGGCCGTCCGGAGGTCCGTGCGACCATGGGGCTCGTGATGGGCGATCTCGTCCCCGCGTCCCGGGCGCTGGACCCCCGCTTCATCGCCGCGCTGCTCGCTCCATGAGCGATGAGCGCGCCATGGGCGAGGACCGGGTCCGCGTAGCGGCGTACGCCGTCGTCCGCGACGAGCGCCACCGCGTGCTGTTGTGCCACATCCACCCGTCGGTCGGCGTGGGTGATGTGTGGACGCTGCCCGGCGGTGGCCTGGACTTCGGTGAACCACCGGCCCAGGCCGCCCTCCGGGAGCTCGAGGAGGAGACCGGCTTCCGGGGCGAGATCGAGCGCCTGCTCGACGTCGACGATCGGCTGTTCACG
>DATAFZ010000003.1:0-2895 GCA_036257225.1 Candidatus Limnocylindrales bacterium | reverse complement strand
GTCGGCGAGCCCGATCCCGGGCAACGAGGAGTACGTCTCGCGCACCATCGACAACCTGTTCAAGGTCGGCGCCAACGTCTACTACCACACGATCAAGCGCGCCCACGTGTCGGGGCATGCCAGCCAGGAAGAGCTCAAGCTCATGCTCGGCCTGACCAAGCCGAAGTACTTCATCCCGATCCACGGCGAGTTTCGGATGCAGGTCCAGCACGGTCGGCTCGCGACCGAGACGGGCGTGGACCCAGCGAACGTGTTCATCATCGAGAACGGCACGCCGATCGAGCTCTTCGCCGACGGCTCCGCTCGACGCGGGAGCCCGGTGACCGCGGGCTACGTCTTCGTGGACGGCCTCTCCGTCGGCGACGTCGGCGAGGTCGTGCTGCGCGACCGGCGATCGCTCGCCAATGACGGGATCTTCATGATCGTCGTCACGGTCGACAAGCAGACCGGCTCCGTGGTCGGCCGCCCCGAGATCGTGACGCGCGGCTTCGTCCACATGAACGAGCAGGACCCGCGGCTCGATGAGGCCGTCGAACGGGTGATCGCCGCGATCGACACGCCCGGCGATCACATCAGCGAGATCGGGTTGCTCAAGAGCCAGATCAAGGACAGCCTCTCCACCTTCCTGTACGAGCAGACCAAGCGCCGGCCGATGGTCTTCCCGGTCGTGGTCGAGGTCTGAGCGTGGCCAAACCCCGTCGCTCCACCAGGGCCCGCCCCGGACCGAGCCCGCGACGCCGCATCTCGCGCGACCTGGCACGGATCTTCACGCCCGAGGTCGTTCGCTCCATCGTCGGCACCGCGATGATGGCGCTCGGCGCGATCACGCTGATCGCGTTGATCCTGCCGGGCCAGGGCGCCCTGACCGACTGGTGGCGCGATTCGATCGCGCCCTGGTTCGAGACCGGCCGCTGGCTGCTCCCGTTCCTGCTCCTCGGTGGCGGCTGGTACGTGGCCGGCGGCCCGGGCCGGCAACCCGGTTCGGGCTGGGGGATGACGATCGCGGGCCTCGGGATCGCCTATGTCGCCGGCCTCGGCGCGTTCGAAGTCCTGAAGGTGGAGCTCTTCGACACCGAGCGGGGCGGCGGGCGCATCGGTCGGTTCCTGGCCGGGAACCTGGAGCCACTCCTCACCGGCCCGGGCACATTCGTGCTTCTCGGGGCCATCGCCGGACTGGGCCTGATGCTGGCGTTCAACCTCCAGTTGCGCGAGTTGACCGCGCCGCTGATGGGGACCGCCCGCTGGGTCGGCGAGACCGCGGCCGGGTCGATGCGCCGCGTCGGCAAAGCCCGGCCGACCAAGCCCCCGGCACCGGCCACCAACGGCCGCCAGCGCGCCGCGGCGGCCAAGGCTCCGGTCGCCGTCCCGATGGCGACGAGCGACGACCTGGCCGCATCCCGGAGCATCCTCGACGAGCCCGCACCGCGGACCAGTCAGCCGCCGGTCAGCCAGACGGTCTGGACCGGGCCGCTGGATGGTGGATCAGGCGGCGCCCCGGCCCGGCTCACGAACGGGAACGGGACGACCCGCGTCGCGACGGCCATCGCCACCGACAGCCCGACCGCCCAGGAGTCGCTCAACGCAATCGACTGGGTGTTGCCCGGCATCGACCTCCTGGAACCTCGCGCTGCCGGGCGGGTCGGCGCGGGCGTCGACCACGAAGCGAACAAGCGGCGGATCGAGGAGAAGCTGCTCAGCTTCTCGATCCCGGCCAAGGTCGTGGCGGTCAACTCGGGCCCCGTGGTGACCCAGTACGAGGTACGCCCAGAGCACCACGTCAAGGTGTCGCGCATCGAGGCCCTCGCCGACGACCTCGCGATGGCGCTCGCCGCCCGCTCGATCCGTATCGAGGCGCCGATCCCGGGCAAGGACGTGGTCGGCATCGAGATCCCGAACTCGGTCAGCGAAGTCGTCGGTTTCAAGCCACTCGTCGATGAGAGCGTGATGCTCGGTTCGACGAGCCCACTCACGTTCGCGCTGGGCCGCGACGTGTCGGGCAAGGCGTACGCGGTCGATCTGGCCAAGATGCCGCACCTGCTGGTCGCCGGCGCCACCGGGTCGGGCAAGAGCGTCTGCGTCAACGCACTCATCACGAGCCTGCTCATGCGCGCGCGACCCGACGAGGTGCGCCTCATCCTGGTCGATCTCAAGCGCGTCGAGCTGGCCCCCTACAACGGGCTTCCGCACCTCCTCCAGCACGTGATCGTCGAACCCGGGGAGGCCAAGGCCGTGCTGAACTGGGCGGTCCGCGAGATGGAGGACCGCTACAAGCTCCTGGCCGCGCACGGGGTGCGCAACATCGCCAGCTTCAATGCCCGCGCCGACGTCGACGGGAACGGCGACGGCGAGGCGGGCGGCGACCGGATGCCCTACATCGTCCTGATCATCGACGAGCTCGCCGACCTGATCATGCGCGAGGGCCGCAAAGTGGAGGACCCGGTCGTCAAGATCGCCCAGAAGGCACGTGCCGTCGGCATCCACCTCGTGCTCGCGACCCAGCGCCCCTCGGTCAACGTCGTGACCGGCCTGATCAAGGCCAACGTGCCATCACGGATCGCATTCGCGATGGCCTCGAACGTCGACTCCCGAACCGTGCTGGACGCACAGGGCGCCGAGGATCTAATCGGGCGCGGCGACATGCTCTACCAGCCGGTCGATCTCCCTCGTCCGGTCCGGATGCAGGGTGTCTTCGTGAGCGACCGCGAGGTCAGCGCAGTGACCCAGCACTGGCTCGATCAGACCGGCGACCGGACCTTCTACGACGAGGGCATCCTGGCGTTCGCCGATCCGGAGGACGGGGGAGGGTCCGACGGCGGCCAGTTCGCCTGGCTGCGCAAGCTCGGTGTCGACGAGATGACCGTCCCGGCCGCCGAATTGGTGACCAATTCGCAGCGG
>DATAFZ010000138.1:0-14208 GCA_036257225.1 Candidatus Limnocylindrales bacterium | reverse complement strand
GCCGGAGTCTACGGGAGACCAGGCCTGGAGGTTGGCTCCTCGTCCATAGGCAACGCGTCGAACCAGAGATCGATCTCAAGGTCTGGCTTGTCCAGTCGAACGCCATCGCGGATGAGGTCCAGCTGATCTCGTAGGGAAAGGTCGATCGCCTCGAAGGCACCCGTCGGCGAACCGTAAACGCGCCCAAGCCTGAGAACGCCGGCTCGCAGACCGGGTTCGACCGTATCAATCACGAAGTTTGTAACGTCGTCAAGGGAGACTCCCTTTCCCAAACCTCCGATATCGGCCAGCTCCCAAAGACCTTGCCAGTCCTCCTCGATCCACGATCGCAATTCCGCAATCGGCACGGGCGTCCGGCGTGGAAGTTGGGGCTCGTCAACCTCACTCACCGGAAGAGGTCCATCTCCGCGGGCATGATCAGGTGCGCGATGCGGCCCTTGCCGCGACGAAAGGTCGCGCCACGGACCAGGGCCAGCGGTCGGCGGGCGGTCTTGCCCAGGACGAGCTCGGCGGCGGAGGCGATCTCGTCGGCGACGGCACGGACCGTCGACTTCATCACGCGACCGTCGGCGTCCGGCGTGCCGCGCAGGTCGTCGAGCGGCAGGAGGCCCGAGACGCCGATCGCGACGTCGACGATGCCGAAGCGCCACGGCCGACCGAAGCTGTCCGACACGATGACCGGCAGGTCGTGGTCGAGTCGTTCGCGGATGGCCGCCCGGATGCGATCGGCGGAGGCGTCCGGGTCGCGTGGCAGCAGCGTGACGACGTCGCCAGACCGCGGCCCGACGTTGGACGCATCGATACCGCCGTTGGCGCACACGAACCCGTGGTGGGTCTCGGTGATGACGAGGCCGTTCTCCATGCGGACGACGCGCTTCGCCTCGCGGAGGACCAGATCGACCTGGCGGGGGTCGCGGTCGTAGCGCGTCGCGTACTCGACGACCTCGGGACTCGGCTCGATGGTCGTCAGGTCGACGACTGCGCCTTCGGCCTTGGACACGATCTTCTGGGTGACGACCAGGACGTCGTCGTCGCGCAGCGGCAGGAGGTCGGCCGCCTCGGCCAGTGCCTCCGCGATGAGTGTCGGTAGATCGTCGCCTGGGACGATCTCGCCGAGGCCGTTGATGGCGACGGCCTCGACGCGGTCAGCCACCGACCGCCTCGGGCGTCTCCGCCTGGGCGAGCAACAGGTCCTCTGGCGTGTCGATGTCCAGCGTCAATGGGCCGTCGATGACCTCGGCCGCTGCTCCCGCCGTCCGCGCCGCCGCGAGGTGCGCCTCGCGGCTGTCCCCGCCGAAGCAGAAGTCGATGACATCCGGGGGACGCAGCACCAGCGCGTTGGTGCCCCGACCGTGTCGGTCGGGGACGAGCGCGACGACCGGAGCGGGCGCCCGCATCGCCTGCCGGACGAGCGAGGTGAGCGATTCCGGCGACACCCGCGGGATGTCGATCGGCAGGACGAGGATCGCCTCGGCGCCTGCCGCCATGGCTTCATCCCGCGCTTCCCGAAGCCCATCGTTGAGACCTCGGCTGCGCTGACGGATCGGTCGAGCGCCGGCCCGCAGAGCCAGCTCGCGGACAGCGTCGTCCGGTGTGACGACCAGGGTCTCGTCGATCTCGGGCGTCTCGACGGCGGCACGGATCGTCGATTCCGCGAGGCGCAGGGCGAGGTCGTGGCGCTCCTCGGCGTCGAGCACGGCGCCGAGCCGCGACTTCGCACCCTCGATCGAGCCCACCGGGATGATCGCGACGATCACGAGATCGTCACGGCGCGCGCGAACCGGAGGACCTCCTTGGCCAGTCTCATCCTTGCCGCGTCGTCGGTCATGATCGTGTCGGTCACCAGCGTCTCGGGGCCCTGCGCGTCGACCTCGGGCCGCAGCATGGCATCGGCCTCGTCCATGACGAAATGCGTGATGAGACCGGCGTAGTGCGACGCGACCCCGGCCGCCGTCGATACCTCTCCCAGGGACGCTAGCATCTTGTCGGCGGGCCCTTTGAGCGCCTTGCCGCCGATGATGCCGCTGACCGCCGCGATCGGGACGCCGCGCTCGCGCGCCTCGTCGAGTGCCGGCCGCACGCCGGCGACCGCGAGGATCGGGTCGATCGAGACGATCGGGTTCGACGGCGCGATGACGATGACCTCGGCGGCCGCGACCGTGGCGAGGACCTCGGGCGTGGCGCGGGCCTGGTCCACGCCTCGGAAGCGGACCTCGTGGACCACCGGCTCCTGGTGGCGATGCACGAAGTACTCCTGGAACTCGAGCCAGCCCTCGTCGGTGCGGACCTCGGTCCGAACCGGCTCGTCGGCCATCGGCAGGATACGAGGCTTGACGCCCATTGCGGTCGCGAGCTCGACGGCGACCTCGGTGGGTCGGTAGCCGGCTCGCAGCCGGTCCGTCCGCCACAGGTGGGTCGCAAGGTCCTTGTCGCCGAGTCGGAACCAGGCGACCTCGCCGAGCGCCTCGAGGCGATCCATGACGGTCCAGCTCTCGCCGCGGATGCCCCAGCCGCGGACCTCGTCGTCGAGGCCGGCCAGCGTGTAGGCGACGGTGTCGTGGTCGGGCCAGATCGCGAGACCGTGGAGCTCGAGGTCGTCACCGGTGTTGACGATGACGGTGAGGTCCTCGCCGACGGTCGCGGCGAGGCCGTCGGCCATCTTCGCCCCGCCGACACCGCCGGCGAGCAGAACGACCCTCATCGAGCGAGGAGCTCCGCGACCTCTGGCATCCGCTCGATCGTCTCCTGGTCGTACGGTGCAGGCATGCGGACGATGAACGTCTCGAATCCGAGCTCTCGGTACGGGCGGAGGGTGTCCGCAACCTCGCCTGGTGTCCCGGCCACGTAGCCGCCGAAGTCGTCGGCATCGACGCCGTTGGCGCCCAGCAACTCGCGCGTCCGCGCGTCCGCTGCCGCCGCGTCATCGCGGAGCACGATGTGGAAGCTGACGGTCTTCTCGATCGTCGCAGGGTCGCGGCCGACATCGGCGCAGTGCTGCTCGAGGGTGCTCAGCGCATCGACCACGAACTCGTGCGAGCCCGAGGTGTTCCACGCGTCCGCCCGCTCGGCGACGACACGAAGGGTCTTCTGGCGGCCGCTGCCGCCGATGAGGATCGGGAGGTGCTCCTGGACCGGCCGCGGCTCGCACAGCGCGTCGTGCATCGCGTAGCGCGGCCCGGCGTGGTCGACACGCTCGCCATCGAACAGCCGGCGCATGAGCATGACCGCCTCATCCAGCCAGCCGATCCGTTCGCCTGGGCTCGCCCCGAAGTCGATGCCGAATGCGTCGTGCTCACGTTCGAACCAGGCCGCACCGATGCCGACGACGGCACGTCCGCCCGAGACGTGGTCCAGCGTCGTGGCCAGCTTGGCCGTGACACCCGGGTTACGGAACGTGTTGGCGCCGACCATCAGCCCGAGCCGGACGCGGGTCGTGATCGGTCCGAGGGCCGCGAGGACGCTCCAGCCCTCGAAGATCGGCTGCTCCCACGGTCCGAAGATCGCCAGCAGATGGTCCCACGTCCAGACCGAATCCCAGCCGTTCCGTTCCGCGGCGAGCGCGGCGTCGCGGAACGACGGCCAGTCGGTCTGTTGTGACCAGAGCTGGAGGCCGAATCTGACCGGCATGGGGTCCGTCATCGATCAGTCGTCGAAGTGGACGTGGACGCCATCGATGTGTACGCGGAAGCTGATGCGCTCCTGGCGCTCGAAGCGGTCGGTGATCAGGCGCTCGGCCTTTGCCGGGTCGTCGGCGTGGTACCGGCGCGCCATCTCCGCGATGTCGGCCTGCGCCGTCGGCTGGTCGATGATCGGCGTAACGGTTCCGGTCAGGCCGATCCAGCGGTAGCCGTCCTCGGCATCGACGACCGTCAGGCTGATGCGCTGGTCGCGCAGCAGGTTGGAAGGCCAGCGACGACCGACCTTGCTGTTGAGGACGATCTCGTCGCCTTCGAGGCGATACCAGATGACGGCCTGCCGAGGGGCTCCGTCCGGGTCGATCGTCGCGATGCTGGTGAACCGCGTCGCGGCGAGGAACTCGCGGACACGTGACTCGAGGACCGGGGTCGTGGCAGCATGGGTCATCGACCCGATGGTACGCGGCGCGGCCGGCCGGCGGCGCGGCCGGCCGGCGGCGCGCCCGGGCATGGCGTCGGCGCCGCCACAGCCGGGCGACGCCGATCGCGGGCATCATCGGTGGCGCCCGTTCCTTGCGGTCACGGGCCGACCGTCAGGGACCGACCGTACCTTGGTGTGTTGCCCGCGCGCTACGGCCCCGGACTCGTCCAACCCTCGCAGTGGGAGGGTTAGGCGCGGAGATGGGCCCGCGAGTGGCAGTCCGTGGCTGAGGCGTGCATGGAAGCACGATCCGCATCCGGGATCGAGGCCGTGGGCGACTCCGTAGCCTGCCTTCGCCCCCCGGTGACGAGGGTTAGACGAGGCAGCGCCGGCCCGCGGCCCCAGGCCTGCTACGTCAGCCGCTCGCCGGCTTGCACCGCGATGTCGAGGCGGTTCTCCGGCGGTGCCAACGGGCAGGCCCAGCGCGGGTCGAAGGCGCACGACGGCTGCGTGGCGAAGTTGAAGTCGAGGATCAGCTCGCCGGTCGTCTCGTTCGCGCCGAGGTCGTGCGACTTGGCGGCGTCGACGAGGTAGCGGCCGGCGCCGTACGTCTCAGGCCCGTTGGTCGCGTCACGGAACGGGATGAACAGCCCGCCCGCGTAACCCGCCAGCCAGAACACCGAGAGGCGCTGCTCGCCATCGGGGAACGGCAACCGGACCACCCCGATCCGCCGGAACGAGAGCGAATCGGAGCCGCTGTTGGGCAGCTCCAAGGCGGGCGCTGCCGGGTCGTCGGCCGGGGCTCGCTCGACCGGCACCGTGAACCGGAGGCGGGGCTCGTGAGCGAAGTGGCGCGCGCGGAACCGTGCCCGCTCGGCGACCGGGAGCGGTGATTGGGGATGCTCACGGAACAGCCATTCCCGCGCGGTCCGCCAGTGGGCCAGTGCGACCGCTGGATCACTCGCGGCCATCGCGCGGACCTCGACGTACAACGCCGCGACCCGCCGCCGCCAGTCGGCGAGGGTCAGCCGGTCCCCGAGCGAGCCGTCGCCCTGGACCCAGTCGGCCGTCAAGACTCGCGGCGCATCGATCCGAGGACGATCCAACCGCCGAGCACGATGATGAAGATCGGCCACAGCTCGCTCCAGCGAAGCCGCGGCATGTCGAGGCCGAGGGTCTGGTCGGCGAAGAACCACAGCCCGACCGCGACGAGGATGACGCCGAAGATGACGGTGCCCCATCGACCAGGGTCGCGGTCGCGGGTACGCCAGACGGGCGGCGGGGCCGGTGTCTCGACCGTCGGCGCGGATGGCGCGGCCGGCTCGGGCATCGCCGGTGGTGGGGTCGTGGTCTCCGGTGGGGGCGTCGGGTCGTAGCGCGCGGTCGCATTGGGGTCGTCCGGGTCTGTGCGTGGGTCGGTCATCGATGACTCCGTTCCGCCGCGAGCCCTCCGCCCGCAGCCCGTCCATCGTAGCCCGGCATACTTGGCCGGAGCGCTCGGTTGCGGCGCCACCGATACATCGGAGTAGGAGGTACGCGCGTGGCGGATCCGGCGGAGATCGGCGTGGTCGGCGGCTCAGGGTTCTATTCGCTGCTCGACGACGTACGCGAGATCAAGGTCGATACGCCGTACGGCGCCCCGTCCGACTCGCTGTTCCTGGCCGAGGTCGGCGGGCGGCGCGTCGCCTTCCTGCCCCGGCACGGACGCCGCCACACGATCCCGCCGCACCGGATCAACTACCGCGCCAACGTCTGGGCGATGCGATCGCTCGGCGTGAAGGCGGTCATCTCGCCCTGCGCGGCCGGCTCCCTGGCGCTCGACGTGAAGCCAGGCGACTTCGTCGTGTGCGACCAGTTCGTGGACCGGACGTCCGGTCGCGCCGACACGTTCTTCGACGGGCCGATCGTGACCCACGTCTCCTCGGCCGAGACGTATGACCCCGTGCTTCGCAAGCTCGCGATCGAGACCATCCGCGACCATGGCATCGAGGTCCACGAGAGAGGCACGGTGGTCGTCATCCAGGGCCCGCGCTTCTCGACCAAGTCGGAGTCGAAGTGGTTCTCCGACGCGGGCTGGGAGGTCATCAACATGACCCAGTACCCCGAGGCGTGGCTGTGCCGCGAGCTCGGGATGGCGGTGGTCAATATCAGCCTCATCACCGACTACGACGCGGGCGTCCACGAGGGCACCGAGGCGGTCGATGCGCGGAGCGTCCTCGAGGTCTTCCAGGCCAACGCGGAGCGGATCCAGAAGGTCGTGCTCGACCTGATCGGGCGCTTCCCGGCCGACCTCGATTCGCTGGGTGCCCGTGATGCGCTGGGCCCGACCCGCGGCGACGGCCACGCGATCTCGGGCGAGGACATCAGGCTGTTCGAGACGGGCCTGTAGGGCGCGCGTGGCGGCCGACGGTCGGATCCCACTCGGCGTCTGCATCCGATCGATCCGGGCGACGCCGGCGTGGTGGCTCGAGAGCGCCCGCCGGCTCGATGCGGCCGGGTTCGCCGGCGTCTGGTCGTGGGACCACTTCATGGGCAAGGGCGAGAAGACCGTACCGGTCGTGGAGCAGTGGACGATCCTGTCGCTGGCGGCCGCGCAGACGCGACAGGTGACGGTCGGTACGTTCGTGATGAACGTCATGAACCGCCACCCGGCGCTGGTGGCACGGATGGCGTCAACGCTCCACATCGCGACCGGCGGCCGGCTCGTGCTGGGGATCGGGATCGGCGGCGCGCCACGGGAGCACGCGGCGTACGGGATGGAGTTTCCCGACGCGCCCGAGCGAGTGACGCGGCTCGAGGAAGCGGTCGCCGTGATCCGTGCCCTATGGGCGGGCGGCCCGGTCACTCGGCCCTCCCCGTTCTACCCGTTGCGCGACGCTGTGGCCTTCCCCGTGCCCGAGCCGCCGCCGAAGATCATCGTTGGTGGCGAGACGCGGTCAGGCGCAGCCCTGGCGGCTCGGATCGGCGACGGCTGGACGGCCTTCGACGACAACTTCGAAGCGAACCTGCCGGTCTACTTGGAGGCGCTGGAGGATGCCGGTCGGTCGCGCGACGAGCAGACCGTCATCGTCGGGTTCCAGGGAGGATGGGAGAAGGACGCGAGCGTGGTGCTCGACTCGCCCTGGGTGACCCGCCCGCGCGAGGAATGGGAGCGCTGGCGGGAGGCCGGCGCGGACGCCGCCGTCGTCACAGCCCGCTCGACAGAGGACATCGACGCGCTCGTCGCGTCCGCGGCGCGCTGGTAGGGCGGGCCGGCCCGGGTCCGGGTAGCAGCCCGTTTCGTGGCACCATCGAGCTGTGACACCCACGGCAACCGTCCCTGCTGCCGAACCGAGCCACCCATGCGCCCGCTGCGGCGCACCGGTGGCACCGGGCGTCGGGCTCTGCGAGGGCTGCAACCCGCTCGGGCTGCGGGACGTCGCCTCGGGTCAGGTCCACGGTTCGGTGTTCATCGCGGTGACGGCCGCGATCATCCTGCTGGCCGTCCTGGCTCGGCTGTCGGTCGCCGGGATCGGCCCGTTCCCCGCGACCGTCGACGGCGTTACGCCGACGGACGGCGGGCTGGCCGTGACGCTCACCGTCACGAACCAGGGCGAATCGGCAGGTCACACGAATTGCCGCGTCAGCAAGGCCGGTGATCGTGGCACGGGGCCGGCGGACTTCGTGTCCAGCCCACGATTGGGCCCGGGCGAGACGCGGACGTTCTCGACGGTCGTCACGGGGCTCGGCACCGAGCAGGTCGACCTCGAGATCTCGTGCCGGACGCCGTGACGGCGAACGGGGACGACCTGGCATTCTCCGTCGCGCTGGCCGCCCGAGCCGGCGAGATCCTGATGGACCGCTACGAACGACTCGAGCGGATCGACTACAAGAGCGCCCGCGACGTGGTCACCGAGGCTGATCACCTCTCGGAGGACCTGATCCTCGACGCCATCCGGGCCTATCACCCGGGCGACGCGATCCTGGCCGAGGAGAGCGGGGAGCACCATGCGGTCGAAGGCGAGACGCCCACCTCGGGACGCGGTCGGGTGTGGATCATCGACCCGCTCGACGGCACCGTGAACTACGCCAATGGCATCCCGTTCTTCTGCGTGTCGATCGGGCTGGTGGTCGACGGTCGGCCGAGCGTGGGCGTCGTGCATGACCCGACCCGCTCGGAGACGTTCGCCGCGACCGCCGACGGGCCGGCGCTCCTGATGTCGCCGCTCGGCACGCCCAGCCACGCGGTCACGGCGTCGGACAAGGACAAGCTGTCCGATTTCGTGGTGTCCGTGGCGCTCTCGGGTCGCTCGGTCGCCACGCGCGGCCGCAACATCAGGAAGGCGGTCCGCATCTCGCGGTCGATGGGATCGGCGGCACTCGCGCTCGCGTATGTTGCGAATGGCCGATTCGACGCGTTCATCCAGCAGGGCGGGCTGTCGGCGTGGGACGTCGCCGCCGCGGGGCTCATCGCCGAGCGGGGCGGGGCCCGGGTGAGTGCGATGGACGGCGGCCCGTGGTTCGACATCGCGCACGTTCCCAAGTCGATCGGCGTGCTGGCCGCCCCGGACCCGCATCACGCAGCGCTGCTGGCACTCGTCAGGTAGTCAACCGCCCCGGCGACATCATGCGTAATGCGCGTCTCAGCGACGGTATGCCGTGCCGGACACGAGATCCGGGTCGGATCAGGCCCCTGAACGTGACAGACAGGTGGTCCTGGTGCACGTAACGCAGGATCGTCGGCCGCGGGAAAGACAATGCGTTGTCCTGGGGCGCGTTATGCCGGGTCCTCCAGCCAGCGATGGGGTCGCGACCTGAGCCGCTGCAGCCCCCACTCGTCGCAGAAGGCCTCCCAGGTGTCGCGTGGCGCGCCGTCCCAGCGCAGCTCATCGGGGTCCTTCTGACGGATCTGCACGCCGTCCTCCGCGGTGCGCAAGCGCGCGAGGTCTCGATAGAGCAGTGCCTCGTCCATGTGGTCGCGGAGCGAGGCGGCAAGGGTCATCGCCCGGCCGCCGCTGACACCGGGCACTTCCCAGGTCGACGCGCGGGCCGGAACATCGTCGAGATGGCCGTAGGTTGCCAGCACCGCCGCCGCGCCCTTGGCACCCCAACCCGGGATGCCCGGGTAGCCGTCAGACGAGTCACCGACGACGGCCAGGAAGTCAGGGATGGACTCGGGTGGCACGCCCCATTTCGCACGGACCCCGGCATCGTCATAGGTCAGGCCGCGCCGCCGATCCCACAACACGATCCGCTCGTCTCGCACGAGCTGGGCCATGTCCTTGTCAGGCGTGCAGATCAGGATCCGTTCGACTCGCGGGTCCTCGGCGAACCGGACCGCGGCCGCGGCGATCGCATCGTCCGCCTCGTACTCGACCATCGGCCACAGTACGATCCCGAGTGCCTCCACGGCGGCCTCGGCGATCGGGAACTGCCCCAGGAGCTCGCGCGGCATGCCGGCCGACGACTTATACCCTGGGAAGAGGTCGTTTCGGAAGGATTCGATGACCCGATCCGTGGCACAGCCGACGTGCGTAGCGCCTTCCTCGCGGAGGAGGTAGAGCAACTGGTCGACGAGACCAGACACGCCCGACAACACGACACCATCGCGGCCCAGCACGGGCGGGCGCGGGGCGTAGTACGCGCGGAAGAGCTCGTACGTGGCGTCGACGAGGTGGAGCTGCACGCTGCCGGTCAGCGCATCCGCGACTGCCACATCGCGACACCCGCGTCGCGCATGGCCTGCAGGGCCCGCTCGCCGTCGCCGGCCTGGAGATCGACCGCCGCGATCGCGTCGGTCAGCACCGCGGTCGTGTAACCCAGCCGAGCGGCGTCCAGCGCCGTCGCCGACACGCAGTAGTCGGTCGCCAGCCCGACGACCACGACCTGCGCGATCTCGCGTTCGCGTAGGAGGCCGTCGAGCTCGGTCGGCGTCTCCTCGCCGGTCGTCGGGTCGCGCATCGTGAAGCCCGAGTAGCCGTCCTCACCGTTGGCGCCCTTGTGGATCCGCGGCGTATCCGCGGGCAATGTGAGGTCCGGATGCAGCTCCGAGCCCCAAGTCTCGGCCACGCAATGCACCGGCCAGATCCCGCCGTCTTTCGCGAAGTGGGGGGTCGACTCCGGGTGCCAGTCCTGTGTGGCGACGACCAGCGCATCGGCCGAGGTCGCCCTGTGGATCTCCCGGTTGATGACTGGGATGACACCATCGCCGCCCTTCACCGACAGGCTCCCGGCCGGGTCCGCGAAGTCGTTCTGGACATCGACGACGACGAGCGCGGTCGTGGGCTGGTAGCGCTGCATCGCCCGAGCCTAGCAGGGGATAACGCCGGGTATCTACGATGCGGAGATGCACCCTTCCATTCGTGCCGTCGCACGCCTCGCGGTGCTCGTCGCGGTCCTCTCAGCGTGCGGCGGGCTGCCGTTCGGCGGCAGCAACGACACGCTCGTCGTCCGCAACAGGTCGGACCACACGTTCTACGTCCAGCTCGAGAGCGGGCCGGACACGACGATCACCTACCTGGTCGGCCCGCGGGAGAACGGTCGGGCGATCGCCGGCGACCGCAGCGCCCGCGCGACGACGCTGATCGTCTACTCGGCGGACTGCCAGGCGTTCGCGGAGTCGACCGACCCGCCGCTCGGCGAGATGGTCTTCGAGGGTGGCGGCGGCATCACGTTCAGCGCCGGCTTACCGGCCGATGCCGCAAACCTGCCGCTGCTGACCGTCGACGAGAGCTGCGTCTGATCGGCGCGGGCAGGCGCCGGCTATCCGATCAGAGCGGACTGTTCGTCCTTCTTGGGCTCGGGCTCGGTGGTCTCCGGCGGGGTCGGTGGCTCGACGTCGAGGAGATAGCCGATCCCCTGGAACGTCTTGATCCGGCCGGGTTCGCCGGGCTCGGCGCCCAGCTTGCGGCGGACGCGCGACACCCAGACGCGCAGGTACTGGAGGTCGTCGCGGTACTCCGGGCCCCAGACCTTCGTCAGCAGCTCGGTGTGCAGGACGACCTTGCCGGCATTGGCCGCGAGGTGCTGGAGGAGTAGCCACTCCGTGCGGGAGAGCTGTACCAGCTCTCCGTTCCGCGTGACCATGCGGCGCTCGAGGTCGATCTCGATGTCGTCGAAGGCCAGGACACCGGAACCCGGGCTCGCACCCGACGACCGGCGGAGCACCGCGCGCACGCGCGCGGCGAGCTCGTCTGGATGGAACGGCTTCGCGATGTAGTCGTCGGCGCCGAGGTCGAGGCCCTTCGCCTTGTCGGCGGTCGAGCCCTTGGCGGTCAGCAGGATCACGGCGACCGGGCGTCGCTCACGGAGCTGGCGCATGACCTCGATGCCATCGAGGTCCGGCATGACGATGTCGAGCAGGACGATGTCCGGCCGGACTTCCTCCGCCTTCTGCAGCGCGTCCTCACCGCCGTTCGCGGTGACGACGCGGAAGCCCTCCTCGCCGAGGGCGATCGAGACGAGCTTCGTGATCCGAGGTTCGTCGTCGGCGACAAGGACGAGGGGTTGCGTACTCACACGGCACCTCCTGGGTCGGTCTCAATAGTGCCGGGGAGCGCCCGACACGTCACCCCCGAAGCCCGTTACGAGGCAGCCGGTGCGACGCTGGGCAGATTGACGTCCACGTTGACGTCACTGGGCTGGCTGGTCCCCGCGCCCGGACCCATCAGGAAATACCACCCGAGGGCCAGCACGATGATGATCGCGATGATCCCGAGGATGACGCCGGTGTTGGATCCGCCGTCCTTGACGATGACGGTGTTTGGATCGCTCATGGTGGGAGACTCCTTACCGTTGGGGCTCCAGCATCCCCGCGCCACCCTGACGCCGATGGCGCCGCGACATTGCAGAACCGTTGCATCGGCATTACAGGCCGCGGTTGCGGAGGCCGGTTCGTCACGTCTGAGCGGCGCGGCGGATCGTGGTGGTCGGTCCATGCCGGCCGATGCATGGGGAGTGCGCATCGTCTAACCCCCGCCAACTGAGGCGTAGGTCGACCCCAACGTCGCTCAGGCCCGGTCTGGCGCTCTCGGGTCCACGTTCTGCGAGGGACCGACACGCTCAGTTGCAAGAGGCCCTCATGACGGTAGACCTGGCTGCGCCAAACACCCCCACGACGACGGTTAGACGGGTACGCGTCGGTGCCGACCGGTGTCACCAGCGAGCGCCGCGTCAGGCGACTGGCCTTACCCTTTCGGGCATGCCCTTCAGCCAGGACGACCTCGACCGCATCGAAGGCGCCAAGACCATCCGGATCGAGACATCGAGGGTGGGTGGGCCGGCACATAGCACGATCATCTGGGCGGTCGTCGAGGATGGCGATGTCTACGTACGGTCCTGGCGCGGCCCTGGCGCACGCTGGTATCGGGAGGCCGTCGCGAACCCCGAAGTCGCCATCCAGATCCGAAAGGAGCGGTTGCCGGCGCGCGCCGTCCCAGCTACCGACCCCGAATCCGTGGCGCGCGCCTCGCGCGGCCTCGAGCGGAAGTACGCCGGCGATCCAGCCGCCAAGTCGATGGTCCGCGACGAGATCCTCGACACGACGATTCGGCTCGAAGGTCGCTGACCGCGCAGCGCCGACCCATCGGCGCCCACCCGCAACCTCCACGCTCCGACAGTCCGCCCTACGATAGACGCGAGCATGTACTTCGACGAGTTCAAGCACCAGCTGCCCGACATCGACCCGGCCGAGACCGAGGACTGGATGACGTCGCTCGACCAGGTGGTCGAGCAGGCCGGCGAGACGCGCGCCCGATTCCTCGTCTACAAGCTGCTCAAGCGAGCCCGCCAGCTCCAGATCGGGCTGCCGCCGCTGACGCAGACGCGCTACATCAACACCATCAGCCCCGAGCAGGAGCCGGCATTCCCCGGCGACGAGGCGATGGAGCTGCGCATCCGCCGCATCGTCCGCTGGAACGCCGTGGCGATGGTGTTGCGGGCCAACAATCGGTTCCCGGGGATCGGTGGTCACCTGTCGACGTACGCGAGCTCGGCGAGTCTCTACGAGGTCGGCTTCAACCACTTCTTCCGCGGCAAGGACGACGGGCCCGGCGACCAGATCTTCTACCAGGGCCACGCCGCCCCGGGGATCTATGCCAGGGCGTTCCTGGAGGGTCGCCTCACCGAGGCCCAGCTCGACCGCTTCCGACGCGAGGGGAAGGCAAACGAGGGTCTGAGCTCCTACCCCCACCCGAGGCTCATGCCCGACTTCTGGGAATACCCGACCGTGTCGATGGGTCTCGGCCCGATCAGCGCGATCTACCAGGCCCGCTTCAACCGCTATCTCCAGAACCGTGGCCTGCTCGACACCAGCGGATCGCGGGTGTGGGCCTTCGTCGGCGATGGTGAGACCGACGAGCCTGAATCGCTCGGCGCGCTCCACGTCGCCGCCCGCGAGGGCCTCGACAACCTGACGTTCGTCGTCAACTGCAACCTGCAGCGGCTCGACGGGCCGGTCCGCGGAAACGGCAAGATCATCCAGGAACTGGAGGCGGTGTTCCGGGGCTCGGGCTGGAATGTCATCAAGGTCATCTGGGCGCGCGAGTGGGACGAGCTGCTCGCCCGCGACGTCGACGGCGTCCTGGTCCAGCAGATGAACGACACCCTCGACGGGGAGTTCCAGAAGTTCTCGGTCGCCGGTGGGGCTTACATCCGCGAGCATTTCTTCGGTCCGGACCAGCGCCTGCGAAAGCTCGTCGAGCACCTCTCGGACGACGACCTGGCCAAGCTTCGCCGCGGCGGTCACGACTACCGGAAGCTGTACGCCGCTTACAAGGCCGCGACCGAGTTCAAGGGCGCCCCGACGGTCATCCTCGCCAAGACCGTCAAGGGCTGGACCCTCGGCCCGGGCGTCGAGGCCCGGAACATCACCCACCAGGCCAAGAAGCTCTCCGAGAAGGAGCTCGCGGTCTTCCGCGACCGGCTGCAGCTGCCCATCCCCGACGAGAAGCTCAAGGATGCGCCGTACTACCACCCCGGCCCGAAGTCCGACGAGGTCGAATACCTGCGCGAGCGGCGCAAGTCGCTGGGCGGCGAGATCCCGAAGCGCGTCGTTCGCGCCAAGCCGCTGCCGGCCCCGCCGCCCGAGGTCGACGCCGAGTTCGCTGCCGGCAGCCAGCAGGCCGTGTCGACCACGATGGTGTTCACCCGGATCCTGCGGAACCTCATCCGGGA
>DATAFZ010000116.1:0-6726 GCA_036257225.1 Candidatus Limnocylindrales bacterium | reverse complement strand
CCCTGCATCGCGCAGCGGGTGCAGATCGGCTGGTCGCAACGTCCGCACCGGACCCACGTCTCGCGGTCCGGATGGCGGTAGCAGTAGAGCGGCGGCGGCTCGTGGAGATCCGCTGTCGCGGCGTCGGTGGTCATGGGTCCCCTCGCATGAACGATGGGGAGGGTGGCGTCCGATCGGCCGGTCGTCAAGGGGTACACTCGGGCGGTCGTCATCCGCAGGAGTCCACCGAGTGGCACGACCCTACGCACGACTGACCCAGCCCCTCGTCCGCGACGCGAAGGGCGGCGAGCTTCGACCCACGACCTGGGACGAAGCGCTGGACCGCGTGGTCGCCGGGTTCCAGGCCGCGACGGCGGCGCACGGCCCGACGACGTTCGGCACCTTCAGCTGCAGCAAGGCGACCAACGAGGTCAACTTCGCGGCACAGAAGTTCAGCCGGGTGGTCCTGGGCAGCAACAACATCGATAGCTGCAACCGCACCTGACACGCCCCGAGCGTCGCCGGTCTGGCGACCGTGTTCGGTGCCGGTGGAGGGACCAGCTCATATCGTGAGGTCGAGGACACCGATCTGATCGTCCTCTGGGGCAGCAATGCCCGGGAGACGCATCCGATCTTCTTCCACCACGTCCTCAAGGCCGTCCACAAGGGTGCACGGCTGTACGCCGTCGACCCGCGCCGGACGTCGAGCGCGGAATGGGCCGACACGTGGCTGGGTCTCGACGTCGGCAGCGACATCGCGCTGGCCAACGCGATCGCGCGCGAGATCATCGCGGCCGGTCTGGAGCACCGCGAGTTCATCGGCCGTGCGACCGCCGATTTCGAGGCGTACAAGGCGAAGGTCGAGTCGTACACGCTCGATTACGCGGAGCGCGAGACCGGCGTCCCGGGCGACGTCATCCGGGAGCTGGCCCACGCGCTCGCGACGGCGCCACGGGCGATGATCTGCTGGACGCTCGGCATCACCGAACATCACAACGCGGTCGACAACGTCCTGTCCCTGATCAACCTGGTCCTGCTGACTGGCCACGTCGGTCGCTACGGGAGCGGCGTCAACCCGCTCCGTGGCCAGAACAACGTCCAGGGCGGCGGCGACATGGGCGCCCTGCCGGATCGGCTGCCGGGCTTCCAGCACGTCGAGAACGACACGCTCCGAGCCAAGTTCGACGCGGCCTGGGGCGTCACGATCCCGCCGCAGCGCGGCTGGCACCTGTCGGGCATGTTCGACGCGATGGAGCGCGGCGACCTGACGGCCGTGTACTGCATCGGCGAGAACCCCGTTCAGTCGGAGGCCGACCAGCACCGCGCGATCCGCCTCCTCGAAGGGCTCGACATGCTGGTCGTGCAGGACCTGTTCCTGACCAAGACCGCGGAGCTCGCGGACGTCGTGCTGCCGGCGTCCGCCGCCTGGGCCGAGGGCGAGGGCACGGTCACGAACTCGGAGCGGCGCGTCCAGCGCATCCGCAAGGCGGTCGACCCGCCTGACGGGGCCCGCGACGACCTCGCGATCATCTTCGACATCGCCCGACGGATGGGCGTCGACTGGGGCGAGGCCAAGGCGGAGGAGGTATGGGACGAGGTCCGCTCGCTGTCGCCCGTCCACGCCGGGATGAGCTACAAGCGCCTCGAGGAGCTCGGGGGCATCCAGTGGCCGTGCTACGACGAGAACCATCCTGGAGAGCTGTTCCTCCACAGCCGGCTCTGGGAGGATCCCGTCCCGGGCAACCGCGCGCCGTTCGTGCCGGTCGACCACGACCCGCCGGTCGATAAGCTCACCGACGAGTACCCGATCCGACTGACCACCGGCCGCCGTCTCGACTCGTACAACACCGGTGTCCAGACGGCGGGCTACACCTCTCCCCTTCGGCGTGGTGAGTCGCTCGACATCTCGCCGGAGGACGCCGACGGCTTCGGGCTGGTCGATGGCGAGGTCGTGTGCGCGATCTCGCGACGTGGCCGGATCGAGGTGCCGGTGCGCATCGACCCGTCCCTGCGGCCGGGACTCACCTTCATGACCCTCCATTTCCAGGACGACGTGGCGACGAACCTATTGACGATCGACGCCACCGACCCCAAGTCCGGTACGGCCGAGTTCAAGGCGACCGCCATCCGGATCGAGAAGCTCGCGCAGCCCGTCCCGGCCTGACGATGCCCGAACCACGGATCGTCCGTGCCAAGGACCTCGTACAAGGTGTCCCGACGCCGGGGATGGAGCGCCGTGAGGCCACTGAAGGATCGACGCGCATCATCGCCGTGCGGACGCAGCCGGGGCTCGTATCCGGCTGGCACCATCATGCGCAGTACACGACCTATGGCTACGTCATCGACGGCCGGCTCCGTCTCGAGAGCGGGCCGGGAGGTGCCACCGTCGTCGAGGCTGGACGGGGTGACTTCTTCATCGTCCCGCCGGAGACCGTCCATAGAGAGAGCAATCCATCTGATGAGGAGCAGGTCCTGATCGGGTTCCGTGTCGGTGAGGGCGATACGGTGGTGAACGTGGAAGGTCCGGATGGCTGAGGTCCCGACGCAAGAACCCGCGGAGGATCACGAGGACCAGGGGGCGAAGTTCGTCTCCGACCCGATGTGGCTCCGGCTGCTGAACGACCCGGATTCGGGGTTCGCTTCGGGGCGTGGCTTCTTTCGGATGCTCCCGAGTTCCCCCCGCTGCAAGATGTGCGCGGCTCCGTTTGCCGGGCCCAGCGCGCCATTCATGCGGATGATCGACCGTGGGCGGTGGGACAAGAATCCCTCGATCTGCGGCCTGTGCTTCAAGCAGCTCGAGAAGGCTCGGGGCGGCGCCGAGATCGAGCTGAGCATGCTCTTCGCCGACGTGCGCGGATCGACCGGCCTCGCGGAGAAGATGGGGCCGGGCGCCTTTCAGAACCTCCTCGCTCGGTTCTACCGGGAAGCCACGAACGCCCTCGTGGCACGGGACGGCATCATCGACAAGTTCGTCGGCGACGAGGTCGTCGCGCTCTTCCTGCCTGTCCTGGCGGGTCACGACCACGCGGCGCACGCGATCGAGGCCGCCCGGGATTTGCTCCGGGCGACCGGGCACGGGAGCCAGGGCGGGCCGTGGATCCCGGTGGGCGCCGGTGTCCACACTGGGCTCGCATACGTCGGGGCCATCGGCGACACCGTGACCGACTTCACTGCGCTCGGCGACAGCGTCAACGTCACAGCGCGGCTCGCCTCGGCGGCCGGGCCCGGTGAGATCCTCGTCAGCGCCGCCTCGGCGACCGCCGCCCAGCTCGACCAAAGCCTCGAGCTGCGGACGCTGTCCCTGCGAGGTCGTGCCGAACCATTGGACGTTCGGGTCCTACGGGTCTGACTCGCCGGCGGCCGGATAGACGCCCGAGCGGCGCTACACTCGAACGCGATGGACCTGCATGTCATCGGGCCCCTCGCCTCTCCGGCCGAACGCGCCGCGGTCGACAGCGTCCTCGGGCCGCCCGAGTCTGGCTGGGTCGGCGGACCACGCCGTGCCGGCGTGGAAGGGCACGCCGCCCGCGGCGGTCACGCGATCCGTGCCAAACGGTCGCAGCTGCTACCCGCCCTCCACGCCGTCCAGGACCGGATCGGCTGGATCAGCCAGCCCGCCCTGAACTACATCTCGCGACGGCTGGCCGTCGCGCCGGCCGAGGCGTACGGCGTGGCAACGTTCTACGCGCTCTACGCCACGAGCCCGCGCCCGCCGGTGATGGCCCACGTCTGCGACGACATCGCCTGCCGACTGGCCGGGGCGGAGGGGATCTGCGAGGATCTGGCGCGGTCGGTCGGGCCGGCGGGCGCCGCGACGGGCGACGGCCAGCGAGGCTGGCTGCGCTCGCCGTGCCTGGGGCTGTGCGAGCTTGCCCCGGCCGCGCTGATCACGACTGCCGGGGAGTCGGGCTCGGTCACGAGCGCAGCACCGGTCGATGCCGCGGGCGTCGTGGCACGACTGGATGGCGGCGCGTCGCACCGCGCGGTTCGGCCGATCCCCCAAGCCGGTGACGGGTCACTCCGCCTCCTGCGTCGAGTCGGCGCGGTCGACCCGACATCGCTCGACGACTATCGCGCGCATGGCGGGTATGTCGCCCTCCCCAAGGCGCTCGAGATGGGCGCCGAGGCGGTCATCACCGAGGTGACGGCCTCCAAGCTGATGGGCCGCGGCGGCGCCGCCTTCCCGACCGGCCGCAAGTGGGCCGCCGTCGCCGGCCAGGCCGCGCAGCCGCATTACCTCGTGTGCAACGCCGATGAGTCGGAGCCAGGCACCTTCAAGGACCGCGTGATCCTCGAAGGCGATCCGTTCGCGGTGGTCGAGGCGATGACGATCGCCGCGTTCGCGGCCGACGCAAGCCAGGGCTACATCTACATCCGCGGCGAGTACCCAGAGGCAGAAGCCGCCGTCCGCGGCGCGATCGCCTCCGCACGCGATACCGGTCTGCTCGGACCGGATGTCATGGGCTCGGGCTTCGGGTTCGACATCGAGGTGCGGCGTGGCGCCGGCGCCTACATCTGTGGCGAGGAGACGGCGCTCTTCGAGTCGATCGAGGGCAAGCGCGGCGAGCCGCGGAACAAGCCGCCGTTCCCGGTCGAGGTCGGGCTCTTCGGCAAACCCACTGTCGTCAACAACGTCGAGACCCTCATCAACGTGCCGATCGTGCTGGAGATGGGTGGCGAGGCGTACAGCCGCATCGGGACCGAGGGTTCGACCGGGCCGCGCCTGTTCTGCCTGTCCGGCCACGTCGCTCGACCGGGCGTCTACGAGGTCGAGTTCGGCGCCACGCTCGCCGAGTTGATCGAGCTGGCGGGCGGCGTGCCGGGTGGGCGCGACATCCGGGCGATCCTGCTCGGCGGTGCGGCCGGTGTCTTCGTGGGACCCGAGTCGCTCGAGCTGCCGCTCACGTTCGAGGCCACGCGGGCAGCAGGGGCGACGCTCGGGTCGGGCGTGATCATGGTGTTCGACGAGACCGTCGACCTCGTCGACACGCTCCGCCGGATCGCGCAGTTCTTCCGCGATGAATCCTGCGGCCAATGCGTCCCCTGCCGTGTGGGGAGCGTCCGACAGGAGGAGCTGCTCACCCGACTCGCGGCGGGTTCACATGTCCGCTCCCGGGACGAGGAACTGGTACTCCTGCGCGAGATCGGACAGGCGATGCGCGACGCATCCATCTGCGGACTCGGCCAGACAGCATCGTCGGCTATCGAGTCTGCGCTGCGCCGACCGGAGCTGGTCGCGCTATGACCGAGGACACGACGGGCCTGTCGATGACGCGCGACCCCGCGCCCGACCCGAATTCGCCGCACGCGGGCCAGCCGCCGGCCGCGCAGCCACTGACCGAGATCGTCCTGACCCCGCCGGCGCGGCCATCGAAGCCGCCGGCGCCGCCCCCCGTCGAGGCCCCAACGCCGGTCGAGCTGACGATCGACGGGCGCCCGGTCACCGTACCCGCTGGGACCACGATCCTGGGCGCGTGCCGCGAGCTCGGCATCGACACGCCGACGTTGTGCTACGCCGAGAACCTGACGCCCGTGAACGTCTGTCGCGTCTGCGTGGTCGAGGTCAGCGGGGCGCGCGTCCTCGCCCCGGCGTGTTCACGCACGGTCGAGCCGGGCATGGACGTCCAGACCGACACCGAGCGCGTCCGCACCTCGCGCAAGGTCGTCCTGGAGTTCCTCGGCTCGTCGGTCGATGTGTCGCTGGCGGGCCCGGCCATCCCTGACGGCACGATCCACGCGTACATGGATCGGTACGGCGCGGACCCGTCCCGGTTCGGTCCGCCGGCCGAGCCCGCGGCTGCGGGTGAACGCGACGCGCACGAGCCCGGCCACCATCACGCGCCGAGTCCGGCCGAAGCGGCCTTCGCGGCGACCGTCGCCCAACCGACCAAGGTCGATAACGACCTCTATGTCCGCGACTACTCGAAATGCATCCTTTGCTACAAATGCGTCGAGGCGTGCGGCGAGGACGCCCAAAACACGTTCGCGATCGCCGTGGCCGGTCGCGGCTTCGACGCCCGGATCTCGACGGAACAGGCCGTCCCGCTGCCCGAATCGGCCTGCGTGTACTGTGGCAACTGCATCGGCGTGTGCCCGACCGGCGCCCTGATGGCGAAGCCCGAGTACGACATGCGCGCGGCCGGCACCTGGGACGAGTCCGCGCAGACCGTGACCTCGACGATCTGCCCGTATTGCGGGGTCGGCTGCGCGGTGGACCTACACGTCCAGGACGACAAGATCCTCAAGGTGACCTCACCACTCGACTCGACCGTGACGGACGGTCATCTGTGCATCAAGGGCAGGTTCGGCTTCGAGTTCGTGAACGAGCGCCCGAAGCCTCCGGCGTGACCTTCTCGCCCGCCGAGAAGGACCTGTTGGCCGAGGCGCGCCGAGCTTCGCTCGCCACGATCGACGCTCACGGGCGAGCCCGACTCGTTCCGATCTGTTTCGTCCTGATCGACGATGTCATGTGGTCGCCGATCGACGAGAAACCCAAGATCGTGGCGGATCCCCGTGCACTTGCTCGAGTCCGTGACATCCAGGCGCGGCCTGCGGTCACGGTGCTGGTCGACCGCTGGTCCGAGGCCTGGTCGGAGCTTGCGTGGTTGCGGCTGGTCGGACGGGCCGAGTTCGTGGAGCGCGGGGACCTTCCCGTGGAGATCGTTCCTGCGCTCCGCGCCAAGTACTCGCAATACAGGCGACATGCCCTCGAGTCGCGGCCGATGATCAAGATCACCTTGGAGCATG
>DATAFZ010000084.1:0-2091 GCA_036257225.1 Candidatus Limnocylindrales bacterium | reverse complement strand
ACCTGCCACGGCGGCACCCCGCAGCGATCACGATCACGGTCGCGGACTCGGCGGTCACTTCTGACGCACAAATCGCGGCATGTGACCGTCGGGCGGCCACTTGACGCGATTTGTGCGGGTTAGGTGACCAGAAGGCCCCGGGCGCGGCCGTGCGGGCGTCTACAGGTATTGGCCGGTGGCGGCGCGCTCGATGGCTCGACCGCCCTGGACCGTGTCCTTGGTCTCGTTGACCAGGGTGCGGATGAACACGATCCGCTCGCCCTTCTTGCCCGAGATCTTGGCCCAGTCGTCCGGGTTGGTCGTGTTGGGCAGGTCCTCGTGCTCCTTGTACTCCTGCTTGATGGAGTCCACGAGGTCCTGGGTCCGGATGCCCTTCTCGCCTCCGGCGATGAACCGCTTGATGGCCAGCTTCTTGGCCCGGCGCACGATGTTCTCGATCATGGCCCCGGACGCGAAGTCCTTGTAGAAGAGGATCTCCTTGTCGCCGTTGGCGTAGGTGACCTCGAGGAACCGGTTGTTGGTGTCCTCGCGGTACATCTCCTCCACGGTGGCCTCGATCATCTTGGGGACCGCGGCGTCAGGCTCACCCGACCCGAGCGACGTCACCTCGTCCGATGCGATCGGGATCTCCGCGGTCAGGTACTGGGCGAAGATCTGGCGAGCGGCGTCGACGTTCGGTCGCTCGATCTTGATCTTCACGTCCAGCCGGCCGGGCCGGAGGATCGCCGGGTCGATCAGGTCCTCGCGGTTGGTGGCGCCGATGACGATGACGTTGCGCAGACCCTCGACACCGTCGATCTCGGCCAGCAGCTGCGGCACGATCGTCGACTCCATGTCCGAGGAGATGCCCGAGCCGCGCGTGCGGAACATCGAGTCCATCTCGTCGAAGAACACGATGACCGGCCAGCCCTCCTCGCTCTTCTCCCGAGCTCGTTGGAACACGAGCCGGATCTGCCGCTCGGTCTCGCCGACGTACTTGTTCAGCAGCTCGGGACCCTTGATGTTGATGAAGTAGCTGCGGCCCTTGGCGTCGCCGGTCTTCTCGGCCACCTTGTTGGCCAGGCTGTTGGCCACGGCCTTGGCGATGAGCGTCTTCCCGCAGCCAGGCGGGCCGTAGAGGAGGATGCCCTTGGGCGCGGGCAGGCGGTGCTCGGCGAACAGCTCCTGATGGAGGAACGGCAGCTCGACGGCGTCGGCGATCTCCTCGATCTGGGTGTCGAGCCCGCCGATGTCGCTGTAGCTGATGTCCGGCACCTCCTCGAGCAGGAGGTCCTCGACCTCGGGCCGGGGCAGCTTCTCCAGCAGCAGCCCGGTTCGCATGTCCATGAGCAGCGTGTCGCCCGGCCGTAGGTGGGCGCCGCGCATGGCGTCGGCCAGCTCGCAGACGCGCTCCTCGTCGGCCCGGCCGATGACGAGCGCCCGCACGCCGTCCTCCATGACCTCCTTGACGGAGACCACCTCGCCGCTGCGCTCGGGCGCACGGGCGAGGATGATGTTGAAGCTCTCGTTGAGGGCCACCTCGGCTCCGCGGTCGAGCTCGTCGGCCTCGATGTCCGGGTGGACGTTGACGCGCATCTTGCGTCCGCTGGAGAGGACGTCGATGGTGCCGTCGTCGTTCTTCCCGACCACCACGCCGTACGCGGACGGCGGCCGCGTGAGCTTGTCCACTTCATCGCGGAGCGCGGCGATGTGCTCGCGCGCCTCGCGCAGCGTGTAGCTCAGCTTCTCGTTCTGGGCCACCGCCTGGGCGAGCTGGCCCTTGGTCTCGAGGAGCCGCTCCTCGAGCGCCCGGACCCGCTTCGGCCCATCGGCCACCTTGCGGCGGAGGCTGGCCACCTCCTCGTCGAGCAGGCGGGTCTCCTCGTGCAGGCGGACGAGCTCGGCCTGGTCGGCGGCGTCGTCACCGTCGGGGGGGCCCCCTGGACGTTCGGCACGATCCCGGCTCCGGCCGCCGCCATCGGTGTCTGACACGCTCGCACCTCCTTCCCGGCGAACCTACTCGTCGAGTGAGTCGCCGTCGTGCCACGCACGTTACGACCGTGAGGCGAGGTTCGGTCGTTGTTTTCGCGGGCTGCGCCGTGTAAAGTCCGT
>DATAFZ010000062.1:0-3096 GCA_036257225.1 Candidatus Limnocylindrales bacterium | reverse complement strand
ACCGGGCGGGAGGCCTGCGATCTCGTGGACCAGCTCCAGGTAGCCCGGTCCGAGGAGCATCGCGACGACCGGCACCCGGCCGGCGGCCAGGACCTGGGCCTCATCGGCGTGGAACGTGGTGGTCGCGACGATGTCGTAGTGGAACCGGTCGAGCCGCTCGGGCAGGTCGTCGATGAGCGCCCCTTCGGCTTCGATCATGCCGGGGAACGCGTCCACGAGGCGCTCCGCGTCGTAACCGGCGTCGGCGCTGGTGCATTCCGCGAACAGCACCCGGACGAGCGGTCCGGGCCGCTTCCGCTCCGTGGCGGCCGCGAATGTCGCGGCCGCGACCTCATCGGCCGTGAAGCCGGCGTGGGCCGCCCGCCGCAGCAGCTCGGCGACGATCCCGGCGAGAGCTTCCGCGCCGCGGCGCTGTGGCGGCCGATCGGCGACGTGCGTGCCGGCGCCGTGGCGGCTCGTGACGTAGCCCGCATCGGCCAGGCGCCGGTAAACGGCCCTGATCGTGTTGGGATTCACGCGGAGCGCAGCTCCGAGCTCGCGGACCGGTGGGAGGCGGGCGCCCGACAGCAGCCGCCCGGAGTCGATCTGATACGCGAGCTGCCAGTAGATCTGCGTCGAGATCGGGACGTCGGAGTCCCTCTCGACGTCGAGGCTGTCCCCCGTCGTCCGGGCCTGTCCGACACCATTCCCGAGCATCTCGTCCATTGACATAGTCTGATAGTCCAAATAAGCTGTCTTGGCCTAACCGACTATAGCAATACCTCCTCGTCAGCCCGTGGCGCGCAGGCCGCGGGCTGACGGATTCTCGAAGCGATCGGGTGCGCCGACCGCGATCAGGGCCTGGCGAAGAAGCTCGACGCCCCCATGGCCGTTCCCGACGAGCAGGCCGACATCGGCGCGGAGGCGCGACTCGAGATCCGTGCGCGCCAGCTCATCGACGAGACGCGCCGCACGGACCGCGGCTCGCAGCGCACCGGCGGTCTCGATCCGGTCGGGCGACTCCCAGAACCAGGCGCAGCTCGCGAACATCGCGAGGCGCCAGCGCTGGGCTTCCATGAGGCCGAGCAGGCGTCCACGTTCGTCCGGGGTGGCGCCGTGGTCGAGCCAGGCATCCACGAACGAATCCGCCGTCTCGGCGCCGATCACGACGTCGACGTAGGCATCGCGCGCCGCCCACGGATCGGGTGCGCCCAGCAGTCGCGCCGCCAGCTGCTCCGTCGCCGCGTCGATCCCACCGGCCAACCGCTCCAACGCCGACCGCAGGGGCGCCTTCCAGGTCCCATCGACGGTGCAGTCGCAGGTCGATGACCAGCGGCTGATGCCGTGATGACAGCTCCATGACGTCTGTTCGCGCAAGGCACGCAGCTCGAGACCGCGTGCCGCCGCCTGGGCCACGGCGTCGCCCAGCGAGGGGGCCTCGAACGGGACGTCGGGTGGTGCCGATCGCCCGACGAGGCGGGCCAGGAAGTGCTCGCGGTGCCGCCGGTGATGGCCGTACAGCTCCCCGTCCGTCGCGATCACGACCAGCGGCGATGCCGAGTCGTCTGTCGGCGGCTCATGGAAGCGCGGGATGAGGCGGTCGCGCACGAAGGCATCCGCATCGACCGTCGAGATCGCCTCGAACGACACCGATGCCGACAGAAGCCCGTCGTAGATCACCGCGACGATCGACCGGCCGTCGCCGAGATCCAGGCGGACCGGACGCCTGGTATCGAGGAACGATCCGCCGTTGATCTGCCAGGGCGCAAGGATCGTGTGGCCGATGCCCTCGTCCGCCAGCAGCCGGAGGGTCGCCAGGTCGGCCGCCGTCTCGGGCAACCACATGCCCGACGGCCGGCGGCCGAAGCGGACCTCGAAATCGCGGAGGCCCCAGCGGACCTCGGTGCGCCGATCCGCCGCCGATGCCAGCGGCAGGATCGTGTGATGGAAGGGTTGGGCCATCCCTCTGGCGCCCGCATCGCCTTCCACGAACCCGCGATAGGCGATCGGGTCGCCGTGCTCGAGCCAGCCGGCCAGCGTCGGCCCCAGGTCCCACGAGATCGCACCGAGGTTGCCGAGTTCCGCATTCGGGCGGTAGCAGTCGGCGCTGATCCGCTCGTTCCAGTCGTGGGCGGGAGCTGCCGTCGGGTCCAGCGGCATCGCGCCGGTGAAGGGATCCAACCGGGGCGGCTGATAGAAATGGCCGTGGACGACCAGCGAGGGACGGCTCACGCGTCGTCCTCGGCCCGGTCTCGGGCCGTGGCCACGGTGTTCACGATCGTCCGCGTCCAGCGGTCGCCGGGCGCCATTCGCACTGGCCAGGACAGGAGCAGCGCGCTGCCCTGGTACACCCGCTCGAACCCGGCCTCCGAGTTGGAGACCGTCTCGATGGGCGCCCACCACGCGTCGGCTGGGCTGGTCGTCGTCGTCACGGATACCCCGATGTCGTCGTTGCCCTGGGCGATCGTCGACAGGTCGGCGGCAGTCCCACTCGTGTCGTGCCCGGTCCGCTCACCGCCGACGTCCCACCACGCCGCCGGGTTCCCGCCGCCGCCCAGCATCGTCAGTGCCCATTCCACGCCGATACGGCCCTCGAGCTCCGGACCATCGCGATGCTCCAGGTCGACCTGCTCGGTCAAAGTCGGGGCACGCCGGTCGCCGCCGAGGGTCAGCGTCTTCACGACACGGATGGTCGCACGTGCGATGGTCGCGTCGCGTCGCGTGACGAGCCGGCCGGTCGCCAGGTGCTCGACCTCGAAGGCGCCGTCCACGACATCCCCGAGCTCGGTCGCCCGGGCCGTCGCCCAGTCCTCGGGCGTTGCATCGGTCGCGAGGACGCGGATGAGTCCGGATCGCCGCTCATAGGCGTCGTAGATCAGATGCTGTGCCAGGCCCTTCTCCCTGATCCGCATGACATCGTGGATCGACGTTGGAACGCTGCCGTCACCGGTGGCGGGCGCCGCATCGTCACCCACGTCGAGGAACCGGATCGCCTCGTGATAGGCCTCCGGCCGGCGACGCATGACGGCTGCGAGCGCGTGTCGGACCGGGCGTATATCCCAGCCGCCGATGCCCGCACCGCCGTCGAGGTCGATCGTGACGACCTGGCCCTCGTCG
>DATAFZ010000088.1:0-16800 GCA_036257225.1 Candidatus Limnocylindrales bacterium | reverse complement strand
TGTCGTCGTAGTTGGCCCAGTGGCCGGACTGCTCCCAGAGCTTCTTGTGGACGAGGATGGGCGTGCTCACCTCCTCGTAGCCACGGACCCCCTGGAGCTCGCGCATCGCCGCTTCGAGCGTTCGCCAGATCCGCTGGCCCTTGGGGTGCCAGAAGGCCGAGCCCGGGCTCACGTCATGGAAGCTGTAGAGGTCCAGGGCGACGCCGAGCCGGCGGTGGTCGCGCTTCTTCGCCTCGGCCCGGCGCCAGAGGTAGCCATCGAGCTCTTCCTGCGTGGCCCAGGCCGTGCCGTAGACGCGCTGGAGCATCGGCCGCTTCTCGTCGCCGCGCCAGTACGCGCCCGCCGTCCCGAGCAGCTTGAACGGGCCGATCTTGCCGGTGCTCGCGACGTGCGGCCCGCGACACAGGTCGATGAACGGCCCCTGCCGGTAGAACGTCGTCGGCGGCATCGGCGTCCCGTCGCGCTTCGAGGTCGCGAGCAGGTCGTCGATGATCTCGACCTTGAATGGTTGCCCGCGCTCCTCGAGCGCGGCACGTGCCGCCTCCGGCGTCTCCTCGCTGAACTCGAACGGGTGGTCCGCCGCGATCGACTCGCGCATGCGCTCCTCGACCTTCGGGAGGTCGTCCGGCGTCAGCGGTCGCGGCAGCAGGAAGTCGTAGTAAAAGCCGTCATCGATGACCGGCCCGATGCCGAGCTGCGTGCCCGGAAACAGATCGAGGACGGCCTCGGCCAGCACGTGCGCCGCGCTGTGACGCATCGGCCCGAGCTCGCCGGCCGCGCCGTGGTCCATCAGCTCGGTGGCGCTTCCGCGCTCGGGCACCTCGAGCTCGATCGGCTCGTCGTCGACCTCGCTCGGCTGTCGTTTGTCGTCGTCCGTCATGTCGACTCCCAAGAATCGGAAACCCCTCGCCCGTCGCCAGGACGAGAGGTCTGCTCCCGCGGTCCCACCTGCGTTCGCCGGTCGATGGCCGGCGCCCTCGTGATCGCGCTAACGGGCGATACCCGGATCGGTTCACCGATCGCTCGCGGGTGGTACCGCTCGGGTCGATCGTCGGGCTTCCAGCCTTGGCCCGGCTCTCTCGTGATCGACGGATCGGACGGCGCGTCCCGCTCGACGCGTGTTCAGGATGTGGTGGGCGACACTGGACTCGAACCAGTGACCTCTTGCATGTCAAGCAAGTGCTCTAACCAGCTGAGCTAGCCGCCCAGCGGTTCCGGCTGCTCCGCGTCTGGCTGGACGCGACGCCTGTCGGAACCTACCGTCTGGGCATTGTCGCTGCCTCTCCCGAAGCCCCTTGATGCGAGGTGTTCCACGTCTCGCAGGACCACTGGAATGACTGCGCCGCCACCCGAACGGCAGCGCGCATCGTACCGCAAGGGCCAGTGGGGCGACAATCAGGCCCGTGGCGGTGCGCCGACGTAAGCCTCAGTAGCCTGGCTGCGCCGCCGGTGACTCCGCTGGCGCGCCCGAGCCACCGCCCGACGGGTTCGTACAACCGCTCAGCACAGCAGCCAGGACCAGCACCACCGCCACGATCGAACGTCGGACCACGCGGACCCTCCTTTCCCTCATGATCCCGGATTCGACCCGCCGACCCGGACGGTTTCCGCTGATGATGCGCCCGTGGTCGACTACGAGCTCGTCGATACCGGCAGGGGCGCTCGACTCGAGCGGTTCGGCGCACACGTCGTCGTCCGAACGCACCCGGCCGCGATGGGCGAGCCTCGCGCGCCGGACCGTTGGCAGGAAGCAGACCTGAGATACGACCGCGATCGTGGCTGGAGCGGGCCCGGGCTCGACGAGGCCCGATCGGGCTGGCGCGCCCGGCTGGCCGACCTCACCTTCGAAGCCCGTCCGACCGACGCCGGCCAGGTCGGGCTCTTCCCCGAGCAAGCCGGGATGCTGCCGTGGCTCCGAAAGCGCGTGAGCGACACGCCGACGGCCTCCGTGCTGAACCTCTTCGGCTACACCGGTCTCGTCACGTTGGACATGGCGCGCGCCGGCGCCGCCGTCGCCCATGTCGATGCCGCCCGACCGACCGTCGCATGGGCGCGACGGAATGCCGCCCTGAACGACCTCGAGGACCGACCGATCCGCTGGCTCGTCGACGACGCTCCCGCCTTCGTGGCCCGCGAGATCCGCCGGGAACGGCGGTACGACGGTGTCGTCCTCGATCCGCCGACCTACGGCCACGGCACATCGGGCAAGGCCTGGCGACTCGAGCGCGACCTCGAGCCCCTCCTGGCCGACATCCGTCGACTCCTCACCCCCGACGGCTTCGTCCTCCTGACGGCGCACGCGGAGGGAATCGACCCCGACGATCTCGGACTTCGGCTGGCAACGGTGGTCGACGACGTCGAGGTCGGCCGCCTCGAACTGACGGCAACATCAGGGACGACGCTCGAGCTCGGTGCGTACGCCCGCGGCAGCGGCGCATCATGAGGCCGATGGCGTCGACGTCCTCCCCTGCCCTGGCCAGCCCGTCGAACCCGCGGATCAAGTCGGTCGCGCGCCTGCGCGATCGACGCGAGCGCGAGTCGACCGGGCTGACCCTGGTCGATGGGGCCCGCGAGGTTCGCCGCGCACTGGATGCCGGCGTCGAGGTGGTCGAGGCCTTCGTGTGCGAGCCGTTGCTCGCCGGGGAGGACGCGCGCGCCGCCCTCGACGCACTGGCGGTCAGGCACGTCCAGGTCACGACCACGACGGAGGCCGCGTTCAGCAAGCTTGCGTTCGGCGATCGGGCGGAGGGGCTCGTGGCGGTCGTCCGCCCCCCGTCGCTCCGACTCGCCGACCTGCGCCTCCCCGCGGACCCGCTGGTGGTGGTCGTGGAGGGCGTCGAGAAGCCCGGCAACGTGGGAGCCGCGCTCCGGAGCGCGGACGGGGCGGGAGCCGATGCCCTGATCGCCGCGTCGCCGCGCACCGACCTCGCCAACCCCAACGTGATCCGCGCCAGCGCCGGTACGATCTTCTCGGTCCCGCTGGCAGCGGGACCATCGGATGACGTTCTCGCCTGGCTCCGCGAGCGACAGATCCGGATCGTCGCTGCCCGCGTGAACGCCGATCGGGTGTACACGGACGCGGACCTGACCGGCCCGCTCGCACTCGTGCTGGGCAGCGAGACCGGCGGGCTGACGGCAGCCTGGCGAGCCGACGAGATCGAGGCCGTCCGCCTGCCGATGCACGGCGTCGCCGACAGCCTGAACGTCTCGGTATCGGCCGCGATCTTGCTCTACGAAGCGCGACGGCAACGCGACCGTCATCGAGACTCGCCAGACTGACGGCGATGGACCGGACCTTCGACCTCATCGTCATCGGCGCGGGGCCGGGTGGCGAAGCGGTCACCCACAAGGCGCGCGAGCTGGGGGCGAGCGTCGCCATCGTCGACCCGCGCTGGTTCGGCGGCAGCTGCCCGCACATCGGCTGCCTGCCGTCGAAGGCGCTCCTGCACTCGGCCGCGGAGCACCGGGCGAACCCTGCCCGCTACGAGTGGCCGCGGGCGTCGAAGCATCGCGACTTCATGATCAACCGGCCGGCCGACGCGGCCGAACCAGACGACACCAGCCACGTGAAGTCGCTCGAAAAGGCCGGTGCCGTCGTCTACCGTGGCGAGGCGCGGATCGCCGGACGCGGCCGGGTCACGGTCAGCCACGACGGGCAGCGCCACGAACTCCACGGCAAGAACGTCGTGATCGCCGTCGGGTCGCACTCGCGCAAGATCACCATCCCCGGCATCGAGGCGATCGACGTCTGGACGAACGAACAGGCGACCCTCACCCGGGAGCTGCCGCGGAGCCTGCTGATCCTCGGTGGCGGCCCGACCGGCTGCGAGCTCGCCCAGGTGTACGCGCGGTTCGGGGTGCCGGTCACGATCGTGCAATCGGGTCCCCGCCTCGCGCCGACCGATCACCCACGCAATTCCGACGTCATCAAGGCGACGCTGGAGGCCGACGGCGTGACGGTGCGAACCGGTGTGCGCGCCGTGGCCGCCCGCGCCGGCGGCGGTGCCGACGGTGCCCATCTGATCGAGCTCGACGACGGGTCGACCGCCGAAGGCCACACACTCATGGCGGCCGTCGGTCGCGAGGTCCCGCTCGACGACCTCGGGCTCGAGCACTACGGGCTCGATACAAGCGGGCGGACGCCGCCCTATCCGCGCGACGGACGCCTCCGGATCGCCGACGGGCTGTTCGCGGTCGGCGACGCCGCGGGTCCCGAGCTCCATACCCACCAGGCCCACTACCAGGGCGAGCTCGCCGCGCGGATGGCGATGGGCGGGCAGGTCACGCCCGACTATCGGGCGCTGCCGCGGGCCACCTACACCGACCCGGAGGCCGCGTTCGTGGGAATCTCGCTCGAGAAGGCCAGGGAGCAGGGACTCGATGCCTTCGAACAGGTCGCCGAGTTCGCCAAGAGCAGTCGTGGCTATGCCCTGGAGGCCAAGTTCGGCCACATCACGATCGTGATCGATCGCGGCACGCGCGAGTTGGTCGGGGCGGCGGTCGCGTGCCCGGATGCGTCTGCAGCGATCCACGAATGTGTCCTTGCGATCCAGGCGCACGTAACGGTCGACGTCCTGGTCGCGACGATCCACGCCTTCCCGTCGACCTCGCGCATCTTCAACGGCCTCTTCGCCGACGCGCTCCGCGAGCTCGAGGGTCCGAGCGGGCCGGCCTCGCGGCCGATGCCGGCGGCAGACTAGACCTCGAAGACGACCTTCCCGTCCATCAGCACCATCTGGGGCCGGGTCGTCGAAAGCGGTCCGCCGGGCGTGACCGGCTCGTCGATCGATGCGGCCGGGATGACGACGACATCGGCCCGCTGACCGACGGTCAGGCGGCCACGGTCGAGCTCGCGCGCGGAGAGCGGGCCATCGATGCAGTTCGCGCGCAGCGCACGATCGAGCGTCAGCGACTCGTCAGGCGCATACGACGGCGTTCCGGACGGCCACCTCGAATCCTCGCGCCGCACCGCCAGCGCCAGGCCCGGCCACGGGTCGTACGACTCGACCGGCGCATCCGTGCCGAACGGCATCACCGCGCCGGTGTCCGCGATCGACTTCCACGTGTAGCCCTCGGTCTCGGCACGGTCGCCCCACAGCTTCCGTGCCTGCATCGCGTCCGATCCGAGATGGACCGGCTGGACGCTGGCAGCGATGCCGGCGGTAGCGAACCGCGGGCGGTCGTCCGGATGCAGCATCTGGACGTGCTCGACCCGGGGCATCAAGGTCGAGGTCGGAGCGAACGGCGTCAGGACGTCGAGCGCCGCGCGGATCGCCGCGTCGCCGATCGCGTGGATCGTCGTGGTGATCCCGCCCGCGGATGCGCGCTCGACACGCTCGCGCAGCGCGTCCGCGTCGGTCATCCACACCCCGCGCCGCAGCTCCGGCGGCATGGGTCGGTCGGGTTCGGGTTCGATGTCCTCGAGCAACGCCGCCGTCCGCGACCCGAGCGACCCGTCGGCGAAACACTTCTGCCAGCCGACCGTCGCCCGGCCGTCGGGGTCGGCGCCGAGCCGTCGGCCGCTCCGGTGGCCCTGCTCGATCGCCGCTGCGACCGCGTCGTCCCGCATGCAGGTGTGGACGCGGACCGGCAGCCGGCCGGCGTCCGACAGCCGGGCATAGGCCGGGAAGGAGTACGACAGATCCGGGTCGGGGGCGACGCCACCCGGGTCGTGGCAGGCGACTACGCCAAGCGACACCAGGTCCTTACCGACCTCGATGATCGTCCCTTCGAGGGCGTCCGCCGAGGGTGCCGGCACGTGGATGGTGATCAAACGCGTGGCGGCCTCGTACAGGACGCCTTCGGGCGTGCGGTCGTCGGCGCGCCGGATGACGCCGCCGGGCGGGTCGCCGTCGGGCAGGTCGGCGGCCCTGATCGCCGCGTGGCTCGCCCACAGCGCGTGGTGGTCGTGCGCCCACAGCACGGCCTTTCGCCCCGGGGCCACCGATTCGAGCGCATCGGCCGTGGGCCAGCCGCCCCATCGATCCGAATCCCAGCCGTGGCCCTCGAGCCAGGCATCGGCCGGCAACCGCTCGTGTGCGACGCGAAGGCGTGCCAACCCCTCATCGAGCGTCGGCGCATCGCCGAGGTCCACGTGTCGCGAGGCGAGCGCGGCCTGCGCGAGATGCAGGTGCGCGTCGGTCAGCCCGGGGAGTGCCACCTGGTCCGGCTCGAGACGGATGCGCTCGGTGAACGGGTCCGCCCGCGTCTCCAGGAACACTTCCGAACCCGCGAACGCGACCCGGCCATCGCGGATCCCGATGGCTTCGACCCAACCGAGGCCCGAATCACCCGCCAGCGTGGCGATCCGCCCGGAGATGAGCATGTCGAGCGGCATGGCCGGTCAGCCTACCGGGTCGGCGAGCAGCGCGGCGAGGTCATCGCGGCCGAGTCCCGCTCCGAGCCCAAGGGCGAGCGCGACGCGCGCCTTGATGGCGCACAGCGTACCGGCCGGGATCGCGCCGGCGCGGACCCAGGTGGCGCCGCCACCGGGGAATGCGTACGCCGTCGACACGGCACCGCCCGGACACCGCGAGGCGAGGACGACCACGACACCGCCGGCCATCGCCCGTTGCGCGGCGGCGAGAAGACCGGCCGACGTGTTCCCGGCGCCGGTCGCCGCGACGACGACACCGAGGGCACCGGTCGCGACGGCCGCGTCGAGCAGCGAGCCGTCCGTGCCGATGCCTGCCTGCACGAGCTCAACTGGTGCGCCGTCCGCAGGGATGGTGGACAGGGCGCGGCGCGGTCCGCGTAGCTGCACCAGGGCGACGTCCGCATCCGCCACGCGTCCAAGGGAGCCCCGGTTCGGCGACTGGAAGGTGTCGAAGGCACGCGTGTGCATCTTGGTCACGTCGTCGGCTGCCTCGAGCGTGCCCGACAGCCCGACAACCACCCCGACGTCGCGGAGGGATGGCGACGCGGCCGCGGCGACGGCCCGGCGCAGGTTCGCCGGCCCGTCGTAATCGTCCTCGTGCGAGGCACGCATCGCGCCCGTCACGACGACCGGCTTCGACGACCTCACGACCAGGTCCCACGCGAACGCCGTCTCCTCGATGGTGTCGGTGCCCTGGACGACGACCACGCCGTCGATCGCCGGATCATCGAGCACGCCCTGCACCACACCGCCGAGCTGCAGCAGGTCGGCCCACGTGAAGTGGCTGGCCGGCGTCAGGCCGCGGTCGATCGGCACGACATCGGCGATCGACTCGAGCCCAGGAGTGCGGGCGAGGATCGCCGCACCATCGAGCGCCGGGACGTTGCCACCGGCGACCGGGTCGAAGCCCATGCTGATCGTGCCCCCGGTGAAGACGACCGCGACCCTGGCCATCGGTCAGTCGCGGTCGGCGGGGTCGGACGGACCGGCGATCCCGACCGCATCGATCTCGGGCGGCGGCGCGGCCGGGGAAGCGGCGACCGGGTTGGGCGCCACGGGGTTGGCGGGCGCAGGCTCGGCCGGGGCGCGCTGCTCGCGCCAGGCCGGCCGGTCGGCGCCGAGTGCAGCGGCGATCGGGTCCTCCGCATGCGGGTCGGCGCTGGCCCCGGCCACGCCGAGGTTCGGGTCGCGCAGGAACACGCTGGCGACACCGGACACTAGCACGCCGATCGCCACCAGCAGCATGACGGTGGCCGTGCCGATCAAGTCCGAGATCGGCCCGACGACGATGATCGGCAGGAAGCTCGACACCGACACGAGCATGTTCAGGACGCCGTACACCCGCCCGCGAACGTCCTCCGGCAGGTCCTCCTGGAGCTGCGTCTGTGCCGGGATCGCCACCCCCGCGTAGGCGATGCCGGCGATGAACGCGATGAATACGACGATCGCCAGCAGGGAGGTGACCGCGGACAGGTCGAGCAGGCTGCCGGCTTCGTCGACTCGCTGGAGGAACTGGCTGATCGGCCCCGCAACGGACAGCAGCGCGAGCATCACGCCGAGCAGGATCAGTCCGCCCTCGATCACTCGGCGACGCGGCAGGAATTGGCCGTACGAGTTGAGGAGCAGGATGCCCATCACGATCCCGCCACCGAGCGGCAGCACGACGACCGAGATGTCCTTCGGTCGCAGCCCGAGGGCGGTCTCGGCGAAGTCGGGTCCCAACACGCCGAGGACGCCCACGAGCGACGCGGTGATACCCAGATACAGCAGCGACCACCCGATCGAGCGGTGGCCGCGGATGAACGAGAAACCCTCGCGCAACTGGGCCATCGTCGACGCGAAGGCATGCTGCGTCTCCAGCACTGCGCCATCGCCGTTGGTCAGCCGGGCAGGCGGTGGCGACGGTGGGAGGGTCCAGCAGAACACCGCGGCCAGGAAGTACAGCGCGGCCACGACGAGGATCACGGCCTCCGGCCCGGCGATGTTGATCACCAGCGGCCCGAGCAACGCGAAGCCGAGCGCGAACGCCGCGTTGAGGGTCAGCGTGAACACGCCGTTCGCGGCGAGCAGCTGGCTGCGCGGCACGACCTCGGGGATCATCGCCGCCTCGGCCGGCGCGAAGAAGACCGTCACGGTCGACATGAAGAAGTTGAGCAGCAGGAGCAGGAGGAGGTGGTCGCCGACCAGGAACAGGCCGATGATCGCGAACCCGCGCAGGACGTTGGTCCCGATCAGCATCAGCCGCCGGTCGACCCGGTCGACGTACACGCCCGCCACCGCCGACACGAGCACGGCCGGCACGAGGAACGACAGGATCAGCAGGCTGACCGCGGTGTTCGAGTTGTTCTCGGAGACGATGACCGTCAACCCGAACAGCACCATGTTGCCGCCGATCTGGGTCGCGGCCTGCGACAGCCAGAGGCGGAGGAATGACGGGTTGCGGAAGACCGTCAGCGGGCCTTCGCTCGGGGTCTCGGTGCCGGCGTCGATCCCTTCGGCCGCGCTGGCCGCTGGCTCGGTCACGACGACCGGTCGCGTGCGATCCGCTGTCGCCCCGGATCGTCGCCCCCGACCGCGGCCGTGATGCTGGGATCGCCGCGCTCGACGAACCCGGCGAGCCGTCGCTCGAGCACGGCTCGCTCGATCAGGACGTGCCGGTCGCACGTCCGGCAGCGCAGGCCGATGTCGGCGCCGAGCCGGTCCACGAGCCATGTGTCGCCACCGCAGGGATGGCGGCGGCGGAGGCGGACGACGTCCCCGAGCAGCAGGTCCAGGATGGGTCGGTCCGGCACGGCGGGCAGGGTATCAGAGGCGCGGACGGCCATGACTCGGGACGAGGGTACGCTCGGTGGCCGGCACACCGATCCGGTCGAGCGGCGTGACGTCGACGACCACATCGGGCTGAGTGGCGGATAGCTGGGCGATGATGCCACCCGGTCTGGTGAGTGATCCGGTGAGCTTGTCAGGCGCGCCGATCGCGCTCAGCGTGAACGGATCGGCCAGCCCCAGATCGTCGACCGTGACCGCGCCCGGCGCCCCGATGGCGACGATGCCCGGTACCAGCCGGACCGTGTCGATCGCCATGGCCTCCGCGCCGGCGTTGCGCAGCTCGTTGACAAGGTCCTCGATGCCTTGCCCGTCGATCGGGCCGCGAACGACGATCGACACCCCCGGCCCGGTGGCCGGATCGATGCCCGCGTAGAGGCGGACCCGCCGCAGATCGGCCCGGAGCTCGTCGATCGACATGTCGCCCCGCTCGGTGTTCTGCTCGAGGACCTCGAGCTCGCGCTCGAGCGTGGCGACCTCCGTGCGGAGCTGATCGTTGCGGTCGTCGAGATTGGCGACGAGGATCGTCAGGTCCTGTGACGAGAGGCCGGCAAAGGCGGTGCTGCTGGCCTGGGTGCGGAGCTGGATGATGACCAGCACGCCCAGCACGAACGTGACCGCGGCGATCGTCAGCTGGCTGCGTCGTCGGCGCATCGTCAGTTCGCCGGCTCGGGTCGTGCGTAGCGCAGCGTCACCGTGCCCGCGAACGCCGGCATATCGACGGCCTCCGGCTCGGCGATCGACACGCGGATACCGAACCCTTGCGCCCTGGTCCGCAGCAGGTCGACGAAACCCGGCGACGCGCTCAGCCGCGGGTAAAGATCGTCCGGCCCTAGCGCCGTCACCTGGTACGGACCGGCCAGATACGCCGCGTTGACGAGGATCGAAGGCCCGACATCGATGATCGCGGTGGTCGGGGTGAGCCGTTCGCCATTGACGGCGATCGCCTCGGCGCCGGCAGCCCACAGCTCCTCGACGATCCCCCGCAGGTCGCGCGCACCGACGAGGTAATCGGCCTCGTTCGCACCGGGTGCGGGCTGGTCCGCCGAATCCTCGAGCTGGAGGACGATCCCCGTGCCGGTCAGCGGGATCAGCCCGGCTGCGATGCGTGCCTTCTGCAGGTCGTCGTTGAGCTCGCGGACTAGCGCGGCCGAGCCCTCGTCCGCCTGCTCCGTGGTCTGGATCCGCCCGCGCAACTCCAGGATCCGCGCCTTGAGCTCCTCCTGGCGCTGCTGGAGCTGCGTCGCCGTCTCGACCAGCGGCGCGCGCTCCTGGGTCGTGTAGCGGACGCGAGGACCTTCCGCCGCGAGCTGGGCGGCGATCAGGAATCCGAGCCCGAGCAGGGCTGCTCCGAGGGTGATCTGCCAGCTCGGTATGGTGCGTATCCGACCGATCACGCGGAGCGCCCGCGGGATCGCGACCAGATCAGTAGAACGACGCCGGCGCCGACGAGGATCGTGAGCAGCCAAAGCCAGATCGGCCCCAGCGGCACGCCCTCCAGCGGCACGGTCCGACTGACGATGGGTGGCGCCGCCGAGGCACGCGGGGGCGGCGTGGCCACGCCGCCCGGGGCGGGCGGCGCGGCAGCCCAGCCCTCGGGCACCGGCCCGGCCGGCGGTGGCTGCGGACCGTGCTTCGCCGGTGGCTTCGCACCCAGATCCGTCAGCCACGCATCGTTGAACGCAGCGACATCCATGCCGATCGCCGCCTCGAACGCCTCGTCGTCGGTGCGACCCTCGGCGTACGACCGGACGAGCGAGACCATCGTGTCCTCGCCGTGGGTCCGGATCAGGTACTCGACAGCGCTGGCGCTCTCCGAGTACGCCAGGCCGAACCGCGACGCCGACGTCGGGAACTGGCCCACGAGGCCGTCGAGCGGGATCAGCTCACCGGCGCGAGCCGCAGCTCCGACCGCCGCCCGATCGCTCGCCTCGTAGCCGACGCTCAGATAGACCGCCAGCCCCTCATTCAGCCAGCGCGGCGGGAAGTGGTACGGGTTCTTCACGGCCGTGTCGAACACAAGGTGGATGAGCTCGTGCGGCACGACGTTCTCGACCCACGGGTCGTCGATCGAGCCGGGCGAGATCTGGGCGAACATGGTTCGGATGTCGGCGTTCGCCTGGCCGCCCACGTTCTCGCGGGTGCCGGGCCCGAGCGCGTCATAGAACGCGTCGCGGTCGGCATAGATGAAGAAGTCGACAGGGTCGTCCTCGGTCACGCCGAATGTCTGCGCGGTCTCCTCCACGGCCCGCTCGCCGATGGCGAGTGCCCGCTCACCGAACGCCCGACCACCCTCGTACCAATGGACGCGAACGACATCGCCGCCGAGCGTCTGCCAGTCGAAGCGGTCGTCCTCGACGACGGTCCGCGCTTCGGGACCCAGCGTGGCCGCGCCGTCGGTCGTGATCCGCCAGCGGACGCGGACCGGGGTGTTCGGCGGGATGTGCCCGTCATCGCCGCCGAGCGTGTAGCGGAGCGTCGTCGAGCCGACGCCCGGCGATGTCACCTCGGCCACGAGTGGCGGACCGTCGGCGGTCGTGACCACGACCTCGACCAGGTCGGGCGCGGTATCGAACGTCAGCGGTTGGCTCGCGACGATGGCGCCGCCGAACGAGCCGTCGATCGTCGGGCGCCCGAAGGTCGGCGTTGCAGCATGAACGGTGGTCGTGGCGGGCAGCACCGAGGCGACGGCCAGGACGAGACCCGCGAGGGCGCGGGCCGCGCGTCGTCGAGAGGTCATCGGCCCGCCCACGCCAGGCCGGCGAACCGCAGCGAGCCGAGCCCGTTCTGCCCAGCACCGAGTAGTCCCTCGCGGGACAACGCCCAGCCCGTGCCGTAGCTCAGGGGGACGACCGGCACGTCGCGCTGCACGACGTCCTCGGCGCGATCGTAGGCAGCGGCGACCGCCGCAGGATCGGTCAGCGCGGCCGCATCGGCGATCGCTGCGTCGAATTCGGGCGACTTCCAGCGGCCGTAGTTGTTGGCCGACCCGGCGCCGAGCAGCACGCCAAGGAAGTCGTTCCTGCCTGGATAGTCGGCGATCCACGACAGCGACCACATCGCCGGGGCATCGGTGTCGAGGCGGTCGAAGTAGGCGTCGAAATCCATGTTCTCGACCGTGACCGTGATGCCCAGCTCTCGCTCCAGCTCGGCCACCACGGCCTCGTCGGTGGCGGTCCCACCGGTCACGAGGGTCACATCGGGGAAGCCCGCCCCACCCGGATAGCCAGCCTCGGCAAGGAGGGCGCGTCCGGCGCTCGGATCATGCTTCGGCAGCACGTCGCGGTCGCTTCGACCAGGGATGCCGGGCGGCACCATCGACGTCGCGACAGCAGACGGGTCGTCCACCGCCAGCCGGGCGATCCGCCGCCAGTCGACGGCCGCGCCGAACGCCTGCCGGACCCGGACGTCATCGAACGGGGGGACGGTCGTGTCGAATCCGTAGAAGTCGGTGGACAACGCCGGGACGCTGCGTAGCTGCGGCCCGAGGACCTCGTCATAGGCGATCCAGCCGGCATCGAACCCGGAGATCTGCACGTAATCGAGCTCGCCGCTCTCGAACTGCTCGACCGGGCTGGCGCCACCGAGATCGTTCAGGAGCGTGATCGTGCCGAGCGCCGGCTTCCCGGCCCAGTAGTGCGGGTTCGCCTCGAGGGTCATCTCGCTCTCGGTCTCGGCCGCGAGCCGGTAACCGCCACTCGCCACGAATCCGTCGCCTGCGCGCAACGCGTCGGGGTCATCGATGGTGGGCGGGACCACACCGAACGTCGGTCCGGCGACGATCGACGGGAACTCCGATAACGGCCGATCGAAGTCGACGATCACGTCCCCCGCCGCGTCGTCCGCACGCAGCCCGACGTCGTCGGCCGTCCCCTCCCCCGCCACGTATGCCGTCGCCCCGCGAACGTCGTGCAGCAGCGTGTGCAGTGGCGATGGCGCATCCGGATCGATCAGGCGGAGCCAGCTGCGGACGACGTCGCCGGCACGCAACGGGGTGCCGTCACTGAACCGCTGATCGGGTCGGAGATGGAACACGATCCGTCGACCGCTGTCTTCCACCCGCCACGACTCGGCGAGGGCCGGCTGGAGCACGAGCGACTGGTCGATCGCGGTGAGGGTCTCGAAGAACTGGGCGATCACCGCCGAGCTCTGCGCATCGCCGCTGACGGCCGGGTCCAGGTCGGACGGGGCGCCGATCGAGATCCGGGCAGTGCTGCTGTCGGCGCCCGGCGGCGACCCCCCGCAGGCGCCGGCGATCAGGGCAACGAGAAGAAGGACCATCCGGCGGCGCATCGGCCGGAGTATACGGGCGGTCCCTGTTCGGCCCTTTTCGGGCAGGTCGCCGGCACGGGCGCCGGGCACGTGACGAGGCCTCGCAGGACTACACCGCCGGGGGAACGATGTGGGAACCGCGAGGCCTCTGATGGCATAACGAGGATCGGTCTCGGACGTTAGGGCCTCTACGATGGCGCCATGACGTTGCGGATCCGGAACACGCTGAGCCGGGCTGTGGAGACGGTCGAACCACTGGAGCCCGGCCGGATCCGGATGTACACGTGCGGACCCACCGTGTACCGATTCGCCCACGTGGGCAACCTGCGGTCCAACCTGCTGGCGGACCTGATCCGGCGTGTCCTGCTGTACCACGGACTCGACGTCCTCCACGTCAAGAACATCACCGACGTGGGCCACCTGCGCGAGGACGAGTTCGATCGTGGCGAGGATCGGATGCTGGTGCAGGCCGGTCTGGAGCACAAGACGACGGCCGAGATCGCCGATGCGTACGAGGCCGCGTTCCATGCCGACGAGGCCCTGGTCAACATCCTTCCCGCCCACATCTTCCCGCGGGCGACCGAGCACATCGCGGAGATGGTCGCCCTCGCGGAGGAGCTCGAGGACCTCGGCCACGCGTACGCGTCCGATCTCGGCAATGTGTACTACGCCGTCGGGTCGTTCGATGGCTATGGGCGGCTGTCCGGCAACTCGCTCGACGAGCTGCGGGCAGGTCACAGGGGTGAGGTCGAGCCCGACAAGCGAGACCCAGCGGACTTCGCCCTCTGGAAGAACGCCGGACCACGCCGGGCCCTCAAGTGGCCCACGGCGCGCTGGGGGGACGGCTACCCGGGCTGGCACCTGGAATGCTCGGCGATGGCTCGCCGCTACCTCGGCGATCGGTTCGATCTGCACACCGGCGGGATCGACAACGTGTTCCCGCACCACGAGGACGAGATCGCCCAGTCCGCGCCGCTCGTGGGCGGCCCGCCGGCCCGTCTCTGGGTCCACGGGGAGCACCTGCTCATGGCGGGCCGCAAGATGGCCAAGTCGGCTGGCAATTTCCAGCGTGTGACCGAGCTCGCCGACGAGGGCATCGAGCCGCTCGCGTTCCGCTATCTCGTCCTGACCTCGCGCTACGGTCACAAGCTCAACTACTCGGACGAGTCGATCGCCGCGGCGGCCGCGGCATACGCTTCGCTGCGGGGCCGGCTGGTCGCGCTCGGACCACCGCCGGCGAGCGGCGACTGGGCCGCACCACCGGTGCTCGCCGCGGGGGCTGCCGGGGACCGACCCGAGGGGATCGCGGATGGCGTCGCCGGGTTCGGTCGTGGCGACTACGCCATCGCCGATCGCGCACACGCGCCTGCCGCGCCGTTGTCAGCGGCCGGCGCCGCCCTTCATGCACGGTTCGTCGACGCGCTCGATGCCGATCTCGACCTGCCGGCGGCCCTCGTCTGCGTACGCGAGATGCTGCGAGCCGACCTGCCGGCCGACGAGCGCCGCTGGCTTGTGCTCGACGCCGATGCGGTGCTCGGCCTGGATCTGCACCGGGTCTGGGACACACCGACCACCACGGCCCGGATCCCCGACGAGGTCAGCGCGTTGGTCGGCGAACGCGATGCTGCCCGGGCGGCTCGTGACTACGCCCGTGCCGACGCCTTACGGGCCGAGATCGGTTCGGCGGGGTACGACGTCGTCGATACGCCCGAGGGCTCGACCGTCCGCCCTCGTCGTTAGGCGCCCCACCAGAACCGGACGTTCCGGCCGTCCTCGCGCTTCCAGGCGATGGCTGCCCGCGCGAGGTCCCGCCACGCGTCCTCCTCGGTCGGGCCGGATCCCTCCAACCGGGTGCGCCCACCGTCGAGCAGCCCACTCGCGACGATCCGGGCCGGCGGCCCCGCCTCGACCGACTCGACGAGGATGCCGACGCCAAGGTGCTCGGCCAGCTGCTCGATCGCCTCGGGACCGGGTGATGGCGTCCGTTTCGACCGACCCGTGCGGGATGAGATCGCGATCGGCCGGATGGCGAGCAGGATGACCAAGCCGACGATGAGGACGACGAGCGGGACGGACTGGTCGCTCACGCCTGGGACCGGTCCGCGACGAGCAGGTCACGGCGCGACCCGAAGCGGTCGATGATCCGGTAGAAGTTCCGCTTCGATCGGCGCGCGCGCTCCTCCTCGGGGAGGCTCTCCCAGCCGCGGTGCTCGTGGCGGGTCGCGGGCAGGTCAGCCACGCGGACGGCCCGCCGCGGGGCTCTCCCCTCGCCCTCGTCGCGCAGGACCAGGCTCCACCAGATATCGAGGTTGCGGTAGAACCGGAAACGCTCATCGAGCGGCCCGCGTTCCGCGGCATCCTCCCGGCGAAACGCCAGCAGGTAGCCCTCCACCGCGTCGACGTCCCCGGGTGGCGCCTCCTCGAACGTGCGCAGATCCGTCGAGGTGAGACCCCATCCGCCGGCGACGGCCACCGTCGGATCGGCGAGTGCCGCGGCCAAGGGCGTGATGACATCCCCGGTCGGCTCGACGCTCGGATCCATCAGGACGACGACCGGACCGGCGGCACGCCTGACCCCGATGTTCGTAGCTGCCGCGTGGCCGAGTCGCTCTGAGGTCCACACCGTCTCGACGCCTGTGAGCGCATCGAGCGCCGCGGCCTGCTCGTCCGCAGGACCGTCGGCCACGACGACGATGCCGGTCCCCACCGGCGCGTGCGTCTGCAACGCGGCCACCGCCCGCTCCACGTCGGCCGGCCAGTCGGTGGCGATCAGGACGACCGTGGCCAGCCCCACCGCCGGCTCGTCGAGTCGGGACGGGACGTTGCGCGACGCCCCATAGCGGACCCGCGCACCCTCCTCGATGTCCGCCGGCGTCGCGGGGGACAAGGCGAAGTCGGTGCCCCGGTCGACCACGGTCCATCCGGCGGCCTCGATCTCGGCCCGGAGCCGGTCGGCGGTCTCCCAGTCCTTCGCGCCGCGAGCTGCGGCCCGCTCGTGCGCAGCCGTCAGCACATCGTCGGGGATCCGGGGCCGGGTCACGGCACGATCAGCTGCTGCGACGAGCCAGGGTCAGGTAGTAGAGCAGCGTCAGGATCGCCGCGACCGCGGCGGCGAGATAGGTCAGCGCGGCGGCGCGCAGCATGGCCTGCGCGCCGTCACGGTCCTGCTGGGTGGTCACGACGCCGGTCGACTCGAGCATCGCCAGCGCCTTCTGGCTCGCCTGGATCTCGACGGGCAGCGTCAGGATCGCGAAGAGCACCGCCAGCCCGAACAGCAGGATCCCGATCGTGAGAAGGCCGGTCATGTTGAGGATGATCCCGCCGAA
>DATAFZ010000058.1:0-17016 GCA_036257225.1 Candidatus Limnocylindrales bacterium | reverse complement strand
AACCGATACGCATTCCAGAGAATGAACAGCTCGCGTCGGGCGTCGTCCGCGGCGTGCCACCCGAACCGGATGTTCTCCTCCGGCCGGGCGGTCGCGTAGAGCCAGCGCATGACGTCGACCCCCATCCGCTCGGCGGCCTCGTCGAAGTCGATCGCGTTGCCCCAGCTCTTGTGCATCGGGCGACCGTCTTCGCCGTAGAGGAGCGCGGAACCGAAGATCGTCTTGAACGGCGGCTCGCGCCGGAGGACCGTCGACATCGCGAGCATCGAATAGAACCAGTTCCGGAACTGCCCGGGGAAGCTCTCGGTGATGAAATCGGCCGGGAACCACTGGCGCCAGTACTCGGGGTCCTCGCGATAGTGCAGGGTCGAGAACGGGACGATGCCCGCGTCCAGCCATGGATTCCCGACGTCCTTGATCCGCTCGACCGGCGAGCCGCACTCGGGGCAGGCGATCTTGACCTCGTCGACCCACGGCCGGTGGGGTGTGTGGCCCTCGAACCGATCCCAACCTTCGACCGCGCGCTCGCGCAGCTCCTCGCGTCCACCCATGACCTCGACCGTCCCGCACTCGGCGCAGTCGTAGATCGGCAGCGCCAGTCCCCAGTAGCGCTTCTTGCTGATCATCCAGTCGTGCATGTTGCGGAGCCAGTCGAGCTCGCGCTCATACCCGAAACCCGGGATCCAGCGGATCTGGTCGACGACGTCCATGATCTGGTAGCGGAGGCTGGCGTCGACCTGCTCGCGAGTCAGCGTTTCGCGGGGCTGGTCGTAGACGGGGCCCATGCTGATGTACCACTCGTCGACGGCACGCCACAGGAGCGGCGTGTTGCAGCGCCAGCAGTGCGGGTAGCGGTGCTGGTACGGCTCGAGGTGGTAGAAGACGCCGCGCTTCTTGAGGTCCTCGACGATCGCCTCCGCGACATTCGGCGCCTCGAGGCCTGACAACCAGCCGAACCCGTCGTGATAACGCCCGTCCTCATCGATCGCGACGATGACCGGGAGGCCGAGCTGCCTGCCGAGCTGGAAGTCCTCGGCACCGGCGCCCGTGGCGATGTGGACGATGCCGGTCCCCTCCTCCTCGCCGACCTCGGTCCAGGGCACGACGCGGTGCTCGTAGCCGGCTTCCTCGAACGTTCGCTCGACGGCGGGCAGGTCGTCGTACGGCCCGCGATACCGCCACCCGACGAGCTCCGATCCCGCGAGCTCCTCGATGACCTCAAATCGGTCGATCACAGCACTCTTGAGCGCGCCGCGGGCGACCCAGAACGACTCGTCACTCTGTCGAACGTGCACGTAACGCATCTCCGGTCCGACCGCCGCAGCGATGTTCGCGGTGAGTGTCCAGGGGGTCGTCGTCCAGACCAGCAGCGACTCGCCGGGGCGGTCGACCAGCGGGAACTTGACGGTCAGACCGGGGTCCTCGCGGTCCTGATAGCCCTCGTTCATCTCCATCTGCGAGAGCCCCGTCCCGCAGCGTGGGCACCACGGCATCGAATCGAGGCCCTTGTAGAGCCACCCGCGTCGGTGCACCTCGGCGAGGAAACCCCAGATCAGGTCGTTGTTCTCGTTGCTGAACGTGAAGTAGCTGCCGCCGGTCTCGGGCATCCCCAGCCGCCCGACGAGCATCTCGACCGTGTCCGTGACCGGTCCCGCGGTGCCGTCCAGGGTGGTGACTGCAGACGGGTCTTCGCCGAGCAGGTCGCGCAACCGGCGCAGCTCGTCGGGGTCGTTCCAGTCCATCCACATCCCGAGTCGGATGGACTGCTCGGTCTGGCGTGCGGCGTATGTCAGGACCCGCTGCTTGCACAGCGTCACGAACCGATCGATCCCGTACGCCTCGATGTCGCGCTTCGACGTGAACCCGAGATCACGCTCGACGTTGACCTCGACCCACAATCCCTGACAGTCGAACCCGTTCTGGTAGCGCTGGTCCTGACCCTGCATGGCGTGGAAGCGCTGGTAGAGGTCCTTGTAGGCGCGACCCCAGGCATGGTGGACGCCCATCGGGTTGTTCGCGGTGATGGGTCCGTCCAGGAAGCTCCAGCGGGGCCCACCCTCGTTCTGTGCCCGTAGCCGGGCGAATGTCCGGCGCTCGCGCCACATCTCGAGCAACTCGTGTTCCTGGGCAACCAGATCGGGCTTCGAGGTGACGGATCGGAACATGCATCTCCGGGGTGCGCGGGGGCGAGGCGGGGCGGCCGGAAACGGCCCGGCGACCCGTCCGGCGAGTCCGAGTATCCTACCCGCGATGCAGCAGCCGCAGGAGGCGCGACCGCGCGCCAGGTCGCCCTTCACAGCGGCGTTCCTCTCCCTTCTCTTTCCCGGCTTGGGGCACCTGTACGCGGGTGCGCCGATGCGCGCGCTCGGGTTCGCGGCGCCGCCGATCCTGCTGCTGGCGCTGATCGGCGGGTTCGTGCTCCGACTCGACACGTTCGAACTGATCGGCGCGTTCGTCCAGCTGGTGGGGGCGATCTTCGTCTTCAACCTGGTCGCCCTCGTGTACCGTCTGGTGGCCATCGTCGACGCCTACCGGGTCGCGGAGTACTTGAACGCGCACGCCGCCTCGGGCGATGGCCGGCTCGGCCGGGCCCGATTGCCCCGGAACCCGCTGTCGATCGCCGGGCTGGCCGCCGTCGTGTTGGTGATGGCCGGCTCGCACGTCGTGGTGGCGCGCTACGACCTGCTGGCCCAGGACGCGCTGGGAAGCTGCATCTTCGTGAACCAGAGCAACGAGGCCGAGTGCGACCCGGAGGCGTCGCCGACCGTGGAGCCCAGCGGGCCGACCAACGACAGCCCCGAACCGACCGAGAGCAGCACCCCCGAGCCGACCTTCACCGGCACGGCGGTGCCGAGCGTCGAGGTCCCGCCGTGGGACGGCCGCGAGCGCCTGAACATCCTGCTGATCGGTTCGGACGAGCAGCGCGGCGGCCACAACACCGACACGCTCATCACCGTTTCCATCGATCCCGTCACCAAGCAAGTCGCGATGTTCAGCCTGCCGCGCGATACGGTCGACGTACCGGTCCCGCCCGGGGACGCGCAACGCGTCTGGGGACGCAACTACCGCGCCAAGATCAACGCCTGGTTCGTGGAGAACCGCCGCCGCCGCGACCTGTGGCCGGGCAACGACCGCCAGCGCGGCTACAACGCACTCAAGGCGATCATGGGCGAGCTGTACGACCTCAAGATCCGCTACTTCGTGGAGGTCAACTTCGAGGGCTTCAAGAAGGTCGTCGACTCCGTGGGCGGGGTGACGATCAACGTGCAGGTGCCGGTGGTCGACGATCAGTTCCCCGGCACGACCGGCCGCGTCCAGCGCCTGTACATCCCGAGCGGCCTGCAGCACATGGACGGCGACCAGGCACTCCGCTACGCACGTTCACGGCATACTTCGACCGATTTCGATCGGGGGGCGCGGCAGCAGCGGGTCCTCTTGTCGCTGCGGGAGCAGGCCGACCCGCAGACGCTGATCCCACGACTTCCCGAGTTGGTCGCCGCGCTCAAGAGCGCGGTCCGGACGGACGTCCCGATCGATCAGCTCGACGAGCTGCTGGGGCTGGCGTCGCAAGTCGACACGGCCAACATCCGATCCTTCGTCTTCGCACCCCCGCTGTACTCACGGGACACCTGCCAGGACGCGCGCGGCTGCGTCGTCATCCCGAACATCTCGCGCATCAAGCAGGCCGTGAAGAACGCGTTCAGCGGCGACCCGCGCGATGAGGCGCTGCGCCAGACGCTCGCCGCGGAAGGGGCGCGGGTGTGGGTCCTGAACGGCACGAACACCGCGAATCGTGGGGCGAGGCTGGCCGCCTATCTCGAATACCACGGGCTCGACGCCTCGGCGCCACGGGGCAAGCCCAAGGGCAGCGTCCCGGCCAAGACCGTCATCACGGTCTACAACGGCGCCGAGGCGGACCTCGCCGCCACGGTCACGTATCTCGAAGCGCTGTTCAAGGTCAAGATCAAGACCGCGAACGACCCGGCGGTGGCCGCCGACGTGGTCGTCACGATCGGCCGGACCACGCCAGAGCTGGAACCGCCACCCTCGTCGTAGGGCTTAGCGCCGTGGCGCGACTGTGGGTCACGGATTCGCGCTGAAGGAGTCGATTCGAGCCGGTTCGGACCCCAATCGCGCCTGAGAGTCGCGATTCAGTGTCGAAGTGTCGCGTTTATCTGGCTACAGCCCGAAAACGTGCCCGTCAGTCGCGCGGGCCGCACCTACGTCGGGCCCGCGGCTATGCGATCGGCGTCAGCCAGTGCTCGTATTCCGGCACTCGACCCCGGACCGCGTCGAAGTAGCGATCGCGAACGAGCCGGGCGATCGGGCCCACCTCACCGGAGCCGACCGGCCGATGATCGACCTCGATGACCGGCGACACCTGGACGCCGGTGCCGCACACGAAGATCTCGTCGGCGACGTAGAGCTCCGACCGGTCGATCGAACGCTCGACGGTCGAGATGCCCTCGTTCGCCATCAGCTCGATGAGCCCTTTGCGGGTCACGCCCTCGAGCAGGTCGTCGCTGACGGGCGGGGTGAGTGCCACGCCGTCACGAACGACGAAGATGTTCGCCGCGGACGACTCGTTCACGTGGCCGCCGGCGGTGAGCACGACCGCCTCGTCGAAGCCGTTGAGCTCGGCCTCCGACTTCTGGAAGGCCATGTTGACGTAGCCACCCACGATCTTGCCGCGAGCCGGCAGTGCCTCATCGGCGTTACGCCGCCACGACGACGTCATCAGCCGCACGCCGTTGGCCGTGTCGATGTAGTTGCCGAACGGCAGCGTGATGATGCACAGGTCGTTGTCGAGGTCGTGGAGTCGGACGCCGATCGCCTTGGTCGACTTGTAGAAGGACGGGCGGATGTACACGTCCTCGCGGAAGCCGTTGCGGCGGACTGTCTCGATGATGAGTCGGGTGAGCTCGTCGACCGTCGGGATGTCCTTCATCAGGAGGATCCGGCACGACTGGCGGATGCGCTCGACGTGCTCGCGCACCTTGAGGCCGTAGAGCTTGCCCTGCTCTTCGTTCCAGTAGGCGCGGATGCCCTCGAAGGTCGCCGTCCCGTACATGAACGCGTGGGTCATGATGCTGACCTTGGCGTCCCTCATCGGCACGAACGCGCCCTCGAAGTAGCAGATCAGCTCGTCGAGGCTGCCCGGCGTGGGCGCGTGGTGCACGGCCGGGGCCGGCGTGTCGGACGTGGTCTCGGTGGTCATGCGGCGCGACTCCTGCGCTGACGGCGCGATACGCTCGCGCGGGCCTGCACGGTCGGCCGAGTATAGCGCGGCATCCCGCGCACCCAGCCCGTACGTGCGACCGTCAGCTGCCAGCCACCGCGGTGCCGATCGCGACCGCGATGACGACCAGGATCCCGACGGCGACACCCACCATCCCGTGCTCGCCCGTCCGGGCGAACCCGACGGCGGCCGCGATCACGCGGCCGATCGGCGTGGCGATCACGGCCAGCAGCCCCAGCCACAGGAACCCCGCCGGCGTCAACGTCACCAGATCGATCGGGAGCGCCGCTGGATCCAGCTGCGGGCCGCCGCTCAGCGGCGAGATGCCGCTCGCGAGCATCAACAGCACGCCGACCACGAGTAGCGCCGTCGCGACATAGGTCAGGCCGATCAACAGCCGTCCGAGCGTGCGCTCGAAGTCGATCATGCCGTCGCTCGCAGGAACATCTGGACCGCCGTGTAGAGCAGGACCACCACGAACAGCCAGCGCAGGATGCGCAGGTCGACGCGGTGGGCGAGCCGCGATCCGAGGCTCGCTCCGACGAACACGCCGATGGCCGTCGGCCCGGCGACGTATGGGTCGATCTCCCCACGCGCGAGATAGATCGCCGCGCCGGCCGCGGCGGTGATGCCGACCATCAGGTTGCTGGTCGCGGTTGCGACCCGCAGCGGGATCCCCATCGCCAGATGCATCAGCGGCACCTTGACGATACCGCCGCCGATGCCCAGCAACGCCGAGGCGACACCTGCCCAGGTCGCGCCGACGATACCGAGCGGGAGGTTCCGAACCGCGTACGGGCGGCCGTCCGACCCTGCCGTCTCGGTCTCCGATATGGAGGATCGGCCCATCGACAGTGCCACGTACACGAGCAGGGCCGCGAACAGCAACGACAGGAAGCGCTCGTCCAGCAGGAAGGCGATCGTCCCACCGACCAGCGCCCCGATCGCGGTGAAGAGCTCCAGGCGCATCCCGAGACGGAGGTCGGCGACATGGCGCTCCAGGTACACCCCGGCGGCCGCACTGCTGGTCATGATCACGCTGACCAGCGAGACGCCGACCGCCTCGCGGAGCTCGAGCCCGAAGCCGAGCGTCAGCAGGGGCACGATCAGGACACCGCCGCCCAGCCCCAGCAGCGAGCCGAACACGCCGGCGGCCGCGCCGCCGGCGATGATCAGGATCCAGTCGGCCACTGCCGTGGCCTAGGTCAGGGTCGGAGGTGCTGGGGGGCGTACGGCAGGAGCGCGACGTGGCGGGCGCGCTTCAGGGCGACGGACAGCTCACGCTGATGCCCCGCGCACGTACCGGTCTTCCGACGCGGCTCGATCTTGGCTCGCTCCGAGAGGTAGCGACGGAGGCGGTTGACCTCCTTGTAGTCGATCAGGCTGGTCTTGTCGGCGCAGAACGCGCACACCTTGCGGCGGCGGCGGTCGCGGTAGAAGTCGTCGCGCTTACGCGAACGGGCGGGAGGCATGTGTCGTGATTCTCCTGGTCAGAAAGGCAGGTCGTCGATGTCGGTGTCGTCGGCCGGGGCACGCTGCGGTCGGACACCGCCGCCCCCGCCACCGCCGGACACCGCGCCGGCTCCGGCCGGCTGCGCGTTAAACGAGCCGTCGTCGTCACGCGGGCGACGCTCGAGGTTGACGATCGAATCGGCGGTGATCTCCAGCGAGGTCCGCGTCTGACCGTCACGACCTTCGAACTGGCGGGTCTTGAAGCGACCCTCCACGAAGACCTTGTTGCCCTTGCGCAGGGTCTCCGCCATGCGCTCGGCACGATCGCCCCAGACGCTGACCCGGAACCAGTCGGTCTCCTCGACCCACTCGCCGGTCTGCTGGTTCTTGGTGCTCTGGTTGACGGCCACGTTGAACTGGGTGACCGCCCGGTTGTTGGGGGTGTAGCGCATCTCGGGATCGGACCCGAGGTTGCCGATGATCATCACCTTGCATAGGGCCATCGCGTCGCGCTCCTCAGTCGATGGCGGCCGGGGCCGCCTCGCTCTCGTCCTCGCCGATCCGCTCGCCGCCGTCGTCCTCCTCCTCGTCGAGGCCGGACGGGAGATCGGCGTCGTCGGTCTCATCGACGTCACCGCCGTCCTCGCGCCGCAAGGTCTTGACGGGTCGTTCATCGCGGGTCACGAGGTGCCGCAGGACCTCCTCGGTGATGAGGAGGCTGTGCTCCAGCTCCGCCAAGGCGTCGCCCGGGGCATGGAAGAGGACGATGTGGTACGAGCCCTCGCGATACCGATCGATCGGGTACGCGAGCCGGCGTCGGCCCCACGGCGCGACCTTGGTGATCTGGCCACCGGCGGCCGTGATCTGGCGGGTGGTGCGGTCGACGACCGCCTGGCTCCGATCATCCGGGACGTCCGGCCGGAGCACGAGCATGAGTTCGTATCGGCGCATGCGGCGCTGCAACTCCTTCCAATGGGAATGCCCCGTTGACGTCGGACAGGCCGATGCGGCACGGAGCGGAAAGGAAACGGGCGGTAGTCTAGCACGCTCGGCGGGACCCCCCACGCCGGGGGTGAAACGGCTGCCGATGTATCCTCTGCCCGTCCTGCGCCGAGCGCGCGATCGCACCCGGAGGCCCAGTGCCCGCAAGCACGATCATTGTCCTCGAATCCGCCACGACCGGCGACACCTCGTTGGCGCCGCTCCTCTCCAGCGCCGGATACACCGTCACCCGCACGACCGATCCAGACGAGGCGTTCGCCAAGGTCGGCGAGCACCAGTTGGCCGTCATCGATATCGGGTCGGCCAGTCCGAAGGGCGGCAGATCCGGCTTCGATGTCTGTCGCGAGATCCGCGCGACGCCAGCGATGTCGGTCCTACCAATCCTGTGTGTGGCCGCCACGGACGACGTCGAGGAACGGATCGGCTTTCTCGAGGCCGGCGCCGACGACGTCGTAGCGCGCCCGTTCGACCAGCGCGAAGTCGAGGCCCGCATCGAGGCGTTGCTGCTCCGATTCCAGCGATCGAAGGAGCTCGCCCCCGTCGTCTCCGCTGACGGGCTGACCCTCGCCCGGCCGCGGCGGGTCGTCGCCGTGTACAGCCCCAAGGGCGGCGTCGGGACCACCACGATCGCCACCAACATCGCGGTGGTCGCCGCTCAGCGCAAGGCCGATCGCGTCGTCCTGGTCGACCTCTCGCTCCAGTTCGGCGGCGTCGCGACGCACCTGAATCTCGAGCCCCAGCTGACCATCGCCGACGTGATCAAGGACGAGGCCGCGCTGCGCGAGCCGGAGCTGATCCGTTCGTACGCGGTCCGCCACGACAGCGGTCTGCACGTCCTGGCCGCCCCGGCGTCTCCTGAGAAGGCAGAGCTCGTCACGCCCGATCACATCTCCCACATCCTGGGGACGCTCCTCGAGGCGTACGACGCGGTCGTGATCGATGCCGGATCCGTATTGGACGAGCGGGCGCTGCGCGTGTTCGAGACGGCCGAGACCATCGTTCTCCCGGTCCACCCCGAGATCTCGGCACTCAAGGCGGTCCACGGCCTGCTCGACTACCTCAACGAGGCGGCGTCGATCGGCGCCAAGTCGACGTTCGTGCTCAACAACATGTTCGCCCGAGAGATCCTGAAGCCGCGCGATATCGAGGCCGCGCTCGGGTCCCGCATCTCCACGGACCTGCCGTACGACTCGTTCCTCTACCTCAAGGCCGTCAACGAGGGTGTGCCGATCGTACTTGGAGCGCCTCGCTCGCCGGCGGCGGAGCAGCTCGTGAAGCTCAGCACGACGGCCTTCGGATCGGACGGCTACACCGTCCCGGCCCCGCCGCCACAGCGGAAGCAGCGTCGCTTCGGGTTCGGCCGCCGGAACTGAGCGCCGTCAGGCAGGCGCGAGCCCGAGCAGTCGGAGCAGCAGCCCGAATCCATCGTCCGATCCCGGCCAGTGCGCGCGCAGGCCCTGTTCGCCGACTAGGCGGCCGACCCACCGCAGCACGATCGCGGTGACGACGATGTCGTCGAGGGGCCCGATGACCGGCAGGAACTCCGGGATCGGGTCGATCGGGCTGGCGAGCCACACGGCGAGCCCGGCGAGGGCCACTTTGCATGAACGGGGCGTCGCGGGATCACGCGCGCGACCGGCGGTCAGCCGGAGCACGTCGGGCAGCATCCGGACGACATCCAGGGGCGCTGGCCTCGCTGGGCGCCGAGCGCCACACACAACCAGGACGATCGCCCTGACCGCCAGCAGGATCAGGACGACGACGAGGACGGTCGACAGCACATCCATCGGGAGAGCCGAGTCTACGGGCCGGGCTGCGCGCGGCGCTCTGGTCTGACATCGCCGCGACAATCACCGAGTAGGCTGGCCGTCCCTGATGACAGGACGACTTCCACGTGAACTGGTCTTGTGCCTGACGGTCGCACTGGCGCTGGCGGGTTGTGGGATCTTGCCATTCGACCCCCTCGATCCGGACGCCCGACGCTGGATCATCCCGGTCGACAACCAAAGTGACAGGCCAGCGATCGTCGCCGTAGCCATGGACGAGGCCGCCATGGGCGACCTCGTCGGTCGCGCCGATCCGAACACCATCCCGCCGCGCACGAGGCTCGACGTCGCATTTACGGTCCCAGCCACAGGTCTGGATTGGGCGATCTTCGTCAATCCGGGCCCGAACCGAGGCCCGCTCATCCTGGCGCGCGACGTCCCTCCGGGGAGGGCCGGTCGGTTGCCGATCAAGATCGGTGTCGGGGCCGATGGCCAGCCCTTCGTCGAGGTTCCAAGCGAACCTGGCTGGTTCGGGAACTAGGCGTATAAGGTGGTGCCGGAGCCGAGATTCGAACTCGGACGCCCTTGCGGGCCGCGGAGTTCAAGTGTCAGCGCTGTCGTCCGTCGACGTTCGCTGGGTCCGTTCGTTCGACCGAGCAAGGTACTGTTGAACGCCCTAGGACGGCCGAAGGAGTGTGATGGGACGCTGGACCGCCGTGGCCATCCTTGCCGCCGCACAGTTCGTGATGGTCCTCGACAGCAGCGTCATGAACGTGTCGATCTCGCAGATCGTCGAGGACCTCGATACGACCATCCAGGGCGTCCAGCTGGCCATCACCGCCTACACCCTGGTCATGGCCGCGTTCATGCTCGTCGGTGCCAAGATCGGCGACATCTGGGGCCGCGAACGCGCCTTCGCGATCGGGCTAGCCGTCTACGGGACGGGTTCGGGGATCACGGCGCTCAGCCCGAACCTTCCGACGCTCCTGTTCGGCTGGTCGATGATCGAGGGTCTCGGCGCGATCATGGTCATCCCGGCCATCGCGGCTCTCATCGCCGCGAACTACGAAGGTAAGGAGCGGGCCCTCGCGTACGGGATCATCGGCGGGGTCGCTGCGGCGGCGATCGCGGTCGGCCCGGTCATCGGCGGGTTCGTGACCTCGACCTGGACGTGGCGACTGGTGTTCGGCGGCGAGGTCGTGGCCGTCGTCCTCATCCTGCTTCTCCGCGGGCGGCTCAAACCGAGCCCGAAGGCCGCGCGGCAGCCGCGCCTCGACATCGTCGGGGCTGCCCTGTCGGCCATCGGCCTGGCGCTCGTCGTGTTCGGCATCCTCGGCAGCAGCTCGTGGGGCTGGATACAGCCGAAGGGGGCGCTGACGATCGGCGGCTCCGAGATCACACCGCTCGGGTTCAGCGTCGTACCGTTCCTCATCCTCGGCGGCCTCATCTTCCTGGGTCTGTTCGCAGAGTGGGAGGAGCGCCGCGAGCGGCGTGGCGAGGATGCGCTCGTCGACCTGTCGATGCTCCGGATCACCCAGCTGCGCGCTGGGCTGACATCGCTCGGGATGCAACAGCTCATCCTGCTCGGCACGTTCTTCGTGCTGCCGGTCTACCTCCAGACGGTCCTCGGCCTGGATGCGTTCGAGACCGGCATCCGCTTGCTGCCGATGTCGGCGACCATGCTCCTCGCCGCGCTGTCGGGTCAGCGGATCGCCGCCAGACGCTCACCCCGCCGCGTCGTCCAGGGCGGGCTCGTCGCGCTTGCGATCGGCGCGTTCGGTCTCGTCGGCACGGTCGATGTCACGCTCGATTCCTTCGCGTTCGCCATCGCGCTCGGGGTCTTCGGCATCGGCGTGGGCCTGCTCGCGTCACAGCTCGGCAATGTCATCATGTCGTCGGTCAGGTCCGATCAGACGAACGAGGCGGGTGGACTCCAGGGGACGGCCCAGAACCTTGGGGCCTCGCTCGGCACCGCCCTCATCGGCGCGATTTTGCTCGGCTCGCTCTCGACCGGCTTCGTCGATCTTGTAACTACCAACCCTGCTATCTCCCCCGAGGTCCAGACCACCCTGACCGAAGTGGCACAGACGGAAGGGCTGGACATCCTGCCGCTCGACCAGGTCGAGCAGGCGCTGCTCGAAGCGGGCGTCGCCTCGGACGTCGCGACGACGATCGTGGCCGAGTACTCCGCCGCCGAGATCGACGCCTTGAAAACCTCGCTGCTATCCGTCGCCATCTTCGCGGTCCTCGGCCTGTGGTTCACCCGCCGACTGCCGGACCATGCACTCGGCGAAGAGGCCGCAGCCGAGTCGGTAGAGGCGGCGGCGATCGCCTGAAGCGCGTCCTCCCCGACGTCCCCGTCGAACGACTGCACCTCGTCGTGACCCCACGCCCAAGGACAGCCCAATACGGGCCGGATCACGCGGCTTCATGTCCATGTCGTCCTGCCGCCAGTCATGGTGCCGGAGCCGAGATTCGAACTCGGACGCCCTTGCGGGCCGCGGAGTTTAAGTCCGCTGCGTCTGCCGTTCCGCCACTCCGGCCGGGACGCATCGTAGTCGGTCGGCTCAGGTGATGAGCAGGAGCACGCCGAGCACGATCAGCCAGATCGACCACGCGATGTACGCGATCGGAACGATGGTGCCCGCGAGCGCCCAACCATCGCGCTCGTTCGGACCCACGAACTCGAGCGTCCCGATGAGCAACGCGACACCGATGACGAGGCCGACGACAGCCGTCCAGCCGGGCAGGATCGATCCCTGCAGGATCGAGATCGCCACGAGGATCGTCCAGCAGCCCGTCGCCAGGTAACCCAGATGCTCCCCGACACCGACCCCGAGATACCGGTGGAGCACCGCGAAGGCGACCTCGATCGATCCGCGCGTCGCCGCGCCATCCGTTCCATCGGCTGCGACGTAGCGTCGCGCCAGCTCCGGGACGGCGAACACCCAGCGGCCGAGACCGAGCGCCTGGACCACGCCAGCGACCACGCCCACGACGATCGACAGCGTCGTCAAGGCCGACCCGGCGTCGTACGCCAGCACGAGTGCCAGCAGCACGGCCAGCGGGAGCATCGCCAGCGCGCTGATGAAGAGTAGGTGCCATCGGAGGAGCAATCCCGTCCCGCCGGCCGCGAAGCGCCGCAGGATCTCGTCAGGCTCCTTGCGGAGGATCGTCGGGTAATCGAAGGCGCGGCCGAGCTCGAAGAATGCGAGGTTGAACACGATGGGGACGACGATCAGGAGGACCCCGGCGGCCTGACGTGCATCCATCGCCGCATCGTAGCCCGTGCCTCTACGCAGTCGAGCGGTGACCGACGCGGGCGGTACGGCGGCGCAACGTCGCGTTCACAAAGCCCGGGTACCCTGCCCCGATGGAGACGCAGCAACCTTCCACCGTCGACCCGAAGGTCGAGGTCGCCGTCAGCGACCGTGCTTTCACCCTTATCCGCTGGTTGGATGCTCCGCGCGACCGCGTCTGGCGTGCCTGGACAGACCCGCGCGAGCTCGCAGTGTGGTGGGGACCGCACGGCTACACCAATCCTGAGGTCGAGGCGGACATCCGTCCTGGCGGCAGACTGCGCATCGTGATGCGCTCGCCGGAAGGCGTCGACTTCCCCGCCATCGGCGAATTCCTCGAGGTGGATCCGCCCTCCCGGCTCGTCTTCACCGATGACGTCGGGAACGAAGCGCCGGTCGAATGGCGCGCTCGCCTCGACCGCAACCGGCCGTCATCGCCGCCCGGCAGTCCGCTGCGGATGGTCGTCGAGGTCACGTTCGAGGAGCGCGACGGCGGAACGCTGCTCACCGTCACCGACAGCTTCGCGTCGGACGAGGACCGCGACGCGATCATGCGCGATGGTGCCGTCGCCGGCTGGTCCGAGAGCATGGAGCGACTCGAAGCCCTCGTCACCGCGGCCTGACCCACGCTCCGCCTGGGCGCAGCGATGCAGTCGATCACTACATGACTTGACAGGCATATAACCACATGGGCATACTGGCCCTCGTGATCGCCACCTTCGAGCTCCTCGCCGAACCGAACCGCCGCCGCATCCTCGACCTGTTGCGCGACGGTGAGCGGCCCGTAGGCGAGCTCGTCGATCGGCTGTCGATGAGCCAACCGGCGGTCTCGAAGCACCTGCGGGTGCTCCGCGAGTCGGGTCTCGTCGACGTCCGGGTCGACGCCCAGCGGCGCATGTACCGGCTCCGGCCGGAAGCGCTCCGCGAGGTCGATGCCTGGATCGCGCCGTACCGGCGATTGTGGGAGGACCGCCTCGACCGGCTCCAGCGCCACCTCCAGACCATGCAAGACGACGACAGAGGAACGGAGATCGACTGACGTGACCAGCGCGCTTGACCCAGCCACCCAGGCCCCGCCGCGGGCCGGCCGCCGCGAATGGATCGGCCTCGCCGTCCTCGCCCTGGCGTGCCTCCTCTACGTCATGGACCTGACGGTCCTCCACCTGGCCGTCCCCGCAATCAGTGAGGACCTCCAGCCGTCGAGCGCGCAGTTGCTCTGGATCATCGACATCTACGGGTTCATGGTGGCCGGCTTCCTCGTCACGATGGGGACGCTCGGGGACCGCATCGGCCGGCGCAAGCTGCTCCTCATCGGTGCCGCCGGGTTCGGCGCGGTGTCCGTGCTCGCGGCCTTCTCGACGAGCGCTGAGATGCTCATCGCGAGCCGTGCCCTGCTCGGCATCGCCGGTGCGACCCTCGCGCCGTCGACCCTGTCGCTGATCTTCGCGATGTTCCAGGACCCGGGCCAGCGCTCACGCGCGGTCGCGGTCTGGATCTCGGCATTCTCGGCGGGCAGCGCCATCGGGCCCGTCCTCGGCGGCCTGATGCTCGAGCAGTTCTTTTGGGGCTCGGTGTTCCTGCTCGCCTTGCCGGTGATGGCCCTGCTGCTGATCCTCGGCCCGATCGTCCTGCCCGAGTACAAGGCTCCGGACGCCGGCCGGCTCGATCTGCTGAGCGCCGGCATGTCGCTCGTCGCCATCCTGTCCGTGATCTTCGGTCTCAAGCAGATGGCGCAGGACGGCATCGGCCTCCCGCCGGTCGGCACGATCATCCTCGGGCTCGTCGTCGGGGCGCTGTTCGTCCGACGGCAGTTCTCGCTCGCGGACCCGATGATCGACGTGCGCCTCTTCCGGATCCCCGCGTTCAGTGCCTCACTGGCCGTGAATGTCCTCGCGATCTTCGTGGCCGTCGGCTACTTCCTGTTCGTCGCCCAGTACCTGCAGCTCGTCGTCGGGCTTTCGCCGCTCGAGGCCGGTCTGTGGTCGCTGCCGTCGGCGATCGCCTTCGTCATCGGCTCGAACCTGGCGCCGCGGCTCGTGCGCATGGTCCGCCCCGCGTACCTCATGGCCGCCGCCCTGGCGATCGCCGCGGCGGGCCTGGCCGTGCTGGCCCAGGTCGCCGGCCCGGACGGGCTCGCGATCGTCGTGATCGCGTCGATCATCATCTCGCTCGGGCTGGCGCCCGTGTTCGGGCTGACGACCGAGCTCATCGTCGGGTCGGCGCCGCCGGAACGGGCCGGTGCGGCCTCGGGCATCTCCGAGACAGGGGCCGAGCTCGGCGGCGCGCTCGGGATCTCCATCCTGGGGAGCATCGGCATCGCGATCTATCGCGGCGATGTGGCCAGCGCACTGCCGAGCGACCTGCCGGCCAGCGTCGTAGCGGCCGCTCGCGATACCCTTGGCGCAGCCGTCGGTGTCGCCTCGGAGCTGCCATCCCAGCTCGGAGCGACCGTGATCGCAGTCGCCCAGGACGCCTTCGTCTCGGGCATGCAGGTGGCTGCCACGATCAGCGCCATCGTCGCGGTCGGGGTCGCGATCCTGGCTGTGATCGCGCTGCGGGACATCCCGTACGACCCCGATGCGGCAGCCGATGGCATCGAGCCATCACAAGCCACGGACCTCGAGCACGTACGCGGGATCCAGCCGACCCGCACGCCGGTGCCGGAAGCATGACCATGGAGGAGACCAGCGTGTCCCTATCGACCTCACCATCGCTGTCGATCGACGACCTTCGAGCGGCCGTTCGCGGCCGCGTCATCACCGCCGACGATCCCGACTACGAAGCCGCGCGCACGATCATGTACCAGGGTCATGACACCCGACCCGCCGCGATCGTACGGGTGGCCGATGCCGCCGACGTCTCGACCGTCGTGTCGATCGCCCGCCGGACCGGCATCGAGGTCGCCGTCCGCAGTGGCGGACACAGCGCCGCCGGCCACAGTTCGACGAATGGCGGCATCGTCATCGACCTCCGCGACCTCGACGACCTCGACATCGATGTCGCCGGTCGAACGGCGTGGGCCGGCAGCGGCCTGACCGCCGGCGAGTACACGACCAAGGCAGCCGAGCACGGGCTCGCGACCGGATTCGGCGACACAGGCTCGGTCGGTCTGGGCGGGCTCACGACCGGTGGCGGGGTCGGCTATCTCGTGCGGAAGCACGGACTGACGATCGACAACCTGCTCGCCGCCGAGATCGTGACTGCGGACGGACAGGTCCGGATCGTCGACGCCGACAACGAGCCCGATCTGTTCTGGGCCGTCCGTGGCGGCGGCGGCAATTTCGGGGTCGCGACCCGATTCCGCTATCGACTCAGCGAGCTCAAGGGGGTCGTCGGCGGGATGCTCGTGCTACCTGCGACGCCGGACACCGTCGCCGGCTTCATCGCGGCCGCCGAGGCCGCGCCCGACGAGGTGTCGACGATCGCCAACGTGATGTCGTGCCCGCCGATGCCGTTCGTCCCCGAGCGGTACCACGGCACGATCGTGATCCTCGGGATGCTCGCCTACGCCGGCGACGAGGAGGCCGGGAAGCAGGCGCTCGCCCCGTTCCGTGCCCTGGCCGAGCCGATCGCAGACATGCTCGCACCCATCCCCTACCCCCAGATGTTCCCGCCCGACGATCCCGACTATCACCCGACTGCGGTGTCGAAGACGATGTTCATCGATCACGTCGACGGTGCGGTGGCGAAGACGATCGTCGACTACCTCGAGTCGTCGGACGCCTCGATGCGTGTGGCGCAGCTGCGCGTGCTGGGTGGGGCGGCGGCACGGGTGCCGGTGGACGCGACCGCGTATGCCCACCGGGCGAGCCGGATCATGGTCAACGTCGCCGCGTTCTACGAGGGTGGTGAGGACAAACCGCGTCGCGAGGCATGGGTCGCCGAATTCAGCTCGGCGCTCCAGCAGGGCGACGCCGGTGCGTATGTCAACTTCGTGGGCGACGAAGGCGAGGCACGGGTCCGAGCGGCCTACCCCGGCAAGACCTGGGACCGGCTGACTGAGCTCAAGCGCAAGTACGACCCGGACAACCTGTTCCGGCGCAACCAGAACATCCCGCCCGCCGCGGCCGGTGCGGCCATTCCCTGATCAACCCTCATGGCGCCGATGCCCCGCGACGACTTGCGGGGCTAGGCGCCTCCAGCCCAGTACGACGACGGCCCGCTGGTGTCCCAGCGGGCCGTCGTGCTACGTCACGTCGCGGATGTAGCGACGCATCGCGGCTACAGGAAGCGCTCCAGGAACGCTCGTGAATACTCC
>DATAFZ010000053.1:0-16112 GCA_036257225.1 Candidatus Limnocylindrales bacterium | reverse complement strand
AGGAACAGGCCTGGTCGTCCGCCGACTGACGGTCTGAGGCGCGAACCGGTCCCGGGGTCAGCCGGGACCGCCGCGCTGTTCGGTGGCTCCCATGTGGTCCTGGACCCACAGCACGAACGCCAGTCGTCGTTGGGCGATGTCCGTCTCGTAGCCCGGCGCACCCTTGACCATCGCGTCCAGCTCCAAGAGGCCGTGAAGCGCGGCGGTAAGCTCGTCGGACGTCCACTTGCGGGCCTGGGCGGCGAGCGTCTTCGCCCGGTATTCGCTCGTGACGCCCATCGCGCGGGCGGCGTCTGGGAGCTTGGCACCCGCGGCCACGCGATCGCCAAGCTCGAGCAGCTCCACGACCCGCCGGTGGAGGACCGCCAGCAGGACAGGTTCCGGCGTCACGTCGAGCAGGCGCTCGAGCGCAGTCACCGCCACATCGACCCGTCGCTCTCCGACCGCGTCGCTCAGCGCCCACACCGACGCCGGGGTGGTCTCGGCGACGAGCGCGCGCACGTCTTCGGCCGTCACCGGACCCTCGTCGACGACGTGGCGGAGCGCCAGCTTGTCGAGCTCGCCGGACGCGATGCGACTGAGGTAGCGCCGCTCGACGTCGCCCTCGGTCACACGCGCCCCCAGCCGGTCGGCCAGTTCCCGGGCCGCTCCGGTGGCGAGGACCAGGCCACGATCCCGAGCCTCCTCGGTGATGAACGCCGCGAGGGCGGTCGGGCGTGGTGCCATCGCGTCGCGGATCGTGCCACCGGCCGCTTTGACGGCATCGGCCAGGCGGCGCGGCCCCGGGCCCTTGGCGTTCGATTTCGACGCCTCGACGAAGACCAACACATGGCCGGGCGCCATCAGGCCGATCGTCTCGAGGACCCGGTCCCGGGTGTCGTTGCGGCGGACGAGCGCCCCCGGGTTGGCGACCACGGCCATCGTCCCGCCGCCGAACATCGGGGGCGTCGCGAGACGTTCGTACAGCTGGGCGGCATCGCTCGAGGCGGTCATCGCGTCAGCGCGCAGGTCCCAGCGTTCGAGCGGCGTGCCAACCTCCTGTTCGAGGGCGCCGGCGAACCGCTTGACCAGCCGCTGCGCGAGCAGCTCGTCATCACCCCAGATGTACAGCAACGGAGGGATCACCCCGCCGCAGACTCAGATCGGTCGACCGCGCCCGAAGCGGAGGATGGAACGCCGCTCGGTCGTCGACGTCCCGGGTGGCAGCGCAGGGCACCGGTCGTCGACCGGCCGGGGATGGTCATCGGCTCGATGGTACCCGAGCCTCGGTGCGGGACCGCGCACCGGCTCCGGCGGCTGCGCGAACGGCTGGATCGGGACATCGCACAGGAACGCACTCGTCAGCCTGGCGGACGGGGCCGTGACGGCCGACTGGGTTCGTGGCGCCGTCGCGATCGACATCCCGTCCTCATCGAACGCGACCGTGACGGAGCCGTCGCGATCCGTCCGGTAGACGCGCGCGCCCGCCCGGGCGAGGCGGTCAAGCGTGCCTCGGGAGGGGTGGCCGTAGGGATTGCCGGTACCCGCCGAGGCGATCGCTACGCGAGGTCGGATCGCCCCGACGAAGGCATCGGTGGTCGCGGTCCGGCTGCCATGGTGGGCGACCTTGAGGAGGTCCACCGGCGGAAGCGCCGCTCCGAGCAGGCTCGGGTCGACCTCCTCCTCGACGTCGCCGGCGAGCAAGAAGCGCCGTGGTCCGACCGTCCCGAGCAGGACGACCGACACGTTGTTGATGCCTGTTCCTGAGTCGGGCGGTTCGGCGGGGACCCGACCGCGGATCGGCCAGAGGACCTGAAGGTCGATCTCATCGACCGACAGACGATCGCCGGCAGCGATGCCCGAGCGGAGCGGCTGACCGGGGCGGCCGATCCGGTCAAGCCAGGCCGCATAGCCCGGCCCCGGACCGCGCATCCCCGGCTCGAGCACCCGACCCACGCGGTATCGGTCGAGGAGCAGCGCCAGGCCGGCCACGTGGTCCTCGTGTGGGTGGCTCAGCACGAGGATGTCGATCCGGCGGTCCCACGGCGGGAGTCGACGATCCAGCTGGACGAGCAGGCGATCAGGGTCAGGCCCGCCGTCGACCAGCAGTCGCCCGCCCTCCGAGCCCTCGATGAGGATGGCGTCGCCCTGACCGACATCGAGGACCGTGACCGAGGCGACACCCGGCGCGCGGGTGACCGCGACCGCGCCGGCCACCGCAACGGCCACCACGAGCGCGGCACTCGCCACGCGCACCGCCGTGGACCGTGGCGGTGGCTGGCCCCTTGTTCGAGTCGCGGTCACGGCCCGCGCGTAGGCGGACGGTCGGGCACGAGACCGGCGACGACGCCGCCAAATCACGACGGCGCCACCGACGGCGACGCTGGCCAGACCGAGCGCCGACCCCGTGGCCGGTCCGACGGCGATGCTCGCGAACGGGACGGCTGCCGCGACCTCGACGATCCCGACGATCACGCGGAGTGCGACCCATCCGGGCGCCGCCAGGATCAATCCGACGGCCGACGGGGCGCCCATCGCCACCAACGCTCCGCCCAGGAGGGCCACCAGCCCTGCCGCCATCGCGGGTGCGACGACAGGCACGATCAGGAGGTTGACCACCGGAGCGATGACTGCGAGCCGGCCGAACGATGCGAGGACGATCGGGAGTGTCGCGGCCTGCGCCGCGAGCGAAACGCCCAGGCTCTCCGAGAGCCAGCGCGGCAGGCGGCCACCGGCGAGGCGGTCAAGCCGATCGGTCAACGGGGAGGCCCACGCGATGAGCCCGCCGGTGGCCAGCGTCGAGAGTTGGAACCCGGCGTCGGCGATGAGGCCTGGGTCCACGACAAGGAGCGATGCGGCCGCCCAGCCAAGTGCCGCGGCCGCCCGTCCCGCTCTGCCCGACTCCCGGGCGAGCAGCACGACGCCGGCCATGGCCCCCGCCCGCAGGACCGACGGCGACGCGCCCGCGAATGCGATGTACGCGACGATCGCCACTGCCGTCACGACCGTCCTGCGGCGACGTCCCACTCGTCCCGCGACGGCGGCGATCGCGGCGGCCACGATCGCGATGTTCCAACCCGAGATCGCGACGACGTGGCTTACGCCGGCCGTCGTGAAGGCGGCCGCGACGCCCCGGTCCACGCGGTCGCGCAACCCGATCAGGATCCCAGCCGCGAGACCCGCCTCGGGCTCAGGGAGCACCAGGGTCAGGAGCTCGCCCGCGTCCCGTCGCAGGGCTTCGAGGCGCGTGGCGTGGTCTGTCGGGCGCTCTTGGACCCGGAGCATGCGGGCGTCGAGGGTGCCCCACGCTCCGATCCGGTCGAGGTAGCGGCCATACGGGCTATCGGGTCGCTCCCTGACGCGCCCCTCGACCACGACGCGGTCACCCGGCTCGACTATCGGATAGCGCGGCAGCGTTCCTGCGAGCCGGAAGCCGGCCGATCCCGGGTCGAGGGTCCGGAGCGTTGCGACCTGCTGGCCGTCGCGCGGTGAGCCGACGGTCTCGACGACCATGCTCCAGGGTCCCGATCCCTCGGGCACACCGCCCAGTTCGACAGATCCCGGTCCAAGCATGCCCCGCATCAGGATCAGCAGCCCACCGATCGCGAACGCGAGCGCACGCCCGCGTACGGCACCAGCGCTCCAGGCGGCGATGATCAACGCGACCGCGGCCGCGATCAGGCTCGCGGCGAGGACCCCGACGTCGTCGACACCGAGCGAGATCGCGCCGAGCGCGACGCCGATCGCGAACCAGCAGCTCCTCGGCACCTCAGCCGACCGTGACGAGGTCGCGCAGTTTCTCGAACGTCTTCTCGCCGAGGACGCCGCGCGAGCGGAGCTCGTCGACTGCCGCGAAAGGTGCCTCCTCCCGGGCGGCCATGATCTTCTCAGCCGTCGCCGGCCCGACACCCGGGAGCTCCTCGAGCTCCGCCTGGGTCGCCTGGTTCAGATCGACGAGGCCGCCCCCAGCGACACCGGTCCCGGACGCACCGCCAGCACCGCTCGGGCCAGCCGCACTTGGATCGTCGCGCGACGGGACGCGGAGATGCTCACCGTCGCGGAGCGGCGCGGCGAGGTTGAGCTCCTGCTCTGCCCGCGCCGTATCGACGCGTGGACCGTAGCCACCCGCCGCCCGGATCAGGTCGGTGACCCGAGCACCCGGCGGAAGCCGATACACCCCGGGCTCGCGGACCGCACCGACGATCTCGACGACGAGCTCCGAGCCCGCCAACGCGACGACTGAGGCCGAGTCCACCGGCTGGCTCACAACGAGCGGCGCGCCACCCTCCAGCCTCGTGACACCACTGCCACCACCAGCCGCCAATGCGAAGGCCGCGACGGCGCAGGCGATCGCCGCCCCCGCGATGACCGCCACCTTGATCATCGGTGCGATTCCGGCAGGATCCGGTGTCCGCTGGGCCGGACCCGGCCGCGCCTCATCGGCGGACGGCGTCTCGAGCACACGCCACGGCGGGGTCGTGATCGGGTCCATCGTCGCTCCGCGGCGGGCGGTCGCGCGTGACGCCGGACAGTCCGACGCCCCGCGATGTCGGGGGCACTTCCGACGCGGCGGGGCGTCTCCGCGGACCTTAGCGAGGGCCGCTTAGCTGCGACTTATCCGGTCAGATCCGCTCCCAGTCGACCCAGCGTGTGCCGTCCCACCAGCGATGCCAGATGCGGCCGTCGCGGCCCGGCGCGAAGACGTCGATGCGGTCGGCGCTCCACGATGAGGCGGCCGGGGTGCCGGTCAGCTCGCCGCCCATCGGCTCCCAGTCGTGCCAGGACGTGCCGTCCCAGTAGCGGTTCCACAGCTGGCCGTCATCGAAGATCGCGAAGACCTGCAGCTCGTCGACGTTCCACGCAGTCGCGGCCGGCGCCGAGGCCAGCTCCCCGCCGAGCGAGGTGGGCGCCGACCACCGGTCGCCATCGAAGGACCGATGGACGAGCGATCGATCGGCCCCGACCGTGAAGAGGTCGATTCGATCGGGCCCCCACGAGACGGCCGTCGTGCTTCGAAGCGGAGTCACGTCGTGAAGGGTAGTCGCTGGCTTCGGTCACAGGGTGACCGAACGGCCGTCGCCGCCACGAATCGAAGAGCGCCTGCCGGGAGGGGCAGGCGCTCGACGGATAGCGATGCGCGATCTGGATCGGGCTGCGACCGACTAGTCGGAGGCGAGGCCGAGGTCGTCGGCGATGCCCCCGTCGAGCCGACGGGTAGCCGCCGCGGCCCCAAGGCTCAGTGCAGCCGTGGCTCGAGCGAGCCCACGGCGGAGGCCGGAACCGAGATCGGGTCGGGGCAGCCAGTCATAGGACTCGGCGCCCTCACCCCGGGCCTCGCGGACCAGTCGCGCCAGGCGCAGCTCGTCGGCCTCGCGCGAGCGATCGTTTGCGAGGTCGAGGGCGAGAAGAGCGTAATGACTGTTCACGGGATCCTCCTGGGATTATCAGGCGTGTTTAGCGGACGTGGGTGTCGGGGAGCTGTTCCCGCGAGTCCGCACCGAAGCGGACGGAGCCCAGGTCCAGGGCGATGAAGCCAGTGACCAGGACCAGGAACAAGACGATGGCTTCCATGGTCGGTCCTCCCAAGATGTTCGTAACCCGTTTTGGCTGTCTTATCGGTTACTTCCGGTACTGTACCCCCTTGCGCGTAACCTGTCAACTGGTCTAAAGTGGTTATCGTCATGAAAACCAAGATCAACGCGCCGGTGTCCGGCGGCCACCATGCGCACGATGTCGACCTCGAGGACACGTTCGACTTCCTGAACACCGACGACCTCGAGAACGGTTTCCCGCGCGAGGCGCTGCCAACGCTCGGGGACGCCCTGTCGTGGTTCGTCGAGCGGGGCGTGATCCACGGTGAAGGCGCGGACCGGATCGGCCACGCGTCCGAGGACGACCCAGTCGCCGCCGCGCGCGATCTCGCCCGGATCCATGCCGTCCGCGGCGCGCTGCGTGAGGTGGCCGACGCGATCGTCGATCATCGCCCGCCGCAGCCGGGTGCCCTCGACACGGTCAACCGGGCGCTCCACGCCCGTCAGGTCATCGAGCTCGTCCCATCGTCCGATGGCTGCGTGGCGGTCGACCATCGTCATGTCGGCGACCCGATCGACGACGCCCTGGCACGCCTCTGCGACCCGCTGGTCTCGGAGCTGACCGGCGGCGATCCCGAGCGGATCAAGATCTGCGACAACGACCGCTGCCGCTGGGTGTTCTACGACACCTCGCGGACGGGCCGTCGTCGCTGGTGCGATATGGCGACCTGCGGCAACCGCGCGAAGGCGGCCCGCCACCGCGCCAAGAGCAAGGGCACGGCCGAGCCGGCCCCGCCGGCGATCAGCGTTTGAGCGTCAGCACCGCGTAGCGGCACAGCGGCCACAACCCTGGCCAGCGCCGCAGCATCATCCGGTCCAGCTCACGCAGCGGCCCGATCTTCTTCCCGAAGCCGAGCCCTCGCTCGAGCATGCTGAACAGCTGCAACCCGCGCAGTTCGGCCGATTCGAACGGTGCTGTCCAGGCCTCGATGTCCTGTCGTCGCAGCGGGATGTCGGCGCCTCGATCGTGCTTGTGCGGATAGGGCACGTGGTCGCGCACGAACTGCACGACCGGGTTGGTCCCGAGCGGCTCGGAGAATGCGGCACGCCCGCCGGGCTTCAGGATGCGCGCCAGCTCCCGCGCCCCGGCCTCGGGTTCGAGGTGGTGGAGCACGGCTTTCCCGAACGCGACGTCGAAGCTTGCGTCGTCGAACGGGAGGTGCTCGCCCGGCGCGATCGTGAACGTGACCTGGTCTTCGACGCCGACCATGCGGGCGCGCTTGCGTGCCACGTCGATGCTCGCCTCCGACAGGTCGAACGCTGCGACATCCGCCCCGCTGCGCGCGAGGAGCACGGTGAGCTTGCCGAGTCCGCAGCCGTACTCGACGACCCGCTTGCCGCGGAGGTCGCCGAGGAACTCCGCCACCCCGGGCAGCAGCAAGTCACGCTGGGCGAACGTCGTGAAGTCCTCACCTTCTTTCGGCGGGACGATCGGTTCGTTCGCGTCGCCGGCGTGCGCATCCCATTTCGCACGCTCGATGGCGTAGCGCTCGTCGATCGCCGACATCAGTCCTCCTTCAGCATCCCCAAGACGTCCTATCGCTCCGGCACCACCATCGGGGGGCGCGTGCGGCTCGTCAATGAGAGGCGGACGCCAGCCGGCGTCGAGCGGTGCGCGCGGTCACCGATTTGTAGCGAACACCACAGGCTTCGCCACTCACGCGTCGCGGATGACGACGTTGATGAGCTTGCCGCCGCCGGCCACGACGACGCGCTCAGGGCTCCGACCGGCCAGGATGGCCGCGACCTTCGGGCTCGCCAGGGCCGCGGCGTTCAGCTGGTCGTCGGTCGCGTCGGCTGGGACCGTGATCTTGTCGCGAAGCTTGCCGTTGACCTGGACGGGAACCTCGCGCACGGAGACGGCGATCGCCGCTGTATCGACCTCCGGCCACGACTCGCCGTGGATGGAGGTCCATGGCTGGCCGGCAGTCTCCGCGCGGCGCGACCAGAGCTCCTCTGTGATGTGCGGCGCGGCTGGCGCCAGCATCAGCAGCAGCAACCGGATGGCCTCGTCCCACTCGGTGTCGCCGGCGAGCGGCGTACCGCGATAGCGGTACATCGTGTTCGACAGCTCCATGAGCTTGGCGATCATCGTGTTGAAGCGGAAGCCCTCGTAGTCCTCGGTCACGTCCCGCAGCGTCCGGTGCGCCGCTGCCCGGATGGTCGCCGCTGCGTCCGCCTGGCTCTCGCCCGTCGGGAGGCGTCCCGCGTCCGCGTCCCCGTGCTCGCGGCCGTGCGGATCCAGCGCCAGCGCCCAGACGCGATTGAGGAACCGGTGGATGCCGCCGATCCCGGTCGGGCTCCACGGGCCGCCCTGGTCCCACGGGCCCATGAACATCAGGAACAGCCGGACGGTATCGGCGCCGTATCGGCGGACCAGCTGGTCGGGATCCTCGACGTTGCCGCGGGATTTCGACATGCGCTCGCCGTCGGCGCCCAGGATCTGGCCCTGGTTGAACAGCCGTTTGAACGGCTCGTCCTCGCCGATCAGTCCGGCGTCGCGCATCGCCTTCGTCCAGAACCGGCTGTACAGCAGGTGCATGACGGCGTGCTCGGCGCCGCCGGTGTACTGGTCGACGGGCGTCCACACGTCGGTCATGGCCCGATCGACCGGCCCGTCGTCAAAGTCGGGCGACAGGTAGCGATACCAGTACCAGGATGAGTCGACGAAGGTGTCCATCGTGTCTGTCTCGCGCCGGGCCGGCTCGCCGCAGATCGGGCACGCGACCGTCAGGAAGGCGTCGTCGCCCTGCAACGGGTTGTCGCCGCGCCCGCGGTAGTCGACGGTCTCCGGCAGACGGACCGGCAGGTCCTCGTAGGGCACCGGCACGATCCCGTCGCGCTCGCAGTAGATGACCGGGATCGGCGTACCCCAGTAGCGTTGGCGGCTGATCAGCCAGTCCCGTAAGCGGTAGGTGACCTTGGGCTCGGCCTTGCCCTGGCCGGCCAACCATTCGACGATCGCCCGCCCGCCCTCGTCGGCGGGCATGCCGTCGAACCGGCCGCTGTTGACGAGTCGCTCGCCCTCGGTGTGGGCCACATACGCATCGGTCATGTCATCGTCCGCTCCCGTTCCGGGGGCGGCCACGACCCGTCGGATCGGCAGGCCGAACTGCGTGGCGAAGGCGAAGTCACGCTCGTCGTGGGCGGGCACGGCCATGATCGCGCCGGTCCCGTAACCGGCCAGCACGTAGTCGGCCACGAAGACCGGGATCCGCTCGCCGTTGACAGGGTTGATCGCGTCGGCGCCGATCGCGACGCCGGTCTTCTCGCGCTCGGTCGACAGGCGGTCGATCTCCGTCCGCCGCCGTGCCTGGTCGACATACGCATCGACTTCGGCTCTTCGGTCGGGGGCTGTCAGGACGTCGACCAGCTGGTGCTCGGGCGCCAGGACCATGAACGTCGCCCCGAACAGCGTGTCGGGCCGGGTCGTGAAGACGCGGATGGTCTCGCCGCCAGGATGGTGGTCGGACGGCGCGGTCTCGAATCCGATCTCGGCACCCTCCGAGCGACCGATCCAGTTCGTCTGCTGCACCTTGATCGGCTCGGGCCAGTCGATGCCCTCGAACGACAGCAGCTCGTCGGCGTAGGCCGTCGTCTTCAGGTACCACTGGTCCAGATCGCGCTTCTCGACCAGCTCGCCACAGCGCCAGCACCGGCGATCGGGGCCCACCACCTGTTCGCGAGCCAGGGTCCCATCGTTGGGGCACCAGTCCACGGCCGAGCGCTGGCGGTAGGCCAACCCCATCTCCATGAAGCGCAGGAACAACCACTGGTTCCAGCGGTAGTAGCTCGGATCGGCGGTGACGACCTCGTGCTGCCAGCTGAAGGTCGCGCCCATCGTGCGGAACTGGCGCCGCATGTTCTCGATGTTGGCCATCGTCCAGGTGAACGGGTGACCGCCACTCTTGATAGCGGCGTTCTCGGCCGGTAACCCGAACGCATCGAAGCCGATCGGGAAGAAGACGTTGAACCCGTGCATGCGGCGGAACCGTGCCAGCGCGTCGCTCGGCGTGACGATGTACCAGTGCCCGATGTGCAGGTCCCCGGAGGGATACGGGTACATCGTCAACAGGTAGTACTTGGGCCGGCTCGTGTCGTGCAGGTCGGTGTCGTGCATGCCGAGCTCGGCCCAGCGCGCCTGCCAGCGCGGCTCGACGACGGTCGGGTCGTAGCGCTCGACCCTTGTTCGGCTATCGGTGGTTTCGGTCACGGTGCGTCGGGCGCCTCGCCTGTTCCCGCGGATACGGTTCACCCCCCGCCGTCCGGCGAGGGGTGATCATCGGCGGTCTCGGTCTGGTGGAGCTACGGGGACTCGAACCCCGGACCCCCTGCATGCCATGCAGGTGCTCTTCCAGCTGAGCTATAGCCCCACGGAGGGCGGATTGTAGCAGAGGACCCCCGCCAGACCGCCGTTCCTCGCGCCTCCGGGTTGGTGCGGGATGGCATCATCCGCGCGTGACGGCCTTCGACCTGCTGATCCGGGGCGGGACGGTCGTCGACGGTTCCGGCGCGCGCGGACGGCTCGCCGACGTCGGCGTGCTGGGCGATCGGATCCTCGCCATCGGGGACCTGTCGCGGGTCGACGGGGATGGGTCGGCGCGCGTGATGGACGCCGCCGACCGGCTCGTCGCACCTGGGTTCATCGATCCCCACGGTCACTCGGACGGCTCGCTCTTCCTCGATGGTCTGCTGACGAGCCACATCCACCAGGGCTTCACGACACAGCTGTCAGGCAACTGCGGTGAATCGCTCGCTCCGATCACCGATGCCGGCCGCGAGGTCATCGAGCTCGCGCTGCGGCCGCACGAGCTGGTCGCGCGCTGGCGGACGTTCGGCGAATACCTCGATGCGGTCGAGCAGGAGTCGCTCGGCCCGAACGTCGCCTTCCTCGTCGGACACGGCACGCTTCGGGCCTCGGTGATGGGCGCCGACGGCCGACCGGCGACCGATCTGGAGCGGCACGCGATGGTCCGCGAGGTCGACTCCGCGATGGAGGCCGGCGCTATCGGCCTGTCCACGGGGCTCATCTATGCGCCAGGCATCCATGCCGACGCGGAGGAGCTCGCGGCGGTCGCCACGGCCGCCGTGCGACGCGGCGGTCTGTACAGCACCCATATGCGGAACGAGGCGGATGGACTCTTCGAGGCCCTCGACGAGGCGGTCGCCACGATCCGCGCCGCCACCGACGCGGGCGTGGCCGGCGCACGGCTGCAGGTCTCGCACTTGAAGGCGGCCTCACGCGCCGTCCACGGTCGCGCGGGGGAGGCGGTGGCCATGTTGGCGGGCGCCCGCTCCGACGGGCTGGACGTCGCCGCCGACCACTACCCCTACGCCGCGGCGGCGACGACGTTGGCGACGATCCTGCCACCGGCCCTGCTCGGTCTCGGGATCGAGGCGTGCGTCGCGGCGCTCAGCGACCATGACGTCCGCGCCCGGGTCAGGACGGAGATCGAGCGTGGTATCTCCGGCTGGGAAGCGATCGCCCGGGATCCCGGCTGGCCAGGCATCCGGATCTCGTACGCGGCCAGCCATCCGGAATGGTCGGGCAAGTCCCTGGCGGAGCTCGGCGATGCGCTCGATGTCGACCCGGCCGAGCTTGCCTTCGATGCGCTCGTCGACGATCGCCTCGATGTCTCGATCGTCGTCGATTGCATGACCGACGGCGACGTCGAGGCGATCCTGACCGTGCCCTGGATCGCAGTTTGCACCGATGCGTCCAGCCGGCGGCCGGGTCATCCGATCCTGGACGCGGGCAAGCCGCACCCGCGTACCTACGGCAGTACGGCACGTGTGCTCGGCACGTACGTCCGAGAGCGTGGCTCGCTCACGCTCGAGACGGCGATCGAGAAGCTGACGTCGGTCCCGGCTGCTCGCCTCGGGTTGCACGATCGAGGAGTCCTCCGCGAGGGAGCGTTCGCCGACCTCGTCGTATTCGACCCGGATACCGTTGCGGACGTGGCGACCTACGAGGAACCGGCACGACACCCGGTCGGGATCGAGCACGTGGTCGTGAACGGCCAGATCGTCATCGATGGGGGCGCCGAGACCGACGCCCGTCCGGGTCGGCTGCTGCGGCGGAGCGCATGAGGCGGCCGGCCCGCGATCGCGCCATGGAGGCGCCGGCCATCGCGGACCTGCCCGGTGGCCCACTGCCGTACACGCTGCGCCGCTCGCCGCGGGCGCGGGCCCTCCGCGTCGTGATCCACCCCGAGCGCGGCGTCGTCGTGACCGTGCCTGCCAGCAGGTCGTCTCCGCGCGACGGCGAGCGCCACGCCGTCACGTTCCTCAGGGAGCGCGAGACGTGGCTCCGCCGTCATCTCGCCCGCCAGGCGGACGTCGCGGCCGCCCTGGCAGCGCGTGGCGGCGCACGCGACGGTGGCCGCATCCCGTTCCGTGGCCGGCTGCATGCCGTTCGCGTCGTGCCCGCCGTGTCGGGGATCCGCCGCTCGTCGGTCGTGGCATTCGACGATGAGCTGGTCATCCATCGGGTCGGCCGCGATCGGCGGCCCGAGGCTGCGATCCTGGAGTCGTGGCTCCGCGAGGAAGCGCGCCACGCCATCGATGCCGCCGTCCTCCTGCACGCCGCTGCGATGGGCGTCGCGCCGACCGGCGTGACGCTCCGCGATCCCCGGACGCGCTGGGGCAGTGCCGCCCCGACCGGCCGGCTGTCGTTCTCGTGGCGACTGATCCTTGCCCCGCCGGAGGCGCTCGAGACGGTCGTCTGCCACGAGCTCGCCCACCTACGGATCTTCGGCCACGGGCCGCGGTTCTGGTCACTCGTCTCGGCGCGACGCTCCGATCACCGCATCTGGCGCCGGTGGCTCCACGATCACGCCACGGAGTTGCACCGAGCGACGGTGGCCGAACTCTAGTTCGGCAGCCCGAGGGCCGGGTCGCCGATCAGCGCGACTGTCGAACCGGTCCAGCGCAGCGGATCCACGTCGAGCGCGTCATGAGCGCCATCGGCGATGGCGGCCCACAGCTCGAAGGCGAGCTCTTCGTCGACGTCGTCCGGCAGTGCCAGCAGCGTGTTCCGCACCGGGGTGAGGAGCAGTCGCGCGTCGGACCCGAGGATCGGCCGCAAGAGCTCGGGCGCCAGGATGAGGGACGATCCCCAGCCCTGCCCCTGGACGGCGGTCACGGCGACGCCGTTGACGGGGAAGCTCTCCACGACGGGTGGCTCCCGATCGACCAGCTCGGCCAGGTTCCCGAGCGCCGTACCGAGCAACGTCGCGTGGTCGATCTGCCACGCGTCGAGGAGTACCTGGCTGACATGCGAGAACGCCGGACCGAGATCGATGCCGAAACCCGTCCACACGCCCGGCGGGACGCGGATGTGCAGCGGCGCCGCCTCCGGCGGGTACGGGTGATGGCGCCGCTTGAGCACGGGCACGATCCGCGGCGCCACGCTCGACCAGGGCCCGGTCGGGTCGAAGCCGCGGAAGGCGGCGAGGATCTGGTCGCTCAGCCCGGGATCCATGGTCCCGCCCAACGGCGTGAGTCTGAGGTCGTCAGATGCGCGCCCGCTCCGTCTCGCCTTCCGATGCGCCCGTCGCTCCGCCTTCGCCGCCTTCATGCACTTGGTCGACTTCATGGTGGGCATCGTGACGAGGCTCGCTCACCGATGGCACATCGCTGGCTGCACTCGCGCTTATCGAGCGGGGGCGCACGGTCTTCACGATCACGAGCGTCGCTGCCAGCACGGCGAGAAGTGCCAGGACCCAAGCCGGTGGCAGGACGACGCTCGCGAGCGGTATCACGAGCACGGAGCCGATCTCGCCCGCCAGGAAGGTCCTCGACACCTGGCGTTCGCCGCCGAGTCGCACGTAGAGCCAGTACCGCACGATCAGGAAGATCGCCACCGGCAGCGCGACGCTATAGCCGACCAGCAACGGCGACGCGGCGACTTCGTGTGAGATGGCCTCGATCGTCACCTCGATGCCAGCGCCGATCGCGGCCAGCGAGGCGAACACGAAGAAGTGACCATAGCCCCAGATGAACCCGAGATCCCGCCGGGCGTCGAGTCGCGGCGCGTCCGACTCGAGGAAGTAGAGCCACCAGCAGGCGAAGATCAGGCCGAGCCCGGCCACCGCGACGACTACTAGCTCGAGCGACGTTCCGGTCTCGGAGCGGGCGGCCAGGATCGCCGCCGTCGAGGCCAGCACGCTCTCACCGAGGACGATGATCGTGAACAGGCCATAGCGCTCGGCGATGTGGTGCGGGTGCCATGGCGTCATGTTCCGGCGCTCGGCCCACACGGGGATGAGCAGCTCGACGGCGACAAGCACGGCGAACGTGATCAGCGAGATCGGCGCCGGGAGGGCGAGCCGGAGGATCCAGAGCACCTGGACCGCGGCGATCGGGATCGCGAACCGCAGCGCGGTGGCGCGGTACTCCGGCACCGATCGCGCGACCCGCAGCCACTGTGCCACCAGCGCGACCCGCATCAGCACATAGCCGGCCACCGCGATCGCGAAGTCGCCGTCCCGGAAGGCAGGCGCGACGCCCGCCGCGAGCACCAGGACGCCGGCCATCTGGACCATCGTGAGCAGGCGGTAGAGCGCGTCGTCGCAGTCGAACGCCGACGCGAACCACGTGAAGTTCATCCACGCCCACCAGATCCCGAAGAAGACCAGCAGATACCCGATCAGGCCTTCGACCGGATGGCCGTCGACGATGGCGTGGGCGAGTTCGGGGACGGCGGCCGCCACCGCGACGACGAACGTCAGGTCGAACAGCAGCTCGAGCGGCGTCGCGGTCCGGTCGGGCTCGTGCGGGTCCCGGGCGCGCATCGTGGTGAGCACGAGCGCAGCGTACCGAGCGGGATGCCTCGGGGGGAATGGTGGAGATGAGGGGACTCGAACCCCTGACCCCCGCGATGCGAACGCGGTGCTCTCCCAGCTGAGCTACATCCCCACGGGCGTCGGAGTGTAGCACGAGGCCCTTGGCCGGCCGCCCGTCCGGCCCGTCCCGGGGCGCGGGACGAGGGTCCGTATCGTGGGACCCGACTCTAGGCTCCGCCGATGCCCCTTGGCCTTCTGACGGGACTCGGCGCTGCCGTCTGCTGGGGCACGCTCGACCTCTTCGCCGCGCTCGCCAGCCGGCGGATCGGGAGCCTGCTGGTCACGACAGGGATGCAGGTCGTCGGTGCCGTCCTGGTCTGGATCGCGGCCTTGCTCACAAGCACCTCGCTTCCGACCGATCCGTTCGTGCTCGTCGGGTCGACGCTCGTCGGCGCCGCAGGGGCCGGGGCATACCTCGCCTATTTCACCGGGTTGCGGATCGGGCCGATCTCCGTCGTCAGCGGGATGGTGGCGGCGTACGGCGGCCTGACCGTGGTGCTCGCGGTCATGATCCGAGGCGAGACGCTCACCCCGCTGCAGGCCGCTGGTGCGGCCGTTGCGACGCTGGGCGTCGTCCTCACCGGGCTCGCCTTCGACCAGGGCCTGCGCAACACGCGCTTCGCGAGCCCGGGCGTCGCCTTCGCCGTCGTCGCCCTCGTCCTCTTCGCCACGATGTCGATCGGTACCGACATCGTCATCGACCGTGCCCCGTGGCTCGAGGTCCTCCTGGTCTCGCGATCGTCGATCGCCCTGCTGTCGGTCGTGATCCTGGTCCTTGCGTCGACGTTCTTCCGCGAGCGGGCAGCGCCGATGCTCGACGCCGCTGAAGGGGCCGACGGCCGGGTCGACCGACGGGTGCTCGGCGCGATCGTCCTGTCGGGTGTTCTTGATATCGCGGGTCTGGCGTCGTTCTCGTATGGGCTCGAGAACGCCGAGACGTGGCTGGTGGGGCTTGCGTCGTCATTCGGGCCGGCGGTCACGATCGTCGTGGCGGTCGCACTGTTGGGCGAACGGCTGCGACCGATCCAGTGGGTGGGCATTGCTGGGATCCTGGCCGGGATGGTCGCGATCGGCTTGCCCTAGTCCGTCGTTTCGGCCTTCTCCGCCGGCGCGTGCTGCATGCTCGCAGGGAACGCACGCATCAGCGTGCGTAGGAGTCGATGGAGCTCTTGGCGCTCCTTCTTGTCGAGGACGGCCGCGAACTTGGCCTCGCGTTCCGCTTGGGTCCCGACCGCCCGGTCCCAGATCGCCAGTCCGTCCTCCGTCGGCTCGACCAGGATGCCGCGCCGATCGTTCGGGTCCGGGATGCGGCGGATGAGGCCCGCCGCCTCCATCCGGTCGAGGCGGTTCGTCATCGCGCCGCTGGAGAGACCCATCTGCTCCGCCAGCTGACCGGCCGACCGTTGATACGGCCGACCTACCTTTCGGAGCTTGCCGAGGACATGGAACGCCCGGCGATCGAGGCCGGTCGCGGCGAGCGTATCGTCCAGGGACCGGTCGAAGGCCTTGGCCAGCTTCTGGATGCGTTCGACGATCCCCTCGGTGACCGGGTCGAGGTTTGGGATCTCGCGCGCCCACACCTCGAGCATCGCGTCGAGTTGGTCGAGATCCGTGGTCGTCGTCATGCCGCGATCATCGTCCGATAGTCGCTTGATGTCAAGAGATTTAACATCGAACATCTTGACATCGAGATACC
>DATAFZ010000042.1:0-37449 GCA_036257225.1 Candidatus Limnocylindrales bacterium | reverse complement strand
TGGGATGAGACCGTCGCCAAGGCACGCGGCCCGCTCGGGGCGATCGGCGGCGAGGAGGTGGCGTGACCCCGTCCCCCGAAGGACGACCGGGCCACGTCTGGCTCGACGGTGAGATCCTGCCGGCAGACGCTCGACACCTGTCGGTCTTCGATCGAGGCTTCCAGCTGGGCGACGGGGTCTTCGAGACCCTCCGGGCGCGCGGGGGTCATCCGACCGAGCTCGATGCCCACCTGGCCCGGCTCCATCGGTCCGCCGATGGGCTGGACATCGCGCTGCCCCCCGACGTCGATGGGCTGCTGGCCGGCGGCATTTCGGCGTTGCTCGCCGCGGAGGGCCTCGATGGCCCGAGCGGCGATGCCTCGATCCGGATCACGGTCTCGCGCGGCGCGTTCCGGGCACGCGGGGTGCTCCCGCCCAGCGACGGTGCCACCGCGACCATCGCCATCCAGGCGTGGCCGGTCGTGGCCGCTCCGCGGGACCACCTCGAGCGCGGCCTGCACCTCGTGGCATCGTCGGTCCGGCGCGACCCACGCAACCCGCTGGCCACCCTCAAGACCACGTCTCGTGCCGAATACGTCTACGCCCGGCTCGAGGCGCGCCGCGCGGGCGCCGATGACGCCCTGTTCCTCACCATCGACGACCACCTGTCGGAGGGGACGTCCGCAAACATCTTCCTGGTCCGCTCCTCGACCGCCGGGACGCAGGAGCTGGCGACCCCGTCGCTCGACTGCGCGATCCTGCCTGGGACGACTCGCTCCTGGCTGCTCGAATGGGCGGCCAGGGTGGGCCTCCGACCGGTCGAGGCTCGCCTACGGCGCGGCGACCTCGCCGCCGCGGACGAGGCGTTCCTGTCATCGAGCGTGGCGGGCATCCTGCCGGTCACCGGGTTCGACGGGGCGCCGATCGGCGATGGGCGCCCGGGTCCATGGACGCAGCGGGCCCGGGCCGACCGCGAGGCCATGATCCGCGAGGGGGAGGAAACGCCGGCGTGACCCGCGACGAGTTGATCGCCCGGACGCGGCAGCTGATCGATGAGGGCGACCGGCTCGTCGCACAGCCATCGCTCGGTGCGATGCAGGTCTGGCTGCAACTATCCGACGACCTCCTTTCCGCGGCGTGGGGGAGCATGGATCGGTATCACCTGGCCTGGCTGATGGTCGGCAAGCCCAAAGCCATCGTCCGGGGCCGGGCGATGACCGCGACCGAGGAGGCGGACTACGTCAGGGAGGTGGCGACACAGAAGACGGCAGCGTTGCGGATGAGCCTGGACGCCGTTGAGCGGCAGGGGATGCCGTTCGTCGGCGAGACCGGCGGCCTGGGGCACGGGTCGCCGGCCGATGCACCCGTCATGGATCGCCCGCCGGATCGGGCCGGGCTCCCGCCCGACCCGACGCTCGCGGAGCGGCTCGCCGAGGCGCGTCGGCGGGCCGATACGCATCGGGACCACGGGGAGCGGCGCGCACCACGCCCCGACCGGATGCAGCGATGACGGCGACGCAGCGGCCCATGGTGCCCGCCGTCGGCGGCACGCGCCAGGTCCCTGCCCCCGACCGGATCGCGATCGACTACATCCTGCTGGGCCTCCGCTTGGACCAGCACCTGCCCGGGCTCGTCGACGGCTACTTCGGGCCGGCCGACCTGAAAGCGCGGGTCGACATGGAGCAGCGACCGTCGGCGGGCCGGCTTCGCGCCGATGCGGTGTCGCTGGCCGATCGGGTCCAGCGTGAGGTCGAGGACGCCGACCGGCGAGACTGGCTCGGTGGGCAGCTCGTGGCGCTGGAGGCCCATGCCCGGATCCTCGCCGGGGAGCCCTTGCCGTACGTCGAGCACGTGGAACGGTGCATGGGCTTCGCGCCCATCCGTCACGACGACGAGCGCTTCCATGCCGCCGCCGAGGAGCTGGATGGCCTGCTGCCGGGAGCCGGTCCGCTCCACGAACGACTCGCCGCGTGGGACAACTCGCTGGAGGTCCCGACCGAGCGCCTGGCAGCGGTCGCGGCCTGGCTGGTCGACAGGTTCCGCGCGCGCGCCGTGGCCGCCTTTGGCGCGCCGGACGGGGAAGCGCTCACGATCACGCTCGTCAAGGACCAGCCGTGGGGGGCATACAACTGGTACGACGGTGGCCGCCGCTCGCGGATCGATATCAACACCGACCTGCCGGTGCACGCACCGACCCTGATCCTCACGGTCGCCCACGAAGCCTATCCGGGCCACCACCTCGAACACGCCACGAAGGAGGCAGAGCTCGTCGACAGGCTCGGCCGCCTGGAGGCGTCATTGCTGCTCATCAATGCGCCCGAGTGCCCCGTCAGCGAGGGTCTGGCCGACTACGGTGCGCGGTTTGCCTCGCCGATCGACGAGCGTGCCGACCTCCTCGTGGAGCTGTTGGGACGGGCCGGGCTCCCGCAGGCTGCGGATAGGACTGCCGCCCAGGAGACGGCCGAGCGAGCCGTCGCACTCAGCGAACCGAGGCGCGTGCTGCGGGCGATCGCCGGCAACGCGGCATTGCGCCGCCACGCCGACGGTCGGTCGTCGGAGGACGTGCTGGCGTACCTGGTGGACGTCGGCCGTTTCCCTGCGGAGGTCGCGGCGAAGCGACTCGAATTCATCGAACACCCGCTCTGGAAGACCTATGGGTTCGCGTACGACCAGGGCGAGTCCCTCGTGGCACGCTGGGTCGAGACAGCCGAAGCGCCCGACCAGGTCGGGCGCTTCGGGATCCTCCTCCGCGAGCAAGTCACACCGCGTCGACTCCTCGCTGCGACGGGCTGAGCACCGTCGCCGGAGCGGCTCGCTTCGGCTGGCGGCCGGCCAGCCAGGCCATCGCGAAGCCGGCGGCTGAGCCTGCCAGCACCGACAGGCTGATCACGGCCAGGATCGGCAGGCCGCCTGCCCCCTCGATGGCGTCCATGCGGGCGGCCAGCGCGTCACGATCGGCGGTCACGTCCTCGAGCTCCCCGCCGAGGTAGTCCAGCCGGGCCCGGTATCCGTCAGCCTGGCGGTCGAGCCGCTCGATGTCCGCCGCGAATCGCTCGTTCACGCTGTTCGTGACGTCGACCTTCGCGTGGTCGATCGCGCTCAGCACGGTGGACGGGTCGAATGGCGGCGTCGCGCCGCTCGCGCTCAGGACGGTCATGCGGACCGGGACGTGCTGGCTCTCGAGGTCCTTGAGCGTGACATGCCAGCTCCAGTAGCCGGCATCCGAAAGCGTGGTCGTCGCCACGAAATGACCGTCCGGCCGGTCGTTCTTGGCGACAACGTCGAACATCTCGCCATTGCTCGAATTCGTGAAGTGGACGGTGGCCGTTTCCCACGGCGCTGGCGTCTCGCCGTGCTGGAGGACCTTGAAGCCGACCTCGATCGGCGTACCCTCGCTCGGCGTCCTGGTCTGGCCATCGGCCACGATCTCCGCCCAGCCGCCGGCGAAGACGGGGGCGGCGAGCACGAGAAGCATGGCGGTCGCGGCTAGCACGGCGGCGGTCCGGCGGATCATCGGTCGACTCCTACGTACGACAGGTCGGCAGGGGACCCCTTGTCGACCTGTACACCGGCCGGCGTGCATCGGTTCCCGCCCCGCGGGCACTGCTCTCAGAGATCGCGTACGAACACCACGCGGTCCTCGCCCTCGCCGTCGTAGTCGGCGTAGGCCGGTGTCCCGTACAGGTTCTGCGTGCCCGGACCGTCGTCGACCCGGAAGCCGATCGCCTGGTGGAACGCCACGCTCTGGCGATTGCCGGGCCAGGTGATCGCGGTGACCCGCCGGACGTCCCGCCGGGCGAGGTCCTGTATGACCCGCTCGTACAGTGCGCGCCCGATGCCGGCACGCCGCAGGTTGGGGTCCGCGGCGATCATGTGGACGTACCCGGTGGCCGGATCGTCCTGACTGATGAAGGCGACCACGAACCCCGCCAGCCGGCCGTCCAGTGTCTCGGCGATCCACGAGGTGCCAGCGAAATGCTGGAACCAGAGCCGCGGCAGGAGCGCACGCATCCTTCTGCCGCCCCACCATTCGTCGACGAGCCCGACGATCCGGCGATGGTCGTCCTCGGTGGGATGCCGGAACTGCAGCTCCGGCCGGGCGGTCATCGCGCCTGCCACCACGCCACGACGCCGGCGGCGGCAAGCTCGAGCGGGACCAGGAAGCCGAAGACCTGGCTCAGGTACTCGACCAGGCCCAGCGTCCCGCCCTCCTGCCGAGCGACCAGCCACAGGCCGAGCTGTCCGATGCCGACGCCGAGGATGGCGAGGAGCGGGGCGATCCAACGCCGCCGCGAGCGCTCGACGCCCTGCGCCAGGACCGCGCCGATCGCCCAGCCCACCGCGACGGCGATCACCACCAGCCCGGCCGTCATCGCGAAGATGCCGCCGGCGACCGTGATGGCGATGGCTCCGACGACCGCGAGGAGGCCGGCGAGCGCGAACGCACGTCCGGGGCCGGCGTCCCCCGCCGATTCGTCGATCGGCGCCGTGGCGTACCGCTCCGACGGTGGCCGAGTCAGGCGTCGCTCGCCCGGTACCTCGCGCGGCCGCTGCTCGTCCACGCGGCCATCGTAGCGGCGACGCGGATGGCGACGTGCTCGGGCGGACGCTAGACTCCGGACCGTGAGCCACCCCAGCCTTGGACGTCCGCCGACCGACCGCAGCGCCGGGTCACCCACCGCGGCGCGCCGGATCCAGGACGCGGCTGCGACCCTGGCCGCTCGGTCGCTGGCGACGGCCCTCGACCGCGACCCGACGCTGCGCGATCGGAACGACGAGGCCGGCCTTCGCCAGCGCCTGTGGGACGTGCAACTGCTCGCCGAGCGCGTCGCGCTGGCGGTCGGTGCAGGCGATCCCGCGCCGGCACGCGAGTACGCCGATTGGACAGCGCCCGTCTATCGCCGCAAGCGCGTCCCACTCGACGACCTGATCAACCTGTGCGAAGGCCTGCGGGCGGCGCTGCCCGCCGTGGTCCTCCCCGATGAGCTGCCGCTGGCCGAGGGGGCGATCGACGAGGCGATCGCGCAGTACCGCTGGCACCGTCGCCTCGCCGGCGACGCGCGCAAGCGCAACGCGTTCCTGCAGTTCATCTACAAGGGCGGCTGACCTCGATGACCATCAAGTGGGTCCAGCAGGACCCCCTCGTCATGAACGGGGAGCCGTTCTGCTACGGGTCAAGGCTGACCGTGCGCCAGCTGCTCGAGTTGCGCGCCAACGGCTACGACCTCGGCCGCATCCTGACCGACCATCCGGAGCTGCGGACCGTCGGCGTCGCGGCCGCGTTCACCTACGCCAGCACGCACCGCGAGCGCTACGCCGACTTCTTCGAGCCGGACGGCTCGCTCACGGGGCCGGGCTACAGCGACGACGAGGCGGCCATCCTGCCCTCGCAGTACCGCGTACCGGGGATCGTCGTCAAGGGGGGCTGAGGGTCCCGTTCCGAGTCGGTGCTACGCTGTTCGCAGCATGACCGACACCACGACCTCCCAGGACACCGCCACCGCGACCAATGCGGAAACACCCGCCTTCGATCCGGAGCGGCGCGCGACCGAGCTCGCGATCCTCGATGCGCTGCGCGCCGTCGTCGATCCGGAGATCGGCATGAACGTGGTCGAGCTGGCGTTGATCAAGCAGATCCTGCTCGGGCCAGACTCGACCGAGATCAAGATGATCCTGACGACGCCGTTCTGCCCCTATGCCGGGTCGATGATCGCCCAGGTCAAGGAGCAGGTCGAGTCCGTCGTCGAGCACGAGGTCAAAGTCACCCTGCTGGCCGAGCGCTGGGATCCGCGCGACGCCGGCCTCATGTGGTGAGCGGCCTTCCTCCTGACATCGCCATCTGCTACGTTCCACCCACCGTTCCTGCATGAGGAGCATCGAGCCGCATGAGTGATCCGCGGTACACCAACCCCTACGTCCCTTCACCGTCACCCGCTGGCGGGCCGCTGGCCACACCGGCTGACGCCGCGACCCGCACGATCCCCGACGCCCGCACCCAGCAGGCGCTCTTGACCCAGGCGTTCCTGTGGATGTTCGTCGGGCTGGCCGTCACCGCCGGCGTGTCGTACGTCGTCCAGAGCAACACGCGTCTGCTCGAGTTCGCCGGCAACAACTGGCTGATCCTCGTCGTCGGCCAGCTGGCACTGGCGCTCGGCATCGGGTTCGGCATCCGGCGCATCAGTGCGACGGCTGCCCTCGGCCTCTTCTTCGTGTATGCGGCGTCGCTCGGTCTGACGATCGGCTTGATCGTGTCGTTCTACACCGCGGGGTCGGTGGCGACCGCGTTCCTGTCGGCGTCGGCGATGTTCGGGGCGGCCGCGATCTACGGCCACGTGACGAAGCGCTCGCTGGCCGGTCTTGGCGGCCTGCTGTTCATGGGCGTCATCGGCCTGGTGGTCGCGAGCGTGATCAACATCTTCCTGTTGAACGACACGGTGTCGTGGATCATCTCGATCATCGGCGTCGTGATCTTCACCGCGCTCACGGCGTACGACGTCCAGCGCATCCAGAACGGCGATCTCGCTATCTACACCGGTTCGGCGGAGAAAGCGGCCGTCCTCGGCGCCCTGCATCTCTATCTGGACTTCGTCAATCTGTTCCTGTTCCTCCTGCGGCTCTTCGGCAACCGCGAATAGCACAACTGCACTGACGGCAGCCGACCCCCGGAGGAGTCGTCCCCGGGGGTCGTTCCATGTCCGGACGATGAAGCTGGCTCAGACGACGCGGCGCAGGGTCCTCGTCCGGGCGCGCGGGGCCGAGGCGGCCGGCCCGGTCGTGGGCGATGACACGAGCAGGGCGGCCGTCTGCTCCGCCGGGACCGGACGGCTGAACAGGTAGCCCTGGCCGAGGTCGCAGCCGAGCTCCCGCAGGCGGTCTGCCTGCTCGTCGGTCTCGATGCCTTCGGCCACGACCCCGATGCCGAGACCGTGGGCCAGCGCGATGACGGCGTCGACGATCGACCGGTCGGCGGTCTCCTCGATGCCGGCCACGAAGGTGCGATCGATCTTGATCGTGTCGAGCGGGAGGTGCTTGAGATATGACAGCGACGAGTAGCCCGTGCCGAAGTCGTCGAGCACGAGGCGCACGCCGAGTCCGCGCAGGTCGCGCAGTGCGCGGATGCCAGCCTCGGACTGGTCCATCAGCACACTCTCGGTGATCTCGAGCTCGAGCGCATCGGCCCCCAGGCCGGTCCGTGCGAGCGTCTGTCGCACATCCTCGACGAGGTCGGTCTGGGTGAATTGGCGAGCAGACAGGTTGACCGAGACGAACAGCGGTGGCGTCCCCTTGCCGGTATGCGTCGCGTTCCAGATCGCGGCCTGGCGGCAGGCAGCCTCGAGCACCCATCGACCTAGCGGCACGATCAGCCCGGTCTCCTCCGCCATCGGGATGAATGCCAGCGGTGGCACCAGCCCGCGCGACGGGTGCTGCCAGCGGACGAGCGCCTCGAACCCGACGACCGCGCCGTTCACGAGCGAGACGATCGGCTGGTAATGGACGCGCAGCTCCTCGCGGTCGATCGCCCGGCGAAGGTCATTCTCGAGGTCCAGCCGCTCCAGCGTCTGGTCGCTCATCGACGGCTCGAACAGGAAATGCCGCTGTCCGGCGTTGCTCTTGGCACGGACCATCGCGATCTCGGCTTCGCGCAGGAGCTCATCGGGCGTGCTTCGGCCGGGCGTCGCCAGTGCGATCCCGATCGAGGCGGTGATGAACCAGTCACGGTCGTTGAGCGGGAACGGCTCGCCGAGCTCGCGCTCGATGCGCTCCGCGATGCGATGTGCCTCGGCCGTATCGGCGACCGGGTCGAGCACGAGCGCGAACTCGTCGCCACCGAACCGCGCCACGGTGTCGCCAGGGCGGAGGCTGTTGATCAGCCGCTGGCCGACGGCCATCAGCAATCGATCGCCGGCGATGTGCCCGAGCGTCTCATTGACGACCTTGAAGCGATCGAGGTCGAGCAGGATCACGCCGATGCACGCCTCGTCGTCCGGTCGATGACCAGCCAGGGCGTGGGCGATGCGGTCGGATAGCAGTTCCCGGTTGGGCAGGCCGGTGGTCGGGTCGTACAGCGCACCGCGCTGGGCGACGTCGACGAGCCGCGCGTTCTCGAGTCCGATCGCCGCCAGCCGGGCGAAGCTCGAGACCGTTTCCAGGTCGCGCGCCGACCATGCCCGTGCCGTGGCACCTGCGGCGAGGCCCAGCACGCCGATGACACGGCCGGCCGACTTGAGGGGCGCGGCGATGGTCGCTCCCAGCTGCCAACCCGCTGCGATGGTCGCCGACCGCCCGGCCCAGGCGCCGTAGTCGGCCACCGCGAACGGCTGGCCGGTCCGGACGACCTCGCCGCCGACGCCCTCATCGAGGGCGATGGACTCATCCTGGATGTCAGCGAACATCCCGGTCCCGACCCGCAGCACGAGCCGGTGGGCGTCCGGATCGACGAGATCGACCCAGCCGTGCGGCGTCCCGAGGACCGCCGAGGCTCGGCCAAGGATCGTGGCGAGCACGCCGTTGGGCTCGTCACGGTCGAGGAGGGCGAGCGCGGTCTCATCGAGGGCGCGCAGGTACGGGTCGGTCAGCCGGGCGTCGACGCTGCGCTCCGGCTTGACGAGGTACAGCGCCCGGTCGGCGACGGCGACCAGCTCGTCCTTGGTCCGGCCATCCTCCGGGTAGCACGCCACACCTGCACTGATCGTCACGCTCGGGCTGGCATCTGCACCACCCGGGCTCGCGGCGGCGGTGCGGTCGCGGACCGCTCGCCGGATCCGCTCGGCCACCTCGTGGGCGACGAGTCGATCCGCACCGGGCAGGATCGCGGCGAACTCGTCCCCGCCGTAACGGTAGATCCGGTCCGTGTCGCGCGTCGCTCGCGTCATCGCAGCGGCGATCTCGACCAGCAGCCCATCGCCGGCCGGGTGGCCGAGCGTGTCGTTGAACCGCTTGAACGCGTCGAGGTCGAGCATGAGCACGGCGAACGGCCGGCCTGCCTCGACGGCAGCCCCGATCTCACGCTGGAAGGCACCGTGGTTCCGCAGCCCTGTCAGCGCGTCCTGGTCGGCGCGGACACGGACGTCGCGGTGGGTCTGGGCGTTCTGCATGGCGATCGACGCCTGGCCGGCGAAGAGCTTCGTGAGCTCGAACTCGTTGGCGGAGAAATGCGCCTCCACCTCACCGAGGCGGCCGATGTTCAAGGTGCCGATCGTCGCGCCGTTCACCAGCAGCGGGACGACCATGATCGACTCGGGCTCGAACGGGGTGTTCGGCACCTGGACCGACCGCGGATCGAGGTGTGCCTGGTTCGCCAGCACCGCCTCCCCACGATCGATGACCCAACCGGTGATGCCCGGCCCGAGCGCACTTTCGTGCGCCAGGATCTCGTCCGCGAATCGGTCGCGAGCGATGACGGCACGGCGCACGCCCGCCTCCCGATCGACCTGGTAGATGGTCAGGGAGTCGTACGGCACGATGGCTTTCAGCGAATCGGCGATGAGCTCGAGCACGCCGGCCGGGTCGAGCGTGGACAGCAGTCGCTCATTGACGTCGAGGAGCCGGCGTTGCCCCTCGAGCTGGAGCTCCATCTCCGCCTGCTGGCGACGCAGCCGGTCCAGGTTCTCGGCGTTGATCACGGCCTGGACTGCGGCCGCAGCGAAGATCGCCAAGGTCACCTCGTCCTCGGCGTCGAACCGGTCGGTGCCCACCGCCGAGACCACGATCACGCCGCGCACGAGCTCGTCCTGGACCATCGGGACGACGAGCATCGATTCCGGCCGATCGCGGTCACCGAGGACGACGCCTCGCGGATCCTGTGTGGCATCCCGAAGCCGGAGTGGTCGCCCGTTGGCGGCGACCCAGCCGGTCAGTCCCTGGCCGATCGGCATGCGGAGCGTTTCCATGTCGGGCTCGGTCGTGCCCAGGAACGTACCTTCGAAGGCGATGGGCTCGCACATCCCGGTCGCGTGGTCGACGTGGTAGACGCGGATGGTGTCGTGCTCGATGAGGCGCTTCGCCTCCTCGACGATGGCCGCCGCGATCGATGCCCGATCGTGCAGGCCGCTGAGCCTGCCGGCGAGCTCTGCGATCGACGACAGGCGGTCGGCAAGGCCACGCCGCGAGTCGGCCAGCTTGGCCGTGCCGACCGCGGTCGCCATGTGGTCACCGAACGCGCGGGCAAGACCGCGCTCGGTACGGGTCCACGCATAGGCCTCGCGGTGATAGAGAACGAGCAACCCGAGCACGTCCCCGCCGTAGACGAGTGGCACGAAACACACCGACCCGACGCCGATCGCCCTGTAGACCTCGCGGAGTGCCGGCGTCGTCGAGCGCATCTGGCGATCGAGGACGCGCACCCGGCGGGTGCGCAGGGCGTCCATCCCCGCGGTCCGGGCATCCCTGGGCAAGGCGCTGACAGCCTCGATGATCACCGGCGGCAGGCCGCGCTGGGCGGCCAGCTCGAGCGGCCGCTCGGCCGTCGGGTCGTACGTCCAGAGGGCGGCACGGTCCACCCCGAAGAGCGCGAACGCCTCGTCGATGATGTCGTCGAACAGCCCGGTCAGGTCACGCCGGCCGCTGACCTTCGCCGCGATCCGGCCGAGCGCATCGGCCCGGGTCGGGTCCGTGGTCTCCGCGCGTGGGGCGCCAGCAGCCGAACGCCGCGACGCCGCTCGCGGCCGCTCAGGGGCGGCGTGGTGCTCGGCGCTGGACATCGGGTGTGAGGTGCGACCTCCGTCAAGGCGGCATGGCCCGGCCGTCCGCACGTCGGACCGCACTGGGACGGTACGGTCTGGTGGCATTCGGGGCGATAGCCCATCGGTACGGGGGCAGCGGCACCTGGCTGCGCATGGCGGCGTTGCCGGCTGCGCTCGCTCGCGTGCTCCCCGGCGCCTTGCCCTGCACCGCCCGGATGCCGCCGCATTCGGGTGCTCGTCTGACCCCCGCCCTGAGAGCGTTAGGCAGCGTCGACTGGTTGAGCCGCGTCCCCGGGGCGCAATGACGGGCTACCGTCGTGCAGGGAGTGGGTCGGCCGCTCATCCCGATCGGCCTATCCAGCCACGATGGGCCGCAGAAGCTCCCTGGGGCGAGCGTTAGACGAGGTAGTGCTGCGGCGTTCCTAGCTCGTCAGCAGGTCCCCGATCGAATCGATGATCGCGTCGGCCGACGCGAGGTCGGCATCGCTACCGAGGCCGCTGCGCACCCCGACGACCCGTCCGGCACCGGCGGTCCGCGCCATCGCCAGGTCGGTCGGGGTATCGCCGACGACGGCGACCCGAGCGGGCTCTATCCGGAAGGCATGACACACCGCGAACACCGCATCAGGCGCGGGCTTGACGTCGAACCCGTCGTCACCACAGACGATCGCCTCGACCCGCTCGCGGATGCCCAGTGCGCGGAGCGCGGCGTCCGTCGGCGCGCGATCATCGGTCGTGACGATCGCGATCCGCCGGCCGCTCGTCCTGAGTCGATCGAAGATCGTTCGGAGGTCCGCGAGCGGCACCGCCGATGTCGCCGGATCGGGTACGAACCACGCTGCCTCGGTCGCGCGACGGGCGGCGGCGATGCTCGGGCACCAGCGCCGCAGAACGCGCGCGACGGTCTCCTCGATCCCGGCCATCGTCGAGGTCGCCAGCGGGCCGCCGGGCGCCACCCGCCCGGTCGTGGGATCGAAGCCGATCGTCGCGAACACGTCGAGCGAGACCGGTCGGCGGATCGTCGCGTCCAGCCGCTCGCCGAGCTGGCGCGCCCAGCCGCCCCACATCGCGTGGAAGTCGATAAGCGTGCCGTCCTTGTCGAAGATGACGGCGTCGATGCCGGTCAGGTCGACCGGTCCGCCGGTCGCGGCTACAGCAACGCCTCCGCGGCGGCGACCGCGTCGCGTTGCTCCGCCGCCACCGCGGTCGGTCGGGCGAGCACGAGGCATGCCTCGGGCGGGAACGACACGGTCACCGCGGTGTCGATCGAGGGCGGCATGAGGTTGGGGTCATTGAATGTGTCGAGCGAGAGCGTCGTCCCGTCTTCGTGAAGCCGAAGGCGAGTCCGGACGATCGAGCCCAGGAAGCTCACGTCCTCGACCGTGCCGGTCAGCCGGTTCGTGCCGCCATCGGTGCCGAGCTCGATTCCCTCGGGCCGGATCGCGACGGTCGCCTCCGATCCATCGTGGCCAGTGTCGACCGCCACACCGGTGCGGATCTCCTGGCCGGCCACGGACACCCGACCCGTCGATGCCTCGACGACCCGGGCGTCGAGCAGGTTCAGGGTGCCCACGAACGACGCCACGAAACGGGTGGCCGGGAAGTTGTAGATGTCGGCGGGGGCGCCGATCTGCTCGATGCGGCCATCGCTCATCACGACGACCCGGTCGGACAGCGAAAGGGCCTCCTCCTGGTCATGGGTCACGTACACCGTCGTGATGCCGAGCTGGCGCTGGATCGACCGAATCTGGTGGCGCAGGGCGATGCGGATCTTGGCGTCGAGCGCCGAGAGCGGCTCGTCGAGCAGCAGCACCTGCGGTTCGATCGCGAGCGCGCGGGCGAGCGCCACGCGCTGCTGCTGTCCACCGGACAGCTGCCACGGGAAGCGCTCACCGCGTCCGCCGAGATGGATGAGGTCGAGGAGCTCCCCGACGCGCTGCTTGATCTGGTCCCTCGGTCGGCCCCGGACCTTCAACCCGAACCCGATGTTGTCGGCCACGGTCATGTTCGGGAACAGCGCATATGACTGGAACACCATGCCGACGTTGCGGCGGTTGGGCGGGCGGTTCGTCACGTCCGTCCCATCGATCCGGATCGACCCGGCGGTGGGCAGCTCGAACCCGGCGATCATCCGCAGCGTGGTCGTCTTGCCGCAGCCGGACGGCCCGAGGAAGGACACGAATTCGCCCTTATCGGCCACCAGGTCGAAGCCCTCGACCGCGACCGTGTCGGCGAATTCCTTGCGGACCCCTTCGAGCTCGAGGAACGCCATCCGATCCCCTCCTAACGGGCGCCCGCGACCTGGACCCGCGTGCGCGAGCCACGGCCGAGGAACGCGATCAAGATCATCGCCAGCCAGGTCAGCCCGAAGCTGATGAGCGAGACGGCGGCAGGCTGGTATGGCTGGTTTCGCCCGAGCAGCGACAGGTACGGCGCGAACGCGGTGGTCCGGGCGAGCACCTGGGCGATCGTGTACTCGCCGATCACGATGGCGAGCGTGAGGAAGGCCCCCGACAACAGCGACGTCCGCAGGTTCGGGAAGATGACGCGGGAGAGGATGCGCGCCCAGCCTGAACCGAGGCTCTGCGCGGCCTCGGTGAGCGTGCGGACGTCGATGGCGGCGAGGCCGGTATCGACCGCGCGATACATGTACGGGAACGACAGCACGACGTAGGCCCCGACGAGCATCACGTTGAGTCCCGTGTCCGTGCTTGCCAGGCGGACGGGCCCCTGGCTGTAGATGCGGATCAGGCCGAACGCGAGCACGACCGGCGGGATCACGAACGGCATCAGCGTCACGAACTCGACGACCGGCCGCAGCTGCGGGACGCGAAGCCGGACCCAGTACGCGGTCGGCACGATGATCAGCAGGCTGATGACGACGGTCAGCAGCCCGGCGAGGAACGAGTAGCCGAGCCCGCGGAAGAACGCGGGGTCAGCGAAGACCTGGCGATACGCCAGGAAGATGTCGGGCCGCGTCCTGATCGAGTGGGCGAAGACGCCGATCAGCGGCAGGATGAAGTACAGCGCACCGAGGATGAAGACGACCCACGCCCACCACGCGCCGAAGCCGCGGCGTCGGCGGCGAGCGCCTTGCGCGGCTGTCGCCGTCGCGGTCGTCATGACCGGAGCCACCGTTCAGCCCGCCGCTGTAACAGCGTGTACAGCAGGATCGACATGCCCATGATCACGACCATCCCCATCGACATCGCGTAGCCGAGTCCAGGGTTGTGCAGCACGTCACCGCGGATCTGTGAGCTGATCACGAGCGTGACGAGCGGTAGCGTCCCGCCGGTCAGCTGGAAGGCCGTTGCCTGCGCCCCGAACGAGTTCCCGAACAGCAGGATCATGGCCCCGAGGATCGACGGCGTCAGGATCGGTAGTGCGACATGGCGCCAGTACTGGAACGCCGACGCGCCCATGTTCTCGGCTGCCTCCCGCCACTCGCGGCGCAGTCCCTCCAGGGCCGGCGCGATGATCAGCACCATCAGCGGGAACTGGAAGTACATGTACACCACTTCGACGCCCAGCTTGGACGTGAGATTGACCCCTCGGAAGCCTGTCAAGCCGAGGCTCTGCAGCAGCGTGGTCAGGAACCCGAGCGTGCCGAGCGTAAAGATGAACGCCAGCGCGAGCGGGATGCCGGCGAAGTTCGATGCCACGCCCGAGAAGGTCATCAGCCCGCTTCGCAGTACTCGCGGTAGCCCACCCAGGACGACTGACGCCGCGAGCAGGAACCCGAAGACCCCACCGGCGACCGCCGTGACGAGACTGACCTCGATGCTGTTGGCGAACGCGCCGGGGATGATCCCAGTGGAGAGGTCCGCGTAGTTCTGCAGGGTCAGGTTGCCCGCGCGATCGTTGAAGCTGCCGATGACGAGGAACGCCACCGGCAGGAACAGGAACGCGGTACAGAACAGGAAGAAGGGAACGAGGCCTAGCCAGGACCAGCTCAGGCGTGACGGAGCAGGAGGCGCGATCCGCGCCTCCTGCTCCCGGACCGCAGCGACGTCCGCCACGGTGACCTCGTCGATGGACGGGCGCTACTGGATGTTGGCTCCGACCGTGCTATCCCAGCCCGTGGTGATGAGCTCGGTCGCCTTGTTGAGCTGGTCGAGGGTGGGGAAGACCGCACCCTCGACGTCCGGCAGCTTGTCGAGCTGCTCCTGCGGCACCTTGTTCTCCGACACGAGATTCTCGTAGCGGATCGGGTGGCAGTAGCCCTTCAGCCAGACGTTCTGGCCCTCGTCGCTGTAGAGGAACTCCTGCCACAGCTTCGCCGCGTTGGGATGCGGCGCGAAGGCGCTGATGCCCTGGACATAGACGCCCGCAAACCGGCCTGACGCCGGCACGACGACCGCGATCTCGGGGCCGCCGCTGGCGGCCGTGGTGTCACGATTCGACAGCGCGTTGTAGGTCCAGCGGATGGTGATCGGGGTCTCGCCGGCGGCGACCGTCGCCGCGGTGGCGATGATCGGGCGCAGGTTGCCCGAGTCGTTGAGCTGCTTGAAGAAGTCGAGGCCCGGCTGCGCATTGTCGAGCGACCCGCCGTTGGCGAGGGCGGCCGCGTAGACGGCCTGGATGGCCTGGTTCGAGGTTCGCGGGTCACCTGCCAGGGCGACCTGCCCGTTGTACTCGGGCTTGAGCAGGTCAGCCCAGTCCTGGGGCACGTTCGGGACGACCGCGGTGTTGACCTCGAAGGCAAGGACGCCGTAGTAGTCGCCCCACCAGAAGCCCTCGGCATCCTTGGCCGATTCGGGGATCGTGTCCCACGTCGCGACCTTGTGCGCCTGCAGGAGACCCTCCTCCTTGGCCGACGGACCGAACGACAGGCCGACGTCGATCACGTCCGGCGCGGACGGGCCGGGGTTGTCCTTGTTGGCCTTGATGGCCTCGATCTCGTCGCCCGAGCCGGCATTCGGGTCGAGCTCGTTGACCTCGAGGCCGGTCCGCTCCTTGAACGTGCTGATGGTCTCGCCGTAGTTGCACCAGTCGTGCGGCAGAGCGATGGTCGTGACGGTGCCCTCGGCCTTGGCGGCGTCGAGCATCGCCTGGTCGGGTACGAACTGTTCGAAGCCGCCGGCGGCCGCCGACTCCGATGCGGCCGCGCTTTCGGACGGCGCGACGCTTGCTGGCGGCGCGACCGACGGAGCGGTCGTCGCGGCCGGTGTCGAACAAGCTGCGATCAGGACGGCCGATGCGGCTGAGAGACCCGCCCAGCGGGTCAGGTTTCGTTTCGTGGTCAACGTGCCTCCTCCAGATCCATGCGGTAACGGTTCGCGGTGGACCCCGACCCGAGCCCTCCTCATGCTCGGATCACGCCCGGATGCGGGTCGATCTCTGGGCCGCCCTCCGGTGTCGCTGCATTCCACCTCTCGCATCGCGGGGCGTCAAGACCATGTGATGACTTTGTTAACGCCGCGTATCCAGCGCGATAGCGGCTCGGCGGGTATTTGCGGGGTCAACCGCGTACCCGGCGCATCTCCGGGTCGAACAGTGGATCGGCTGCGACGGTCGCCGGGACGGCCTCACCGAAGTAGCGGATCGAAACCTGCTGGCCGACGCGGGCAGCGTCCGACGGGAGCCACGCCAACGCGATCGGCGCGTCCACGGAGTAGCCATATCCGGCACTCGTGACGTAGCCCGCCGGGCGGCCGTCGACGTGCACGGGCTCCTTGCCCATCACGACGGCTTGCCGGTCGCTGATGATCAGCGGCACGAGGCGTCGCACTACTGTGGCCTCGTTCCGGCCGACGAGCCAATCACGCCCGACGAAATCGCCCTTGTCCATGCGCACGGCGAACCCGAGGCCCGCCTCGAACGGATCGTGCTCGGTCGTCATATCGACCCCGGACAGCCGGTAGCCCTTCTCCAGCCGCAGCGATCCGAATGCGCTCCGTCCGGCGGCGATGACGCCATGCTCCTGGCCGGCCCGCCAGAGCGTGTCCCACAGCTTCTGCCCCATGTCGGCAGTCGTATACAGCTCCCAACCGAGCTCCCCGACGTACGACACCCGGAGCGCCGTCACCGGCACGGTCCCGACCCATAGCTCGCGCGCGCGGAAGTAGCCGAATGCCTCGTTCGATACGTCCTCGTCCGTGACCGAGGCGAGGACGTCGCGGGCTCGCGGACCCCACAGCCCGATGCAGCATGTGCCGCTCGTGATGTCGCGGACGACCACAGAGCCGTCCCGCGGTGCGCGACGGGTCAGCTCATCGAGATCGAGCGGACCGTTGGCGCCGACCTGGAAGCGGTCGGGCGCCAGGCGCGCTACGGTCAGGTCGCTGCGGACCCCGCCGCGCTTGTCGAGCATGAGGCTGTACACGACGGTCCCGACCGGACGATCGATCCGGTTCGTCGTCACCTTGTCCAGGAACGCCGCGGCACCGGGCCCCTCCACGGCGATCCGCTTGAGCGGGGTCACGTCGAACATCGCGACGCCGTCGCGCGTCGCCTTGGCCTCGGCGCCGGCGATCGGATGCCAGTACCGGGCCGCCCACGCATTCCGACCGGGGATCTCGCCGCCGTAGCGGCCCAGGAGTCGCTCATTGACACCGAACCAGTGCGGGCGCTCCCATCCGCCGCCCTCCAGGAAGTACGCGCCGAGCTCCTGCTCCCGCTCGTAGAAGGGCGAGGTCCGGATCGGTCGGGGGTCCTCCATCGGCTGGAGCGGATGGACGATGTCGTAGACCTCGACGTAGTTCTGGATGCCCCGGTCGTGGATGTACGAGGGAGAGACCTGATGCGCCTCGAACCGGTTGAGGTCGCATTCGTGGAGGTCGGTGGTGGAGCCACCGTCGACAAGCCACTCCGCCATCGCCCGGCCGACACCGAGCGCGTGGGTGACCCACACCGCCTCCGCGAGCCAGAAGCCCGCGACGTCGCGCGACTCGCCCAGCAAGGGGAAGCCATCAGGTGTGAAGGAGAAGATGCCGTTGATCGCGCGGTCGATGCGGGCCTCTGGTGCACGAAGGGCCGGGACCAGGTCCTCAGCCCACGACCAGGTCTCGGCGAACGTGTCCGGGGTGAACTCGAGCACCGACGGCATGACCGGGGCATCCCGTGGGTGAAGAAGATCGGCCGCGTCGACCGGCAGCGGCACGTGTCCGTACCCACCGACCGCCAGCCGATCCGGGTATTCGCGGAAGTACATGTCGCGGTCCTGGACACGGATATTCGGGTGGATGGCCTCGCGCTCCGGCGGGATCCGGAAGGCGAGGACCTCGGGGAGGACCGTGGTCCAGCTCAGCTGGTGGGCCAGCGGCTGGAGTGCGACGGTCATGCCGACCATCGCCCCGATGCGCGGTCCCCAGATGCCGGCGGCGCAGACGACGATGTCAGCCGGGATATCGCCGCGATCGGTGATGACGCCACGGACACGGCCGTCGTCCGTCTCGATGGCGGTCACCGTGTGCTCGGCGAGGAACCGAGCGCCGCCCTCCGTCGCACGTCGCGCCTGCGCCTCCGACACCCGGACGGCGTCGGTCAGCCCGTCCGAGGGCAGGTGGTAGGCGCCGAGGATCCTGTCGCGATCGACGAGGGGCCACAACTTCGCCGTCTCGTCGGGATCGATGACGCGGCCGTCCAGTCCCCACGACTCGGCAAAGTCGCGGCGACGATGCAGCTCGGCGAGGCGTTCCGGCGTGAGTGCCAGCTCCAGGCTGCCGACGGGGTTCCAGCACCAGCGGCCATCCAGCTTGAGTGATGCCGCCTTTTCGACGGAGTAGCGGGCGAAGCCGGTCATCGTCTTCGAGGCGTTGGTCTGGAAGATGATCCCTGGTGCATGCGAGGTCGAGCCGCCGGTCTTGAAGAGGCCGCCCTGCTCGACGACCGTGACGTCCGACCAGCCGCGCAGCGCCAGCTCGTCGGCCAGCGAGCAGCCGACGATGCCCGCTCCGATGATCGCGACGCGCGGTGTCCGCATGGTGCCGGTCAGGATACGGGCGTTCGATCGCGCGTCGCGCTCCGCGATCCGTGCCGAGATGGTGGATTCGACCACCTATACTCCGTCGCACGCCGCTCCCGAGGGAGCCAGCGCGGCCAAGAGGAGGGTGATGGCCAGCGAGCCCGTCACCGGTGCAACCACGACCCTCGCGGATCCGCTGGAGGAATCGCTCCGGCTCGTCGAGGTCGCCGATTCGCGCGGCCTGATCCTCCGATTGATGGGCGGGATGGCCATCCGCGCCCACGCGCCACGCTGGCCGGCACGGACCCGACGCACGGAAGTCGACCTCGACTTCGCGACCACGTCGCGGGATCGCTCGGCGGTCTACAAGCTGCTCGAGGCGGAGGGCTACACGCCCGATCGACAGCAGAACGCGCTGTTCGGCCAGAAGCAGGCGTATTTCGTGGATGTGCCGCGCAAGCGGCCGGTCGACGTGCTGGTCGATGCGCTCGAGATGTGCCACCGCGTCGAATTCGGGGCACGGCTGGCCAAGTCGAAGCCGACGCTGCCTCTCGCTGAGCTCCTGCTGTCGAAGCTCCAGGTCGTGAAGATCAACCGCAAGGACGTCCTCGATGCGCTGATCCTGCTGGCGGAGCACCCGCTCGCCCAGGACGACGGGGTCGACGCGCTGCACGGTCCGGGCGCGATCAACGTGCCGCGCATCATCGACGTCACGTCAAACGACTGGGGATGGTGGCGGACCGTCTCGGGCAACCTCGACAAGCTCGACCAGTTCCTGACCACGGACCTCCAACCCGACGACCTCGACCTGGGCACGGGTGAGGCGATCAAATTCGACCCGTCCGCGCAGGTGGCCGGGTTGCGCAACGCGATCGAGGCGGCACCCAAGTCGACGCGTTGGAAGCTCCGGGCCCGCGTCGGCGAACGCGTCACGTGGTATGCGGAGCCCGAGGAGATGGAGCACCGGGCGCTATGAGGATCTTCTTCGCCACCGACGTCCACGGCTCCGAGGTCTGCTGGCGCAAGTTCCTCAACGCCGGCGCATTCCACAAGGCGGACGTCCTGATCATGGGCGGCGACATGACGGGGAAGGCGATGGTCCCGATCGTCCACCGCGACGGTGGCTGGGAGGTGACGCTCCAGGAACAGCGCCACCTGCTGGCGACCGAGGACGAGCTCCAGGCGATGGAGAAGCGCATCTCGGACCGCGGCTATTACCCGGTCCGCCTCGAGCCCGACGAGCTGGACGCGTGGAGCGCCGACGAGTCATTGGTCGACGCGCGGTTCAAGAACGAGATGCTGCGCAACGTCGAGCGCTGGATGGCCCTCGCCGACGAGCGGCTGGAAGGCAAGGGCATCCGCTGCATCGTGTCGCCGGCCAACGACGACATGTTCGAGATCGACCCGATCATCGCGGCGGCTCGCCTCGTCGAGCTCGGCGAGGCGAACACCATCGCCCTCGATGGCATCTCGCTCGTATCGACGGGCTGGGCGAATCCGACGCCGTGGAAGACGTTCCGCGAGCTACCCGAAGACGAGCTGCGTGCACGGATCGACGGTCTGGTCGCCGAAGTCCCCGATCCACGGCGGTCGATCTTCAACTTCCACGCTCCGCCGTATGGATCGAACCTCGATTCGGCGCCGCAGCTCGATGCCGATCTCAAATACGTAGCGGGCGGTCAGGCGCTGGTGCCGGTCGGATCGCACGCCGTGCGCGATGCGATCAGCGCATACGGGCCGATGCTGTCGCTCCACGGTCACATCCACGAAGGGCGAGGAGCCGTGAAGATCGGCCGCACCCTCGCCGTCAACCCGGGAAGCACCTACGAGGATGGCGTGCTCCAGGCGGCGATCGTCGACCTCGACGTGAAGAAAGGCGAGGTGAAGCGCTATCTGCTGATCAACGGCTGACACGACCGATCCAGGTTCGGAGGGGGATCAGGAGGGATCAGGAGGGACACATGGCAACTGGCACTGCGTCCCCGTCGCTCTTCCTCAGGAATGCGACGGGACTCGTCAAGGGCTGGTCCGCGTTCGACGCGTTCACCTACTCGTTCATGTCGGTCAACCTCGTCACGCTGGGCATGTTCTACAGCCTCGCGGTATTCGCCTACGTTCCGACGGCGTCGCCGGTGCTATCGATCCTCATCGCCGCGATCGCGGTCACGTTCCTGGCCGTGGCATACGCGGCGCTGATCGCGGTGATGCCGCGTGCCGGGGGCGACTATGTCTGGCAGACGCGCGTCCTCGACGGGCTGCCCGGCATCGCCACCGGCGCGATCACCGGCGGCGTCGCGTTCTATCTGGTTGCCAACGCGCTGGCGCTGGACGGCACGCTCGCGCTCGTCGCGGGGGTCGTGGGCCTGGTCGCCGGCGGGTTCATCGGCAGCATGCGCGGCGGCATCGGGTTCGTGCTCGCGGCCACCGGCTGGTGGTTCATCCTCGCGTTGTGGGCGCCGATCTACGGCGCCATCCTGAAACTGGAGTTCTTCCAGCCGCTCGCCGCGCTCGTGGGCTCCACGGCAGGGGTCGACTTCTTCGGCTCCGATACCGGCACGCTCGTCGTATCGCTCATCGTGATCGCGCTCACGTCCTGGCTTGTCGCCCTCGGCATGGCCGGCTACGCGCGGATCCAGCGGGTCTGCCTGTACCTGGGGCTGATCGGCTTCGGAATCATGGCGGTGCTGATGCTGGTCTCGTCGCAGGACCAGTTCCGGGCCGCGTTCGACACCGCCAACATGCGGATGTTCGGCGTCGCCGGCGCGTACGACAAGACCATCGCCGACGCAGCCGTGAACGACGCCTTCACGGGCTCGCTCGAACCCCTTGCGATGGGCGCGGACCTGACCGCCACGCTGGGTGCGGCCGTCGTGATGCTGCCCTTCATGCTGTTCTGGATCCTGTACCCGAACTGGGGCTCGACCCTCTACGGCGAGGTCCGTGGCTCGGGCGACTTCCGCAAGGTCCTCAACGGGATGCTGGGCGGGATCTGGGTGACCGCGATCCTGGCGATCGTGTTCGTGTTGCTAGCGGCCAAGACCTTCGGCTGGCTGTTCTTCAACGCCACGAACGCGAATTTCATCAACTGGTTCTATGGCTACACGACGACCGATCCGACCGTCCCGATCTGGAGCTACCCGCCGCTCCTCGCGTCGTACCTGATCGACGCACCGATCTTCCAGATCGCGATGGTCGTGCTGTTCGCGGCGTGGTTCCTGGGCTGGTCCGGAACCCTGTTCCTGTCGTCGACACGGATGATCTTCGCGGCTGCGTTCGACAGGATCCTGCCGGAGCGGGCGGCCCAGGTGTCCGAGGCTCGGGGCGTCCCGGTCACGGCGCTGCTGTTCATCATGATCCCGGCGATCATCGTGAGCGTGATCTATTCGTTCTCGGCCGACTTCCGGGCCCTGACGCTTGACGCCACGCTCGTGATCGCCGTGACATTCCTTGGGAGCACAGTCGCGGCCACCATCCTGCCGTGGTGGAAGCCGCAGCTCTTCGACAACTCGCCGATCGCACGGCTCAAGGTCCCGATCACGATCGCCAGCCTGATCATCACGGTGATCCTGGCCTACGTGATCTACCTGTGGCTGACCGACCCGCTGTACGGCATCGGCGTCGGCAACACCAACTCGATCATCTTCCTCGGCGTGCTCTACGGGCTCGCCGCGATCGTCTACATCGCCGCCCGGGTGTACCGCCGCTCACAGGGCGTCGACCTCGACGCGATCCACGCGGAGATCCCGGCGGAATAGCCGCGGCTCTGTTCGCGACCAACGAAGCGCCCGGGCACCGCCCGGGCGCTTCGAGTTCAGCCGGAGAACCAGCCGGTCGGACCGGGCGCCGTGTTCTGCCAGATGTGCTTCGCCTCGCGGTACTCGTCGAGACCGCTGGGGCCGAGCTCTCGGCCGATCCCAGAGCGTTTGAAGCCGCCCCATTCCGCCTGCGGCACGTAGCGGTTGTAGTCGTTGATCCAGACCGTGCCGGCCCGGAGCCGGCCGGCGACGCGCTGCGCTCGAGATGCGTCGACGGTCCAGACCGCGCCGGCGAGCCCGTAGTCGGTGGCGTTGGCCAGCTCGATGGCCTCGTCCTCCGTGGTGAACCGCTCGATGGTCATGACCGGGCCGAACACCTCCTCGCGCACGACCCGCATGTCAGCCCGGACGTCGGTGAACACGGTCGGTCGGTAGAAGAAGCCGTCCTGCAGCTCGGGATCGTCCGGCCTGCGACCGCCGGCCACGAGCCGGGCGCCAGCGGCGAGAGCATCGGCGACGTGCGCCTCGACCTTGGCGCGGTGCTCGGCCGAGATGAGCGCGCCGGTCTGGGTGCGGTCGTCCATGCCGTGACCCAGGCGGATTCGCTCGGCGCGCTCGGCGACCGCCGCGACGAAGTCGTCGTGGACGCTCGCTTCCACGATCACCCGGCAGCCAGCGGAGCACACCTGGCCGGAGTGGATGAACGCCGCGGTCAGGGCGTTGTCGACGGCCGTCTCGAAGTCCGCGTCGGCGAAGACGATGTTGGGGCTCTTGCCGCCGAGCTCGAGGGCGACCCGCTTGACGTTGACGGCGGCCCCGCGCAACAGCGACCGCGCGGCGTCGATGCCGCCGGTCAGCGAGATCAGGTCCACATCGGGCGAATCGGCCAGCGCCTGACCGACTCGCTCGCCGGTGCCCAACACGAGATTGACGACGCCGCGCGGCACGCCGGCCTCCTCCAGGAGCCGGGTCAAGTGGATCGCCGTGAGCGGCGTGAGATGCGCGGGCTTCATCACAGCCGTGCAGCCGGCTGCCAGTGCGGGCGCGATCTTCCAGGACAGCTGCAGGAGCGGGTAGTTCCACGGCCCGATCAGCCCGCAGACGCCGACCGGCTCATAGACGATCCGACTCAGGGCATTTGGTTCACCGCTGTCGACGGGGCGCTCAGCCTTATCGCCAGCCAAGTCGGCGTAGTAGCGGAAGACGCGGATCACGTCGGCGATGTCGGCACGGCTCTCGCGCATGGCCTTGCCGGTGTTCAGCGTCTCGGCACGAGCGAGATCCTCAAGGTCGCGATCGAGCAGATCGGCGACGCGGTCGAGCAGCGCAGCCCGCTCAGAGGCCGGGGACCGGGGCCAGTCGGTCGCGTCGAACGCCCGGCGCGCGGCGGCGATCGCCGCCTGGACCTGCGCGTCGGTCGCAACGTCGACCTCGGTGACGCGTGTCGCGTCACTCGGGTTGATGACCGGGCTGCAGGTGCCGTCGCCGGACGCGACCCACTCGCCGTCGATGAACAGGCTCGCCACGGATGCCCTCGTGCTGCTCGGACCCAGCGAGCGCGAGGATGCGACCGGCATCGGGGCGGGTCAAGGGTGGGGGCCGCAGGCCGGGTCGGCGGACGGGTATCCTCCTCGGGCACGCCGCCCCTGGATGCGGCGGAGGAGGAGGGTCTGCATGGGCGCGCTCCCGGCGCGAGCGGACGTCGTCGTCATCGGCGCCGGCATCGTCGGCAACAGCATGGCCTACCAGCTTGCCGAGCAAGGCTGGAAGGACATCGTGCTGCTCGACAAGGGCCCCCTGCCGAGTCCGGGCGGGTCCACCGGCCATGCCTCGAACTTCATCTTCCTGACCGACCACTCGAAGGAGATGACCGCATTCACGGTCGATAGCGCCAACCAGTACCGCGAGATGGGCGTGTACGACGAGACCGGCGGCATCGAGGTCGCCCGCACCCCCGAGCGGATGGAGGAGCTCAAGCGGCGCATGGCGTCGTCGACTTCGTGGGGCATCGAGGGGTCCCGGTTGCTGACCCCCGACGAGGTCAAGGAGATGGTCCCGTTCATCGACGAGTCGGTGATCCTCGGTGGCTTCTACACGCCGGGCGTCGGCATCGTCGACTCGCTGCAGGCCGGGACGCTCATGCGCGAGAAGGCCCAGCAGAAGGGGGCCCTGACGGTCGCGGCGGGCGTCGAGGTCACCGGCGTCGACGTCGTCGACGGCCATGTGCGCGGGGTTCGCACGGATCAGGGTCACATCGCCGCCGATACCGTCGTCATCGCGTGCGGCGTGTGGAGCCCGCGGATCGCGCGTATGGCCGGGGCGTCGATCCCGTTGACGCCGGCGGTCCACCAGATGATCGACATCGGTCCGGTTCCGCAGTTCGAGCACACGACCAAGGAGGTCGGCTTCCCGATCGTCCGCGACATGGACACCAACATGTACGAGCGCCAGCACGGCACCGGCTTCGAGGTCGGTTCGTACGCCCACCGGGCCATCCTGATGGAAGCCGATGACATCCCGTCGATCGAGGCGTCGGCCCTGTCGCCGACCATGCTGCCGTTCACCCAGGAGGACTTCGATCCGCAGCTCGAGGATGCGCTCGAGCTCTTTCCCGAGATCGTCGGCGACGAATCGGTCGGCGTGAAGCTGGCGATCAACGGCCTACTGTCGCTCACGCCGGACGGCAACCCGATCATCGGCGAGACACCGGAGGTCAAGGGGCTCTGGTCGGCCGCGGCGATCTGGATCAAGGAGGCGCCGGGCATCGCCAAGGCGTTAGCCGAGTGGATGACCACCGGCGAGCCGGAGATCGACCCGCACGGGTCGGATGTCGCCCGGTTCTACGACCATCACAAGACCGCGCAGCACATCGCGGCGCGCACGACCGAGGGGTTCAACAAGACCTACGGCATCGTCCATCCGATGGAGCAGTGGGCCTCCAACCGCAAGATCAGGCTGTCGCCGGCCTACGAGCGCCACGTCGAGCTCGGCGCCGAGTTCTTCGAGGCGGCGGGCTGGGAGCGGCCGTACTGGTACGGCACGAACGAGGGCCTCCTCGGCGAGTACGGCGACCGGGTGATGCCGCGCGAGGCCGAGTGGGACTCGCGCTGGTGGTCGCCGATCATCAACGCCGAGCACCTCGCGATGCGTGACCGTGCCGGGCTTGTCGACCTGTCCGCGTTCGCGATCTTCGACATCACCGGACCCGGCGCCTTGGCCGCACTCGAGCGCCTTTGCGTCAATCGCGTCGACGTTGCCCCCGGCCGGACCGTCTATACGCCGCTGCTGAACGCCGCCGGCGGGATCCTGGCGGATCTGACCGTGATGCGGCTGGCCCACGACCGCTTCCGGGTCGTGACCGGCGGCGGCATGGGGATGCGCGATCGGAAGATCTTCCAGGACGCGATGCCGGCCGACGGGTCCGCGCAACTGCACGACGTGACCAACGCGTTCACCACGTTCGGGCTGTGGGGCCCGCGTGCGCGCGACATCCTCGGCGCGGCGGCGGACGGCCGCGCGGACATCAGCCACAAGGGTTTCCCATTCCTGACGTCCAAGACCGTCGACATCGACGGCGTGCGGACGCTCTCGTCGCGCATCAGCTACGTCGGCGAGCTCGGGTGGGAGATCTACGTCCCGATCGAGCAGGGCCTCCGCGTCTGGGATGCCCTGTGGCGAGCCGGCCAGCCGCACGGGCTCGTCCCGGTCGGCATCGGCACGTACGCGGTGACGTCCCGGCTCGAGAAGGGCTACCGGGCGCACGGTGCGGAGCTCGAGCTCGACTTCGACCTCGTCGAGGCCGGGATGGCACGGCTCACCGTCAAGGACGACGACTTCGTCGGTCGCGAGGCGTACCTGCGAAAGCGCGATTCGTCGCCGGCCGCGCTCCTGTGCACGTTGACCGTCGACGACAACACGTCGACGAGCGGCGTCAAGCGCTACATGCTTGGCCGCGAGCCGATCCTCGCCGAGGACGGCAGCCCGCTGGTCGACGCGAAGGGACGTCGCTCGTATGTGACGAGCGCCGGATCCGGGCCGTCCGTGGGCAAGCACCTGCTGATGTCGTACCTGCCCCCGGCGCAGGCGGTCGAGGGTACCAAGCTCCTCGTCGAGTACTTCGGCGAGCGCTACCCGGTGACGGTCGCGGTCGCCGGCAGCACGCCGCTGTTCGACCCGGACAACGCGCGGATCAGGAGCTGACCGAGCACCGATGCGGATCCTCGTCCTCGTCAAGCGCATCCCCGCCACCGGTGGGCGCATCGTCCTGACCGAGGACGCCCGATCGATCGACACGCGCTTCCTCGGATTCGTCGTCAGCCCGCACGAGGAATGCGCCGTGGAGGAGGCCGTCCGCCTGATCGAGGCGAACGGCGGCGAATCGGTGGTGCTGACGCTCGGCCCGCCCGAGGCGGCCGACCAGCTGCGCGACGCCATGGCGATCGGCGTCGACCGTGCGGTCCTGCTCGAGACGGACGGGTCGGACTGGGATCCGTACGCCACGTCCGCCGCCATCGCCGACGCCGTCCGTGATCTCGAGGCCGCCGGCGGGTCGTTCGACGTGATCCTGGGCGGGAACGAGTCGGCCGACTCGGGCGGCTACCAGGTGGGTGTCCGTCTCGCGGTCGCCCTGGACCGGCCCATCGTCACCGGCATCAAGGCGCTCGAGGTCGGCGACGGCGTCGCGACGGCACGGCGCCAGGTGCCGGATGGCGCGGATGTGTTCGAGCTGCCATTGCCGGCGATCGTCACCGTCCGCGAGGGGATCAACCTCCCGCGCTATCCATCCGTGCCGGGCCGGCTGCGGGCGAAAAAGAAGGAGGTCGAGCGGATCGTGCCGGAGCGGCGGCCGGGTGGCCCGACACTCGAGCGCCTCCAGCTGCCGGTCGAGAAGGAGCAACACGTCGAGATCCTGGGCACCGGTCCCGAGGCAGCCCCCCGGGTAGTGGCCTTGCTCCGCGAGTTGGGCGTCCTGTGAGCGACGTCCTCGTCCTTGTCGAGCTGGCCGGCGGCGGGCCCGACCGGCTGAGCGCCGAGGCGCTCGGTCTCGCCGGCGGCCTGGCGCGGGCGCTCAGTGTCGAGGTCCACGCGGTGGTCGGCGCCGGATCGGGCGATGCCGACTCGGCCGCCTCTGCTGCGCCCGGCCTCGGCGCATATGGTGTCGCGACCGTCCACCTCGTGTCGGGCGACCGCCTGGACGCGTACGCCCCGGCGGCCTGGGCCGCGGCGGTGGAGGGGGTCGCGGAGGGCGGCAACTACGACGCGATCGTCGCGTCCGGTAGCGAGCGCGCCACCGAGGTGCTCGCGCACGTCGCCGCTCGCATGGATCTGCCGATGGCGGCGAACGTCATCACCATCGAGCCAGGCGATCGATGGAAGCTCGATCGTCAGCGCTGGGCCGGCAGCCTGATCGAGGAGGCGTGGCTTGATGGGGCGCCACGCATGTTCACCGTGGCCCCACATGCCGTGCCGGCGATGGAGCCGGCCTCGTCGTCGACGGCGGCGACCGTTGTCAGCGTGGCGCCGACGATCACGGACGGGGACCGCCGGGCCCGGATCGTCGGCCACGAGGTCGCGGGCGAGGCTGGCGTCTCGCTGTCGGACGCGAAGGTCGTGGTCGGCGGTGGGCGCGGCCTCGGCAGCGCCGAGGCCTTCGCGATGCTCGACGAGCTGGCCGAGCTCCTGGGCGCGGCCGTCGGGGTGTCGCGCGTGGCAACGAGCCTCGGGTGGCGGCCCCATGCCCAGCAGATCGGCCAGACGGGCACGCGTATCGCGCCCGATCTGTACATCGCGTGCGGGATCAGCGGCGCGATCCAGCACATCGTCGGCGCCAAGGCGGCGAAGCGGATCCTGGTCATCAACACCGATCAGGACGCCCCGATCTTCAAGCGGGCGAGCTACGCGGTCGTCGGCGATGTCCATGCCGTGGTGCCGGCGATCAGCGACGAGATCCGCCGGGCGCGTGGTGGCGGTTGAGCGACCGGTCGGCGCTACACTCCCCTCCAACGCGGAACGACCCGCGCTGAGAGGAAGGTGACCTGATGGGCTTCATCCGTGGCGTCATCACCGGAGTCGCCGTCGCCGCCGGGGCGGCGGCCTGGTACATGTCGCGGGCGGGGTCGCGTTTCAGGGACCGCTACCGCGTCGACCGCAAGCTCGGCCAGCTCGGCGACGAGATCGAGGAGCGGACGCGCGACGTCCGTTCCAAGGTGACCGCACAGGTCAACGAGGCCCGATCCTCGGCGACCGGCGCGACCGCCGAGGGGGACGAGGTCCTGGACGAAGCCCGGGCCGCTGCCGCCGAGGAGGCGGCCGAGCTCGCCGCGGACGTCGAAGCGAAGGCCGCCAAGGTGAAACGGGCCGCGAAGTCGGCCGCATCCGAGTAGCAGGAGAAGCTGTGGCAAGACGGAAAGTCACGTACCCGCCGCCGAAGACCGCCAATCGACCCGCCCCGCCAACGGGGCTGCCGGACGACGCGCCATATGTTCGGCCGACCGTGGCCAACATCGACATCACGGCGGGTAAGGGCCGCGCCGGACTGACCGTCGGGGGACGAGTCCGAATCACAGGCACCGGCTTGTACGCCGGTGAGACCGCCGTCATCGAGCGACTCGCGAATGGGGTGATCCCGTCGGCCGTCGTGCGGACCGAGGCCGGCAAGACCCGCCAGGTCCGGACCATCGACCTGGAGCCGGTCGGCCCGGCGACCAAGGGGGAGTAGGGCAGCGCGCCCGGTGTGAGGATTGACACCTCCGTGTGGACTCTCAGCCCACGGGATCTATCCCTCCCGGAGGCCCGCCGCGATCCGCGCGGCGGCCGTCACGACCATCTGCGCCAGCTCCGTCTCGCGGCCTTTGGGTGGGAAGCGGTACGACGGTCCGTGGATATGGACCGCGGCGATGACCTCGCCCGAGGCATCGGCGATCGGCGCCGCGACTGACGCGATCCCAGCGTCGAACTCCTCGATCGCCCACGCGTAGCCGCGCCGGCGCACATCCCGTAGTCGCGTACGGACCGCGTCGCGGTCGGTCAGGGTACGGGGCGTGAACCGTTCGAGTGATGGCTGGGCCAGGTACCGCTCGATCGCCGCGGGCGTACGGAACGCCAGCAACACCTGACCGGACGAAACGGCGTGGAGCGGCGCCCGCGCGCCGGTCCAGTCGCGAACGACGACCGGATTGGGCGTGTCGACCTGATCGATGTAGTGGATGAGGTCCCCATCCGGCACGCCGATCCCGGCGGACTCGCCGGAGGCGGCCGCCAGGTCGGCGAGGACCGGCCGACCTACCGCAGCCATCGAGCGAACGAGCGAGAAGCCACCCGCCAGGGTGATCAGCCGCGGTCCGAGCCGGTACGCGGTCTCCCCCGGAACCTGCTCGACCGCGCCCTCGCCGACCAGCGTGGCCAGGAGCCTCGCCGCTGTCGACTTCGGCAGCGCCGCGCGTTCCGCCACCTCGGTCACGCCGAGCGGCCCCTCGTCGAGGGCGCCGAGCACGGCAAAGGCTCGTCTGATGGACTGGACGCTGGACATCGGTACCTTCGTGTTCTAGATTCGGAGTCCTGCAGGTTCCATCATACGGCACGGTTCCACGATGTGGAACCCCCAAGCGATGGCCTTTCCTCCGGAGCCGAACCCGATGACCGACGACTACCAGGACATCGACCTCAACAGCCTGTCGGACGACGAGCTGGTCGAGCAGATGCACAACGACCTCTACGACGGGATGAAGAACGAGATCGTCGAGGGGACGAAGATCCTGCTCGATCGCGGCTTCTCGGCGACCAAGGTGCTCGACGACGCGTTGGTCGCCGGCATGAAGATCGTCGGGATCGACTTCCGCGACGGCATCCTGTTCGTGCCCGAGGTGCTGCTGGCAGCGAACGCGATGAAAGCCGGCATGGAGATCCTTCGCCCGCTGCTCGCGGAGACCGGGGCGGAGCCGGTCGGCAAGGTCGTCATCGGCACCGTCAAGGGCGACATCCACGACATCGGCAAGAACCTGGTCGGGATGATGCTCGAGGGCGCCGGGTTCGAGGTCGTCGACCTCGGGATCAACACCGACGCCGACAAGTTCATCAATGCCCTCACCGAGCACAAGCCGGACATCCTCGGCATGTCGGCGTTGCTCACGACCACCATGCCGTACATGAAGGTCGTCATCCAGACCCTCAAGGATCGCGAGATGCGGGACGACTACATCGTCCTGGTGGGCGGTGCGCCGTTGAACGAGGAATTCGGGATGGCGGTCGGCGCAGATGCCTACTGCCGGGACGCCGGTGTGGCGGCTGAGACGGCGCGTCGATTGATCGACGAGCGACGCGCCAGGACCCGTGCCAGCGTCCCGGCGTAGACCTCGGGCCGAGGCTCCGCGCGTTCTCGTCGTCGGCTGCGGTGCGCTGGCGAGGGAGCTGGTCGCCCTGACCAAAGACCTGCCGAACGTCGACATCAGCTGCCTGCCGGCGACGCTACACAACCGGCCGGGCGGTATCCCCGCCGCGGTCCGCGACCGCATCCGTAGGCGACGGGCCGGCTACGACCGCGTCTTCGTCGCGTATGCCGACTGCGGGACCGGCGGTCTGCTCGATCCGGTCATCGCTGACGAGGGCGTCGAGCGCCTGGCCGGGGCCCACTGCTACGAGTTCTATGCGACGAGCCCGGAGTTCGCCCGGATGGTCGACGACGAGCCCGCGACCTTCTTCCTGACCGATTTCCTGGCGCGCAACTTCGACCGGCTCGTCATCAAGGGACTGGGCCTCGACCGTCATCCCGAGCTGCGAGACCAGTTCTTCGGCAACTACCGCCGACTCGTCTACCTCGCTCAGACCGACGATCCTGCTCTCGCCACGGCGGCGCGGCGCGCCGCGCGTCGCCTCGGGCTGCGGTTCGAGCAGCGGAAGACTGGCTACGGCCAGCTCGCGACAACGATGGCCGCGGTGGCCGCTGGTCGCCCGGCTCCGACCGTCACGTCCGTCATCGATGTGGGAGGCCACTAACCGGTGGGGACGATGACCGTGATCTGGTGGCGCGACATCCCGGCGCAGGTGACGGGCCGTGAGGGTCGCCGCCAGAGCAAGATCGTCCTGCACCCGCGCTTCCAGGTCGCCATCGACAAGGCCGCGAGCCGTGCCGGGAAACGCGCGTACAACGCCTATATCGAGGAGTGGCGCCGGACGCAGACGCGATGCGGCGACGACATCGACCAGGAGGTCGCCGCCGAGGCCGAGCGGCTCGAAGCCGATTACGACAAGCACCGCCTGGCGATGCTGATCCAGTCCGGTGGCGTGGATGGCGGTCCGCCGCTCCCGCCGGCGCACGACGAGACCCAGGGGAAGCCCGACGCATGACGCGCACGGTCGTCAGCTCCGCAACGCGCGAGGTCGTCATCGGCGACGACCAGCCGTTCGTGATCATCGGTGAGCGGATCAACCCGACCGGCCGCAAGGTCCTCATGGAGGAGATGAAGGCCGGCGACTTCTCGCGCGTCGAGCGGGACACGATCGCCCAGGTCGAGGCCGGCGCCCACATGCTCGACGTGAACGCCGGCATCCCGCTGGCCGACGAGCCCGCGATCCTTGCCCAGACGATCAGACTCGTCCAGTCGCTGACCGACCTGCCCCTGTCGATCGACTCGTCGATCGTGGAAGCGCTTGAGGCCGGTCTCGCCGTCTACCAGGGCAAACCGCTGCTCAACAGCGTGACCGGTGAGGAGGAGCGTCTCGAGCGGGTATTGCCGCTGGTCAAGAAATACGGCTGCGCGGTCGTCGCGATCAGCAACGACGAGACCGGCATCTCGATGGATCCGGATGTGCGATTCGAGGTGGCCAAGCGGATCGTCGAGCGGGCCGCCGATCACGGCATCCCGCGCGAAGACATCGTGGTCGACCCGCTGTTGATGCCGATAGGGGCTCTGGCCGGCGCCGGCCGCCAGGTGTTCCACATCCTCGGACGGCTGCGGGATGAGCTCAAGGTCAACTCGACCTGCGGGGCGTCTAACGTCAGCTTCGGCCTGCCGAACCGGGAGGGCATCAACGGCGCGTACCTCAGCATGGCGATCGCGTCGGGGCTCACGTCGGCCATCACCAACCCGGTCGCCGAAGGCGTGCGCCACGCAGTCATGGCAAGCGACGTGTTGATGGGCAACGACCAGGACGCCGCGCGATGGATCAGGCAGTTCCGGGTGGCGCCGCCAGCCGGCGAGGCCGGTGGCCGGCGGGTCAACCGCCGTCGAGGCGGCGCCTCGAACGGCGCCGGCCCGGCGCTCTCGGCCGACGTCCCCGGCGTCGACGTTCCGGGGCTCGACGTCCCGGCCTCCCGCTGACGGCGGGCCCCGATGGCCCCGTCGACCGCTCCCACCGACCCGCAGGTCATCTTCACGCCCTCCGGTCGACGCGGTCGTGTGGCGGCGGGCACGACCGTGCTCGATGCAGCACGCTCCCTCGGCGTCGACATCGATGCCGTGTGCGGCAGCCGAGGGATCTGCGGTCGATGCACCGTCACGCCGGCGTTCGGGATGTTCGCGAAACACGGGATCACCTCGTCGCCGGGGCACATCGCGGAGCCAGGCCAGCTCGAGATGGCCTATCGCGAGGAGCAGGGGCTGGCGGCCGACCGGCGGCTGTCCTGCACGGCCGTCCTGCTCGGTGACGCCGTCATCGATGTTCCGCCTGAAAGCCAGGTCCACCGCCAGGTGGTGCGCAAGGACCTCGCGGCTCGGGCGTTCGAGATGGACCCCGTCGTGCGCCTCCATACGGTCGATGTCGTTCCGCCGGATCTCGCAACGCCGACCGGCGACCTCGGCCGGCTGTTCGATGCGCTTCGCCGCGAATGGGACCTGGTTGACCTGCGCGCCGACCTCTCGGTCATCCGCTCGCTGCAGACGGCCCTGACCGACGGTGGCTATCGCGTCACGGTGGCGGTCCATGGCGGTCGCGACGTGATCGCGGTCTGGCCGGGCTTCCACGACCGGGCGTTCGGGGTCGCCATCGACGTCGGGTCCACCACGATCGCCGGTCACCTGGTGAACCTGGTCACCGGCGACATCCTCGCCAGCGCCGGGGTGATGAACCCGCAGATCCGCTTCGGCGAGGACCTCATGAGCCGGGTCTCGTACGTGATGCTCCACGAGGGCGGCGACGTCGAGCTCACGACGGCGGTCCGCAAGGCGCTCGACGGGTTGCTCGCCGCGCTCGCCAACAAGACCGATGTCAAGCGGCTCGAGATCCTCGAGCTCGCGATCGTGGGGAACCCGATCATGCATCACCTGCTGCTGGGCATCGACCCGACCCCGCTCGGGTCGGCGCCGTTCGCCCTGGCGACGGATACGGCGGTGTCGACGACGGCGGCCGAGCTCGGCGTCTACGCCCATCCGGGCGCTCGCGTCTACGTGCTGCCGTGCATCGCCGGCCACGTCGGCGCCGACACGGCCGGGGTGATCCTGGCCGAGGAGCCGCACGAGGCCGAGGCGATGACGCTGGTCGTCGACGTCGGCACCAACGCCGAGATCGTGCTCGGCAACCGCGATCGACTGCTGGCCGCGAGCAGCCCGACCGGCCCGGCGTTCGAAGGCGCCCAGATCAGCTCCGGGCAGCGAGCTGCGCCCGGCGCGATCGAGCGGGTGCGGATCGATCGCGCCACGCTCGAACCGCGGTTCCGGGTGATCGGGGTCGATGCCTGGTCCGATGCGCCGGACTTCGCAGACGCGCTGGCCAACGAGGGCACCGGCGTCACAGGCATCTGTGGCTCGGGGATCATCGAGGTGATCGCCGAGCTCTACCTGGCCGGCGTGGTCACAGCCGACGGTGTGATCGACGGCGCGGTGGCCGACCGAACACCGCGTGTCGTTGAGGACGGGCGGACGTTCAGTTACGTGCTGCACGATCCCATCGAGGCTGGGCCGCGGATCGTCATCACCCAGAACGACGTGCGTGCCATCCAGCTCGCGAAGGCGGCGCTGTACGCCGGTGCGCGGCTACTGATGGATCAGCTTGGGATCGACACGGTCGACGAGGTTCGGCTGGCCGGCGCGTTCGGCAGCCAGATCGACCCGCTCCACGCGATGGTCCTCGGTCTCGTGCCCGACTGCGACCTCGATCGGGTCCGGGCGGCGGGCAACGCCGCCGGCACCGGGGCGCTGATCGCGCTGCTGTCCAGCGCCGCCCGACGTGAGATCGAAGGCGTCGTCCGCCGGGTCGAGAAGATCGAGACGGCAGTCGAGCCCCGCTTCCAGGAGCACTTCGTGGAAGCGATGGCGATCCCGCACCGGACCGCCCCGAGCCCGAACCTCGAGCGGGTCGTTGACCTGCCGCCTCGCCCGCTCACGGCCGATCGCCCCACGAACGGGCGTGACCGTCGTCGTCGTCGGGCGGTGGTGCGGAGCGCTCCGGGAGGGGAGCGATGACCGACAACGTCCCCACGCGTCGCAGCGGCGGCCGCGAGGGTCGTCGCGCCGCCAGGCTGCACGCACACGTGGAACGCACTCCGTTCCTGACCCGGACCCTCGCGCCGTTCGAAGTGCTCGACGAGGAGGGGCTCTCACTCATCGAGCGCAACGCTGACACCATCCTCGAGGAGGTCGGCGTCGAGTTCCGCGGTGATCCCGACGCGCTCCGGCTGCTGCGCGACGCAGGTGCCGACGTCGACGGCGAGCGCGTCCGGTTCCCGCGTGGGATGTGTCGGCGGATCGTCCAGGCGACAGCGCCTCGCCAGTTCACGCAGTACGCACGCAACGAGGCGAACAACGTCGAGATCGGCGGGATGCACACGGTGTTCGCGCCGAACTACGGCTCGCCGTTCGTACGGGACCTCGACCGCGGCCGGCGCTACGGCACGATCGAGGACTTCCAGAACCTCGTGAAGCTCACCTACCTGTCGCCGCACCTCCATCACAGCGGCGGGACGGTGTGCGAGCCGGTCGACATCCCGGTCAACAAGCGCCACCTCGACATGGTCTACGCGCACATGCGCTACTCGGACAAGCCGTTCATGGGCTCGGTGACGGCGCCGGAGCGGGCGCGCGATACCGTGGAGATGGCGCGGATCCTGTTCGGGGCCGACTACCTCGACGACCACGCGGTCATCCTGTCGCTCATCAACGCGAACTCGCCGCTGGTCTGGGACGCGACGATGCTCGGATCGGCAAGGGCGTACGCCGAGGCGAACCAGGCCACGCTGCTGACACCGTTCATCCTGGCCGGGGCGATGGCCCCAGTGACCGCCGCGGGGGTTGCCGCGCAGACGCTCGCCGAGGCGCTCGCCGGCATGACGTTCGTGCAGCTGGTCCGGCCGGGCGCCCCGGTCGTGCTCGGCAGCTTCGCGAGCTCGATGTCGATGCAGTCGGGGGCGCCGACGTTCGGTACCCCGGAGCCGGCGCTCGTCCTGTACATCATGGCGGCGCTCGCCCGGCGACTGGGCGTCCCGTTCCGATCGGGCGGCTCGCTATGCGCGTCCAAGATCCCCGACGCGCAGGCTGCCTACGAGAGCGCCGCCACCCTCCAACCGACCGTCCTCGGCGGCGTCAACTTCGTGTTGCACGCCGCGGGCTGGCTGGAGGGCGGCCTGTCGGTCGGCTATGAGAAGTTCATCCTCGACGCCGACCAGTGCGGGATGATGGCGGTGTTCGTGAAGGGCGTCGACCTGTCCGAGAACGGCCAGGCGCTCGATGCCATCCGGGCCAACGGTCCCGGCCAGCACTTCCTCGGCACGGCGCACACGCTGGCCAACTTCGAGACCGCGTTCTATCGCTCCGAGGTGGCCGACAACAATTCCTTCGAGCAGTGGAGCGAGGACGGCGGACTGGATGCCGCCCAGCGCGCGAACGCCATCTGGAAGCGGATGCTCGCCGAATACGAGGCGCCGCCGCTGGACCAGGCGACCGATGAGGCCCTGCTGGAGTTCATGATCCGCCGTAAGGCGTCGATGCCCGACTCCGAGGTCTGAGCGGTGCTGTTCCGCCGTCACGCCCGGCTGACGCCGAACGCCCGCACGGCCCTGGGGGACCTGCTGCGGTCGCCGACGTTCGAACTGATCCCACTCAAGAACGCGATGGACCAGGCTGCGTATCTCCCTGCCGGGTCCACCGTGTCCGTGACCGCGTCGCCGACCAAGGGGCTCGAAGCGACCGTGGAGCTCGCCGCCCGGTTGCGCCTTGCCGGGTTCACGGTCGTCCCCCACATCTCGGCGCGGATGGTCCGCGATCGTGCGCACCTGACAACGTTGGTGGCGGCCCTCGATGACGCCGGCATCGATCGGGCATTCGTGGTCGGCGGCGACGAGAAGGAGCCGGGCGCCTATGTCGATGGGCTCGCGCTATTGCGCGAGTTGGCCGAGATCGGTCATCCATTCAACCATGTCGGCATTCCCGCCTACCCGCAGGGTCACGCGTTCATCGCGGACGGCCCCCTCCTCGATGCACTCCGAGCGAAGGCCGAGTTCGCGCAGTACATGACGACCCAGCTGTGCTTCGACCCGGGGGCGATCGCCACGTGGATCGCCGCGCGCCGGGCGGAAGGGCTGACGCTGCCGGTCCACGTCGGGGTGCCGGGTGTCGCCGAGCCGCAGAAGCTGCTCGCGCTGGCGGCACGGATCGGGGTGGCCGACACGCATCGATTCCTGGCCAAGAACGTCCGGTTCGTGGCACGGCTTGTCCGCTCCGGCGGGTTCTACCGGCCTGACGCGCTGCTGGAGGGGATCGCCCCGACCATCGCCGACGCCGATGCGAAGGTCAGCGGCTTCCACCTCTATCTGTTCAACGCCGTGGAAGTGACCGAGCGCTGGCGAGTCGCCAAGCTCGAGACGCTGGCCCGCGGCTCGACGAGCGACGCCACGTCGCGGGCATCACTGCTCGACGCACTCGCGGGCTTTCCGGATCGGCTTGCGGCCGCCGCCAGGGCGGAGACGGCCGGCGCTGTCCCACCGGGCGAATGGACGCCGGAGCAGATCGTCCGCCACCTCGTCGCCGTCGAGATCGATGTCCATCAGGGTCGACTCCGGGACCTCGAGACCGCCGCCGAACCGCACTGGACGTGGGCCGAGCCCGGACCATGGCCGGGCGAACCCGACCTCGACATCGAGGGTGTCGCTGCTCGGTTCGGCGAGGAGCGAGCCTCGACCGTCCGGGCGCTCCGGGCGCTC
>DATAFZ010000035.1:0-25677 GCA_036257225.1 Candidatus Limnocylindrales bacterium | reverse complement strand
CGAAAGTCTAGCAGGGATGGACCGGTCGTCAACGTTCCCCCGATGGTCCTAGGCATGCCAGCCACGTGGCGACTGCGCTCGAACCGCGTTCGAACCGCGTTCGAAGCCAGCGCGGAGCGCTGCTCGGAGGCGCCTCGCGTCAGCCGGCCCCGGCGCCGAATCCCGTCGACCGGAGACCCGCCGTGAAGCGCGATCCCCCACTGACCAGCTCGTCGAGGTCGACCGTCTCGGTCGACGGACGCTCCAGTGGCACGCCGAGCAGATAACCCTGACCGGCGCGGATACCCAGCGAGCGGACGAACTCAAGCTGCTCGACGGTCTCGATGCCCTCCGCGATGACGAGGGCGTTCCACCGGTCGGCCAGGTCCTTGAGCGTCTGGATGACCTCCTGCGACGTCGCCCGGACGACGCCCCCCTGCACCAGCGAGAGGTCGATCTTGACGATATCGAAGCGCAGCTGCGAGAGCAGCCGAAGACCGGCGTTGCCGGCGCCGACGTCGTCGGCGGCGATGCGCATCCCTGCCGCCCGGCATGCTTCGACGGCGCGGCTGAGCCGCTCCATGTCCTCGACAGCCTCCCGCTCCGTCAGCTCCAGAACGATCCGCGCGGGGTCCACACCGTTGCGGACCAGGAGCTGGACAAGGCCGTGGACACTGAACTGGTCCGACTCGAGCGAGCGCGGCGAGATGTTGAGCGCCAGGCTGCCCGGCAGGGCCAGCCGCGCGAACGCGGCGATCGATGTGGCGAGACTGGCGAGATCGAGCTCGACCGTTCGGCCGAACGCCTCGGCAGCGGTGAACAGCTCGGTCGCATTCGCGAAGCCCGACCCGGGCATCGGCCGGCTGAGGGCCTCGAAGCCGCGCGGGCGCCCCGACCGCAGATCGAAGATCGGCTGGAACACGGTGCTCAACGCGCCGGTCGCCGCGACCCGAGCCACCAGCGCCGCCCGACCCGCGACCGACCGTTCCACGCCCGGCGAGCCGTGGCGGTCCGGCTCGAAGATCGCGACGCACGTTCGTCCGTGCTTCTTCCCGTAGGCCAGGGCCGCGTCGGCCTCGCGGTACAGCGTGGCTCGATCAGGAGCGGACCCGGGGACCGCGGCGATACCGGCCGTGAACGACCACGGCTGGACTGCCGCCCCTTCCCGGCGACGCCCGCCATCCACGCCGCGCTCCAGCGCCGTGGCGAGGACGCGGCGCAGCGCCAGATATGCGCCGTCCCCATCGACGCCCGGCATGAGGATGGCGAACTCGTCGCCACCGATCCGGAACACCTGATCGCTGCGACGCATGGCTGCTGTGAGCAATCCGGCGATCCCCACGAGCACGCGGTCGCCGCCGGCATGGCCGTCGGCCTCGTTGACCTTGCCGAAATCGTCGAGATCGAGGATGGCCAGCGCGAGACGGCTGTTGTACCGCGTGGAGCCGACCCACTGGCGGTCGAGCTCCTCCTGGAATGCCCGATGGTTGCCGAGTCCTGTGAGCGCGTCGCGCAGCGATTCAGCTCGCGCCCTGGTGTAGGCGTCCTCCAGCACCACCCGCGCCCGATCGAGCCGTTCGGCCGGCTCGAGGATGCGCTTGGCGAGCCAGACGGTGAGCGCGCCGAGCCCTAACGAGATCGCTGCGATGGCGGCGGTCGGCAGGAGGATCGAGGCGCCGTCGCCGACGGTCAGCGCATAGATGACCGGGATGGCCAGCGCCACGGGGATCGCAAACATCGTGATCAGCGCGAGGAACAGGCGCAGTCGCACGACACGCAGGTCGGTCGACCCATCGAAGATGGCGGCGTCGGGATCGCGGGCGTCGGGGATCGGACCGCTGGTCTGGATGTCGTGGCCTCCGGATCGGGCGAGGTCCGGCGGGAACGTGGCGCAGTGCCGGGTGGCGTCGTTATACGCCCGCCACGCGCTGTCGACTATGCGCACCGTGGTACCGCTCGGGATAGGACCTCCGGTCGCTCTGCTACCCTATCCGGCCGCAAGGCGGCCGCCGCACGACCAGCCACCGGAGACCCCCGCGCAGATGACCTCCCCGCGAACGATCGTCGACAAGATCTGGGCAGACCACGTCGTCGCCGAGGATCCCGGGGCTCCGGCCGTGCTGGCCGTGGATCTCCACCTCATCCACGAGGTCACATCCCCACAGGCGTTCACCGGCTTGCGCGAGCGGGGTCTCGCGGTCCGCCGACCCGGGCAGACGGTGGCGACCGCCGACCATTCCATCCCGACCACACCACGGGATCTGCCGATGCTCGATCTGCAGGCGGCTGCCCAGATCAGCCAGCTCGAGCGCAATTGCGCCGACTTCGGGATCCCGCTCCACGGCATCGGCTCACCGTCCCAGGGCATCGTCCACGTCATCGGCCCGCAGCTGGGCCTCACCCAGCCCGGCATGACGATCGTGTGCGGCGATTCGCACACCTCGACCCACGGCGCGTTCGGGGCGCTCGCGTTCGGGATCGGCACTAGCGAGGTCGAGATGGTGCTGGCGACGCAGACATTGCTGCAGCGCCGCCCGAAGACCTACGAGGTGCGAGTCGACGGGCGGCTGGCGCCCGGCGTCTCGGCCAAGGACATCATCCTCGCGCTCATCGCCCGGATCGGCGTCGGCGGCGGCACCGGCCACGTCTTCGAATACCGTGGCGATGCGATCAGGGCGCTGACGATGGAGCAGCGCATGACGGTCTGCAACATGAGCATCGAGGGTGGGGCGCGGGCCGGCTTGATCGCGCCGGACGACACGACCTTCGACTACGTCCATGGCCGGCCGCACGCCCCACACGGGGCCGATTGGGACGCCGCGGTCGAGCGCTGGCGGCGCCTGCCGACCGATGACGGCGCGTCGTTCGACCGTTCGATCACGATCGACGCGGACGCCCTCGAACCGATGATCACCTACGGCACCAACCCGGGCATGGGCATCCCCATCACGTCGCGCGTGCCATCGCCGGACGAGGAGCGCGATCCCGCACAGCGGCGCGCCCTCGAGCACGCGCTCGCCTACATGGATCTCCAGCCTGGCCAGCCCATCCTCGGCCAGAAGGTCGACGTGGTGTTCGTCGGGTCGTGCACGAACGGACGTATCAGCGATCTGCGGCTCGCCGCCGCCGCGCTCAAGGACCGGCGAGTGGCCGACGGCGTCCGGCTGATGGTCACGCCCGGCAGCGACGAGGTGAAGCGCGAGGCGGAACGGGAGGGGCTAGCCGAGGTGTTCAAGGCAGCGGGGGCCGATTGGCGCGAGTCGGGCTGTTCCATGTGCATCGCGATGAACGGCGACCAGCTCACCCCCGGCCAGTACGCGGTCAGCACGTCGAACCGCAACTTCGAGGGCCGGCAGGGCAAGGGCGGTCGGACGTTGCTGGCCTCGCCGCTGACCGCGGCCGCATCGGCGATCAACGGCGTGGTCACGGATCCGCGGACCCTTCCCGGCATCGAGCTGCTCGCCGCGGTGGGGGGCCGCTGAACGTGGCCGAGCCGTTCAGGATGTTCACGAGCAAGGTCGTCCCGATCGACGCGGAGAACGTCGACACCGACCAGATCGTGCCGGCCCGCTACCTCAAGGTGACCGACAAGGCCGGACTCGCCGACGCCCTCTTCCGTGACTGGCGGTTCGAGGAGGACGGCTCGCTGAAGGACCCACCGTTCATCCTGGATCGGCCCGGGATGGCAGACCGACGGATCCTGCTGGTAGGCGACAACTTCGGGTCCGGGTCGTCACGCGAGCACGCCCCGTGGGCGCTGACGGCGTGGGGCGTCCGCGCCATCCTGTCGACGGGCTTCGCGGACATCTTCCGGAGCAACAGCCTCAAGAACGGGCTGCTGCCGATCGTCGTCCCGCCCGACGTCCACGGCCGCCTGCGAGAGCTCATCGACCGCGATCCCGACGCTCAGCTGACCGTCGATCTGGCCGAGGAAGGCGTGCTGCTACCGGACGGGTCGACCGTCGACTTCGAGATCGACCCGTTCGCCAAGCGGATGCTCCTCGCGGGCACCGACGAGCTCGGCTACATCCTGTCGAAGGAGGCGGACATCAGCACCTGGGAGGCGTCGCACCCGCCCCGCATCGAGACACGGACCGCGAGCTGACCCAACGATCCGATGAGCCGGCTGACGGTGGACGCGATCAATCCCGTGCTCGTCGACCGATGGTCGACGCTCCTCTGGGCCGTCCGGCTCGCGCGATGGGACCTGACGTGCGGTTTCTGCCGGACGCGGTTCAGGAGCGTCGGCTGGGTGGCTCGCTCGTCCGCGATCTGTCGAGCGTGCGGAACGCGCAACCTCCTGCAGTACCGACGGGGCCCGGCCGAGCCGGTCGGCTGAGCCCTAGCCGATCGTCGGTGCGCTCCAGCGCGGCTTGATCGGCCGGAGCATCGTCCGGCGGGCGCACACGGCGCAACCAAGATGCGGCGTCGGGCCATGCTGGCGATGGGCCTCGACCGCCGCGCGAAGGACGCGGAACGGGCGAGCTGCGGCGTGACGGAAGGGTCGGGTCATGATCGATGTTCTCCGTGATGACAGGGCGTTCGGAGTTGGAGCATCGGCGGCGCGCGCCGGGCAGGCCACGGACGGACGCCGGTCGTCCGACTGGACGAGCGACGACATTCGTCCTCGTCACCACGCCGTTCGGAACCGGATGGCGGCCAGGGCCGTCACGAGGCCCATGAACACCATCCGATCGACCGGCCGCCTCGGCGCCGGGATCCTCACCATGGCGCTGTTCGTGGGCGCCTGTTCGAGTGGCGGGGCGGCGAGCAGTGCGAACCCGACGCAGCCACCGTCCGACGCACCGGTCAGCGCTCCGCCCAGCACCGGCGATGGGACGGACCCGGGGCCGGGCATCGGCGCCAAACCGGTCGTCCCGAAGCCCGGCCAGGCGATCAACGTCCACCCGATCCCGGCCGAGGGCCTCGAGGCGCGTGTCGATGGCAACAAGATCATCGTCACGGCGATCTGGACGAGCGGCGTCGAGCCGTGCACGATCCTCGACTCGATCGTGGTCGACAAGGGTGAGGGCACGTACACCATCACCCTCCGGGAAGGCAACAGCCCCCAGGAGATCGCCTGCATCGCGATCGCCGAGCAGCACATCACCGAGTTCGAGATCCCCGACGTTGCCGCCGGCACATGGACGATCCAGGACTCGGGTGGGCTGGCGCCTCCGGTCGAAGTCACCGTCGGCTGACGACAGGGGCCCGGGTGTGTGCCTGACAGTCTGCAGATGAGGCCCGAAGCGTCGTAGAGCGGGCCCAGACGCAGAGTCTCGTGCCTGCCAGACACAGGTGCGGCTCGAAAACGCCGGCTCCATGCCGTTCGAAGTCGGCATGCAGTCCGGGAAGCACACCACTCCTCGAAGGTCGCTGTCGACGGCTTTCCACATCGAACCGCCCCGGACCGCACCGGCCCGGGGCGTTCTCATGACCCCTGTGCGACGATCGGTCGGTGAACCCGCTCGACCTCGTCGCGATCCTCCTGGTCGTCCTCGCCGTCATCCTCGGGTTCAGCTCAGGGGCACTGCCCCAGGTGGGAGGCCTGCTTGGCGCGGTCGGCGGCGGGGCCCTCGCCATCCTGGCCCTCCCCCATCTCGTCGAACCGCTCGACGCGATCCCGGTCAACGTCCGGCCGTATGTCGTCCTGGCTGGGCTCCTGATGGCGGTGGGCATCGGCGAGTCCGTTGGCTCGACCATCGGGCGGACCGCCGCCCGGTCGCTCGGCACGGGTTTCCTCGGTGCCGCCGACCGGTTCGCAGGCGGCATCACCGGGGCTGCCCAGGCGCTCCTGGTCGTGTGGCTGGCTGGCGGACTCCTGGCGATCGGGCCGGTGCCACGGCTCACCGAGGCCGCCCAGACATCGACCGCCATCCGCACCCTCAACGCCGTCCTGCCGCCGCCAGACGAGATCGTGGGCGAGCTGGGTCAGCTGATCGGGGATGCCGGGCTACCGGACGTCTTCGTCGGCTTCGAGCCGCTTCCGCGGCCGCCGGTCGACCCTCCCACCGAGGCGACGGCGCGACAGATCGCCGAGCTCGCCGAGGCGAGCACGGTGCGTGTCCTGGCGATCGTCTGCGGGGATCGCGCCGCGGGGAGCGGTGTCGCCGTGGCGGATGGCTACGTCGTCACCAATGCGCACGTGGTCGCTGGGGCGCGGGATGGAGCCGTCGTCGTCGCCACGGTCACGGGCGATCCGGTCGAGGCCCGGGTCGTCCTGTTCGACCCGACGCTCGATGTGGCGCTCCTCCGCGCACCCGACCTCGGCGCACGGCCACTCCGGTTCGCCAGCAGCGACCCGAGTCGAGGGACGGTGGGGGCCGCGCTCGGCTACCCGGGCGGCGGCAGTCTCACGATCGTCCCGGCGGCCGTGACGGGTGCGTACCGGGCGACCGGGCGTGACATCTACGGCCGTGCCCGCGTCGACCGCGACATCCTCGAGCTTCGCGCCAAGATCGAGCGCGGCGACAGCGGCGGTCCGTTCGTATTGCGCGACGGGTCGATCGGCGGCCTGATCTTCGCCGAGGCCCGCACCGATCAGGACGTCGGCTACGCCCTGAGCCCCACGTCGGTCGCGGTGCGGATCACGCCGGCACTCGGGCGAACGGGCGCCGTCGACACCGGCCGGTGTCTGCGCTGATCTAGTTCGTCGGATCGGGAGCCAGTTCCGCGATCCGATGCGCGACCGCGCGCAGCACCTTGTCCCGGATGGCCGGCTGGCTCGCGAGGAGTGACGTGAACTCCCGATGACCGACGACGAGGAGTCGCGCGGGCGTGGTGGCCGTGGCCGTGGCCGTGCGCGGGACCCGACCGAGCATCGCAAGCTCGCCGAAGAAATCGCCCGGACCCAGGGTGGCCAGCTTCTTGTCCCCCTTGCTGATGTCGACGCTGCCCTCGAGGATCACGAAGAACTCGTGTCCCGGCGCGCCCTCCTTGGCGAGCACCTTGCCCTGGCGGACCGTCACCTCGTCGGCCAGCCGGCCGACCTCGCCCAGGTCGCGCGGCCCGCAACCCACGAAGAGCGGCACCTTGGACAGCATCGCGGCCTTCTGATCCATCGCTCTCCGGACCTCCACGCCAATCCGTCACTCGTCGGGGCAGCATACGCGCTGAAAGGTACGGCCGAAAGCTGGTCCCCGGGCCGCCGTATCCTCGCTGACCTATGGCCTCGCGCCTCGCGACCTCCGCCGGTCCAGCCATCCAGGCGCTGCGCGTCACTTTCGCCGACGCCCCGCTCCGTCGATTGGTGTTCGCCTGGTTCGCGGTCAACACCGGGAAATGGGCATTCCTCGTGACCAACCTCGTCGTGGCCTACGACCGTGGCGGCGCGGCCTGGGTCGCCGCCTTGAGCGTGGCCCGCTACCTGACCCCTGGCCTGATCGCGCCCCTGGCCGGACTGCCGACCGCCCGCTGGCGACCCGAGGCCGTGCTGCGTGCGACCAACGCGACAAGGACGGTCGCGGTGCTGGCCGCGGCCGCGGTCATCGCCACCGGCGGGGCCATCGAGCTCCTGACGCTCGTCGTTGCGATCGAGGCCGGCGTCGGCGCGTTCACCCGACCGGTCCACATGGGTCTGTGTCCGGCCGTTTCCCGAACGCCCGCCCAGCTGATCGGCGCCAACGTCACGTCGAGCGGGGCCGAGGCCCTCGGCACCTTCGTCGGGCCGGCTGCGGCGGGAGTGCTTCTCGTGGCGTTGGGTCCGGCGGCGGTGATGCTCGCCGTCGCCGTCGTCTATGCGGTCGGTGTCCTGTCGATCGCGACTCTGACCGTCCCAGCGGTGGGCCAGCGCCGTACTCGATCGAGCGTAGCGGACGTGATCGGTGACCTGACGGCCGGTTTCCGCGCGGCCTCGTCGCTGCCCGGTCCGAGGCTGGTCATCGTCAGCCTGACGCTGCAGTGCCTCGTCCGCGGGCTGTTGACCGTCCTGGTCGTCCTTGCCGCGATCGAGCTGCTCGGCATGGGCGAGCCCGGAGTCGGGACGCTCAACGCTGCGATGGGTCTTGGGGGACTGGTGGGGGCCGTCCTGGCGATCAGCTTGGCTGGCAGGGCGCGGATGGGTCCGGCGTTCGCCGTCGCGCTGGCAGGCTGGGGGGCACCGATCGCGGTGATGGGGATCTTCCCGAGTGTGGTGGTCGCGATCCTGGCGATGGCGGCGGTCGGGGCCGCCAACGCGGTGCTCGACGTCTCGGGGTTCACGCTCGCCCAACGGACCGCACCGAACGCCGCGCGGGTTTCCCTGTTGGGTCTGATCGACGGCGCCGCGAACCTCGGGCCCGCGATCGGTGCCGCCATCGCACCGATCCTTGCCGAGGCGCTCGGGACCCGCGGTGCGCTCATGGTCACCGGACTCATCCTGCCCATCGCCGCGATCGCGATCTGGCCCATCGTCCGGCGACTCGACGAGGGCGGTCCAGCGGCTATCCGGCGAGTGGAACTGCTCCGTCAGCAGCCCCTGTTCGGCCCACTTTCGCTGGCCACCGTGGAGTACCTGGCTGGCTCTATGGTCCCCGTGCGCTACCAGCCCGGTGAAGCGCTCATCGAGGAAGGCGCTCGGGGCGACGACTACTTCCTGCTCGATGAGGGTGAGGTCGATGTCGAGCAGGGCGGTTCGGTCATCGGGCGATACGGTCCTGGTGTCGGATTCGGCGAGATCGCGCTGCTCAACGACGTACCGCGCACGGCCACGGTTCGCGCGGCGAGCCAAGTCGCCGCGTTCAGCCTGGGCCGCGACCCCTTCCTCGAGGCCGTGACGGGTCACGCCCAGTCCCGCCAGGCTGCGGAGGCGACCGCCACCGACCACCTGGCCGATGACGCTCGGCGGGCCGGCTGACCCACCGCGTCAGGCGCGTGCGCTGGATGCCGCCCTACACTGCACGCCATGGCCGACGCCGTCACTGCTGCCTCGTCGCACCCCTACGACCGTCCGACCGACCCGGCCAAGCGCCATTCCACCGCCCTGACCGACGGGCCCGACCGGGCCGGGGCACGGGCGATGCTCAAGGCGATCGGCTTCACGGACGAGGACCTCGCAAAGCCGCTCGTCGGCGTGGCCACGACCTGGATCGAGACCATGCCCTGCAACTACAACCAACGGCGCCTCGCCGAGCACGTCAAGGCCGGCATCCGCGCCGCCGGCGGCACGCCGATGGAGTTCAACACGGTATCCGTGAGCGACGGTGTCTCGATGGGTACCGAGGGGATGAAAGCATCGCTGATCAGCCGCGAGGTCATCGCCGACTCGATCGAACTGGTCGTCCGCGGCCACCTGCTCGACGGCGTGGTCTGCCTGGTCGGCTGCGACAAAACGATCCCCGCCGCGGCGATGGCCCTCGGTCGCCTGGACGTGCCGGGCTTGGTCCTCTACAACGGCACGATCTATCCGGGCGTCTACAAGGGCCGGCGGGACGCGACCGTCGTCAAGGTGTTCGAGGCGATCGGCGCGTACCGCGCCGGGAAGATCAGCCTCGACGAGCTGTACGAGATCGAGAACGTGGCCTGCCCAGGCGCCGGCGCCTGCGGCGGGCAGTTCACCGCCAACACCATGTCGACCGTCATGGAGTTCATCGGGCTCTCGCCGGCTGGGCTGAACGGCATCCCCGCCGAGGACCCCGCCAAGGACGACGCGGCCCGGCAGAGCGGCGAGCTGGTGATGGACCTCGTTCGGCGCGACGTGCGGCCGTCGGCGATCGTCACCCGCGAGGCCCTCGAGAACGGCATCGCCAGCATCGCCGCCACCGGCGGGTCGACCAACGGCGTGCTCCACCTCCTGGCGATCGCCCATGAATATGCGATCGCGCTGGATATCGACGAGTTCGGGTCGGTCGCCGATCGGACCCCGCTCGTCGCGGACATGCAGCCGGGCGGCCGCTACACGGCGACCGACATGTACGAAGCCGGCGGTGTCGGCCTGGTCATGCGTGAGTTGCTGAAGCGCCCCGGCCTGCTCCACGGCAGCGCCCCGACCGTCGACGGCCGGACGCTCGAGCAGGTCGCGGCTGACACGGCTGAGAGCGAGGGCCAGCAAGTAGTCGTGCCGCTCGAGACGCCGATCAAGCCGACCGGTGGTCTTGCCATCCTGCGTGGGACCCTCGCCCCGGAGGGCTGCGTGGTGAAGCTGGCCGGGCACGAGCGCCGTCTCCACCGCGGTCCGGCTCGCGTATTCGACTCCGAGGCCGATTGCTTCGAGGCCGTCAGGGAACGCCGGATCGTGGCCGGCGACGTGGTCGTCATCCGCTACGAGGGCCCGGTCGGCGGACCCGGCATGCAGGAGATGCTGAGCGTCACTGCCGCACTCGTCGGCGAGGGCCTCGGGGACGTCGTCGCGTTGATCACCGATGGCCGGTTCTCGGGCGGCACGCACGGGCTGATGCTCGGCCACATCGCGCCCGAGGCCGCGCTCGGTGGGCCGATCGCGATCGTCGAAGAGGGCGACGAGATCGTCATCGACGTCGATCGAAAGGCGCTCGACCTGATGGTGCCGGAGGATGAGATCGCGCGGCGGTTCGCGGCATGGACGCCCCCCGCGCCGAACTACACGACCGGCGTGCTGGCGAAGTACGCCGCCCTCGTCGGCTCCGCGTCGAGCGGAGCAGTGACGACGGGGGCGCGGATGCTGACGAACCTGGCAGGGTCGCGCGCCGCTCGATGAGCCGCCATATCCCGATCGGGATCAAGACGTCGCCGCAGGAGGTCGACTGGGAGACGCTCGTCGCGATGTGGGCCCGGATCGGGACCCACGATGTCTTCGAGTCCGCCTGGATGAACGACCACCTGACCGACATCGCGCGCGACCAGCACGGTGCGAGCCTCGAGGCACTGACGGCGATGGCGACGCTCGTGCACCACGTGCCCGGTCGATGGGTCGGCCATGCCGTGCTGTCGGCGACCTTCCGCCATCCCGCGATCATCGCCAAGGCGGCCACCGTCCTCGACCACGCCACGAACGGCAGGTTCATCGTCGGGCTCGGTGCCGGATGGCACGTCGGCGAGCACGAGTCGTTCGGTATCCCGCTGCCCCCGATGCGGGAGCGCTTCGACCGGTTCGAATCGGCGGTCCATGTGCTCCGGGCCCTGTGGTCCTCGGCGGCCGCGGCACCGCCCGGCGTCACCCGATCCGACCCGTTCTACCCCCTGACCGAGGCGACCAACGAGCCGCCGCCACGCACGCCGGGCGGGCCGAAGCTGTGGCTCGGTGTCGGCGGGCCACGCGGTATCGCCCTCGCGGCGGCACAGGCGGACGGGTGGGTCATGCCCGCGGTCGACATCCGCTCGGGGCGGTCCACGAACCTGGACGATCTCAGTCGTGGGCGCGACGCGCTGATCGGCGGGTTGGAGGCGATCGGCCGCGATCCGGAGACCTTCGAATTCGGGGCGCAGGTGTCGACAGGATCGACCACCGAGGACCGCGCGAAGGCCCTCGCCGAGGGGCGGGATGCCGTCCGGCGCGGCGCCACCCACGTCATCCTCAACCTCCGCCCGCGACAGGGACCGGACGGCGTCGACGCGGTCGCAGATGCGGTCGCTGCGCCCCTGCGGCAGGCCATCGGATGAGCGCGCATCATGGGGTCGTGACCGCACAGAGCCCCGGCGCCCCGCTGCCCCCCGATCCCGACGCCTACGACTCGCCGCGCGCCGAGCGCGCGCGCGCCAAGGGGCTCGATGCGCCCTACATCGCGGGCGGGCACGACCCGGACCCCGCGGCCGGCCGGGCCGAGGAGCGACGGCTCGGTCGACTACTCGTGCTCATGGTCGTGGCCATCGTCGCCTCCGGTTTCGTGGTCGGCACCGTCGTCGCCTTACTCGGCCCACTGGGTGGCCGGTGACCGCCGGCGCGACCAGCACCCCGTCCGCAGCGATCCCGGCCGCCGCGTGGGCGTCGGCCCACGCGTCCGCCCTCGACACGCTGCGCGACCTGATCCGAATCCCGTCGATCAACCCACCCGACCCTGGCGCGCCGGATCAGGAGACCCGTGCGGCGCGCTATCTCGAAGGACGGCTCCGCGCGCTTGGTCTCGACGCCGAGGTCGTCGAGCCGGTGGCGGGCCGTGGCTCGGTCCACGCGCGGCTCCGGGGCGACGGCACGGGCGGTGCACCGTTCCTGCTGCTGTCGCACCTCGACGTCGTCCCCGCCCCGCCCGATCGCTGGTCCCACGACCCGTTCGCCGCCGACCTGGCCGACGGCTATGTGTACGGCCGCGGTGCCGTCGACATGAAGGGGATGATCGCGCTCGAGCTCGGGGTCATCGAGCGGCTTGTCGCCGAGGCGCGCGCTGCCGGCCGAGACCCGGCGAGCGACCCGATCCCAGGTCTCCGCCGCGACGTGCTGTTCACCTGTGCCGCCGACGAGGAAGCCGGCTCCACTGACGGGGCCCGCTGGTTCGCCGCGCACCGGCCTGCGTGGCTGCAGGCCGCGGGCGCCGTCAACGAATGTGGTGGCGTGTCGGTCACCGTGGCCGGCCGGCGGCTCTATCCGATCCAGGTCGCCGAGAAGGGATTCGTCCCGTACCGGATCCACGTCACGGGCACCTGGGGCCACGGCTCGATGCCACGCAGCGACAACGCTGCGGTCATCGCGGCCGGGATCATCGACCGGCTGGCGGCGCCGGGCCCCGTCCGGATGACGCCGGTGATGACCAGGTTCCTCGATGCTGCGGCCGATGTGCTCCCCGGCGAAGCCGCGGCCGTGCTGCGCCAGATCGGCGGCGGCGAGCTCGACCCGGAGGCGACCGATCGCGCCATCGACGCGCTGTGCGACCCGATGTACGCCCGGGCACTGCGTGCGCTCATCCGCGAGACGCTCAGCCCGAACGTCATGCAGGCAGGTGTCAAATACAACGTCATCCCCGGCGACGCCGTGATCGAGGTCGACTGCCGCATCCTGCCCGGCACGACCGAGGCCGATATCCGCGAGGAGGTCGAGCGACGGATCGGGCCGGAATGGCTGCCGTCCTGCCGGATCGAGCGGCTGGCGTGGGGCGAGCCGGTGGAGGCGCAGGCCGAAGGGCCGCTGTGGGACACGCTCGTGGCCACCCTTCGCGACCACGACCCTGAGGGCATCCCGCTGCCCGTCATGGCCCCGTTCGCGACCGACGCCAAGGCCACGTCGATGGTCGGCACGCCGACCTATGGCTTCTCACCGTTCCGCCTCGAGCCCGAGGAGCGCTTCCTCGAACGGTTCCACGGCGTCGACGAACGGATCTCGCTCGACGCGCTCCGGTTCGGCCTACCGGTGCTCTACGACGTCGTCCGGCGGTTCTGCGCCTAGCCGGCCCTCAGCCGGCCGCCGGCTCCCCCTCCGGCATCGTGATGCGAACGCGTTCCTGGCACGAGGTGCAGACGTAGACGTGACCGCGGCCCCACTCCTTCTCAGGATCGATGTCGGCCGCGTCGTGGGGCTCCCGTGAGGTCTCGGGCTGCAGCGATGCCCACGTGCCATCGCCGTGCTGATGCTCGACCTGGAAGAGCGCGCCGGACTGCTGACCGTATCGGAACATGTCGGGTGACCTCCTGGCCGTAGCCTACAGTCGGGGGAGCGCCCTCACGTCCCCGGTTCGCGTCGCGCGCGGATGAGACGACCGCGACGCGAGATCGCGTGGGTCGCGAGCGCAGCGACACCCATCGCCACGATCGACCGCTCGGCTGTCGGGAGCGGGCGCACCGCGCTCAGGAACTGTTCCGCGCGCGCTCGGTCGACCACGCGCAGGATCGCGTGACCGCGCGGGGTCAGCCGCAACACCTTCTGGCGGCGATCCTCCTCCTCAGCCTGACGCTCGACCAGCCGGCGCTTGACCAGACCGTCGATCAGCCGGCTCGTCGCCGACGGCGACCGATTGATCGACTCCGCCAGCTCGCCGATGGTCAGCGTGCTGCCGTCGGCCAGGACGTACAGGGCGGCGAGCTGGGTGAAGCCGAGGCGCAGCTCGCCCAATTGGCTCGCGAACCCGATGACCAGCTCGCGCCAGAGGGCGCGGCCCATGGCGACCCGCTCGCTGATCTGGCGGACGTTCGGCAGCCTGGTCCCCGCAGCGAGGACCGTTGCCGAGAGATCGGCCTCGAAGCGCCGCGCGATCGTCCGGCGCGGCGCGGGTCGGGTCGTCATGCGTGCGACGCGGCTGTCTGCCATCCATGCAAGCATGCACGCGAATCCATATGAGCGGCAAGCCCGACCCGTAGGCTTTCCGGCGATGTCCCCGTTCGCTTTCGTCTTCCCCGGCCAGGGCTCGCAATCGGTGGGCATGGGCCGGGACCTCGCTACGTCATCGCCCGCCGCCGAGGCGGTCTGGTCGGTCGCCGATGCAGCGCTCGGCGAGCCGCTGCGTCAGCTTGCCTGGGATGGCCCGTCCGAGCGCCTCGACCGTACCGAGAACGCGCAACCGGCCCTGCTGGCCGCCTCGATCGCGATCGTCGAGGCGATGCGCGAGCGGTGGGTCGCCGCCGGCCTCGGGCCGCCGCCGCCGGCCTTCGCCGCCGGCCACTCGATGGGCCAGTACTCAGCGTTCGTCGCGAGCGGCGTCCTGTCGCTGGAGGATGGCATCCGGCTCGTCCGCCGGCGAGGTGAGCTGATGCAGGCTTCGGGCCAGGGTCGGGACGGCGCGATGGCCGCGATCATCGGGTTGGAGGAGGCGAAGCTGCCTGACCTACTCGGCGAAGCCGCGACGCACGGGACATTCGTCATCGCGAACCGCAATGCGCCGGGCCAGGTCGTCGTTTCAGGCGAGCGCGCGGCGATCGAGGCGGGGGCCGAGATCGCCAAGGGACTCGGCGCCAAGCGTTCGATCGTGCTGCCGGTCAGCGTCGCCGCCCACTCTCCGCTGATGGCCGAGGCCGCCGATGGGATGCGCGAGACGCTGACCACCATCGAGTTCCACGATCCATCGACGACCTTGCTCGCCAACGCGGACGGTCGACCGATCTCCACAGCCGATGGTGCGCGGACCGAGCTCGTCGAGCACCTCACGGCCGGCGTCGACTGGGTCGAGGCCGTCGAGCGGATGACCACAGCAGGCGTCACGACCTTCGTCGAGGTCGGTCCCGGCAAGGTCCTCACCGGCCTCATCAAGCGCATCGCCCCAGACGCCGAGCTCGTCCCCGCCGACGATCCAGAAACCCACGAACGCCTGCTCGATCTCACCGCCGTCACGGCCTGATCGCACACTCCTGGAGGGAAAGCCCACATGCGTCGACCCGACTACGACCGGCGCGTCGTCGTCACCGGACTCGGAGTCATCAGCCCCGTCGGCAACGACAAGGCGACCGCCTGGTCGAACCTCGTCGATGGCAACTCGGGTCTCCGGCCGATCACCTATTTCGACACGTCCCCGTACGAGGCCAAGGTCGCCGGCGAGGTCCAGGACTTCGATGCCAAGGAGTGGATGGACCCCAAGGCCGCCCGTCGCAGCGAATCCAGCCTCCACTTCGGCGTCGCCGCGGCCAAGCAGGCACTGGCCGATTCCGGGTTCGGGCTGACCGATGAGAACCGGACCGAGGTCGGTGTCGTGTTCGGGTCCGGCGCCGGCGGGCAGCAACTCATGATCGACAACTACGCGACACTCCATGAGAAGGGGCCACGGACCGTCGCCCCGACGTTCATCGCCAACGCGCTCGTCGACAGCTGTTCGGGGATGATCGCCATCGAGACCGGGGCGATCGGGCACAACGTGTGCATGGTCTCGGCGTGCGCGACGGGCACGCACAACGTCGGTGAGGCCGCCGAGGCGATCCGTCGTGGCGACTGCATCGCGGTGATCAGCGGATCGACCGAGGCGCCCCTGCTCGAGGTCGCCCATGCCGGCTTCTCCAACATGCGCGGCATGGGCTTGCCGCGACCCGGCGAGGAGCCGCAGACCGTCTCCAGGCCGTTCGATGCCACACGCGACGGGTTCGTCCTCGGTGAGGGGGCCGGCTCCCTGTTCCTCGAGGACCTCGAGGTCGCGAAGGCACGCGGCGCGAAGATCTATGCCGAGGTCGTCGGCTACGGGTCGGCGGCCGATGGCTGGGACATGGTCCAGCCCATCGACGCCGGCGTCGGCTCGTCGCGGGCCATGCAGATGGCACTCGACCGGCGCGGGGTCCCGGCCGATGAGGTCGACCTCATCAACCCGCACGGGACGTCGACGCCGCTCGGCGACAAGCGCGAGGCCGAGGCGATCTGGACGACCTTCGGATCGCGTGCGTCACGCGACGCGAAGTCGATCGCGATCAGCGCGACCAAGTCGATGACCGGTCACATGATGGGCGCTGCCGGGGCCTTTGAGGCGTTCGCCACGGTCATGTCGGTCGCCGAGCAGTGCGCGCCGGGGACCCTGAACTACCGCGACTACGACCCGGACTGCGACCTGTGGGTACCGGCCGAGACCGTCCCGATGGAGATCCGCTACGCCCTCTCGAACAACATCGGGCTCGGCGGGCACAACGGCGCCGTCATCTTCAAGCGCTACGACGGGGATTGACCGTCGTCCCCTTCCGCCACCCTACAATCCGAGACGATGCCTGAGCGAGATCCTGCGCGTCGAGCGGTCGTGACCGGTCTCGGCGCCGTCATGCCGATCGGCAACGACTTCCCGACGTACTGGACGAACCTCCAGGCAGGCGTGACGGGTACCAGGACGATCCAGAGCTTCGACGCCTCGAACCACGAAGTGCGCATCGCCGCCGAGGTCCTTGACTTCGATCCGACCAAGGTCATGGACCCGAAGATGGCCCGCCGGATGAGCCGCTTCATCCATCTGGCGATGGGCGCCGGCAAGGAGGCGGTCGCCGACTCCGGTATCGACTTCGCCGCGATGACGCCCGAGCAACGCGACCGCGTCGGCGTCGTCGTCAACACCGGCGGCGGCGGGATCGAGCAGATCATCGACGGCACCCACGTCCACGACCAGAAAGGGCCGCGGTTCGTGTCGCCGTTCGCCGTGCCGGCGTTGTCAGGCTCGATGGCGGCGGCGTTGCTGTCGATGGAGTGGGGCCTGACCGGGCCGGTGATCACCCAGGTCGCCGCCTGCGCCACCTCGGTCATCGCATTCCACGATGCGTTGCGGCTGATCCGCGACGGGGAGTGCGACGTCGTCGTCACGGGCGGCACCGAGGCGCCGATCTGGCCGATGGGCGTCGCCGCGCTGGCCAACATGACGGCGCTCTCGAAGCGCAACGACGAGCCCGAGTCGGCGTCTCGCCCGTTCGACCTCACCCGCGACGGATTCGTGCTCGGTGAGGGAGCGGGCATCGTCGTCGTCGAATCCCTGGCACACGCCCGGGAGCGCGGCGCGACCCCGATCGCGGAGGTGTTGGGCGGTGCGCTGACTGCCGATGCGTTCCACATCAGCGCCCCGGAGCCGACCGGGCGAGGACAGGCACGCTCGATGACCAACGCGCTGCGGAACAGCGGGGTGGCGCCCGACGAGGTCGACTACATCGTCGCCCACGGCACTGCCACGCCGCTCAACGACGTGACCGAGACGCGCGCGATCAAGACCGCCTACGGCGACCACGCCTACAAGGTGGCGATCAGCTCGCCGAAGTCGATGATCGGCCACCTGGTCGGTGCGGCCGGGATCGCCAGTGCGCTCGCCGGTCTCGGCGCGATCCGCGATGGGGTCATCCCACCGACCGCCAACCTGCGCACACCCGATCCCGAGTGCGATCTGGACTACGTGCCGCTCACGTCACGTACGGCGCAGGTCGAGACCGTCGCCGTAGATGGCTTCGGGTTCGGCGGCCAGAACGCCGTGGCGATCTTCCGCAAGCTGGTCGACTGACCCGCAGCGGAGCGAGCCGAAACCGAGCGCGGAGCGCGACTGCCAGTCACGTTTCGTGACGGAGGGTCGCCCTGACGACGCCCTCCGCACAGATCCGTGCGTGGGAGTCGCGTTTGGACGCCGAGGAAGCGCATCCGTGCCTCCATGGCTCGAAAGCGTGCCTGACAGTCGCGCCGGCGTCCGACGGTGGCTAATCGCGGAGCGAGCGGCCCTCGAAGGTCTCGATCGCCTCCACGAAGGTCGGACCGAGCGGCGCCGACCGGTCGGCCTCGTAGTCGTAGCGGACCATCACCGAGTCGCTCGTGGCGACCAGCCGCGGCGAACCGCCCGGGCCACACGCCGTGAGCCGGTGCTCCAGCGTGAACGACGACCGACCGATATGCGTCGCTCGTGTTTCGACCGTGACCGTCTCGCTGTGGAACACCGGGGCCCGGTACGTGATACGCGCCTCGGCGAGGATCAGGCTCTCCGCGCCCTCGTGACCGGCCGCGACCGGCTCACCGGTCACGTCGGTCCAATAGCGGATCCGGGCCATCTCGCAATAGGTCAGGTAGACCGCGTTGTTGACGTGGCCCATCGCGTCGGTGTCGGCGAAGCGAACCTCGATCTCGACGCGATGAGCGAAGTCGCCGTCCAGATCGCGCGGATCGACCGGGGTCTCGATACGGGATCGGGGCGCCATGTCCGTCAGTCTGGCGACTCGACCACCAGCGTGCCGACCATCCCGGCATCGGCATGGCCCGGCACGGTACAGACGATCCGGTAGGTGCCTGGCTGATCGATCGTGAAGCGGATCTTGCGCGTCTGCCCGGGACGGGCGCCGGCGTCGACATTGGCGAGCCCTTCGACCTCCCAGTCGTGGAAGATCGGGTCGTCGTTGCGGAACGTGAGGACCGCCGTCTGGCCGGCCTCGACCCGGAGATCGGCGGGCGTGAACCGCACATCGCGAGCCGTGACTGTCAGCGGGGTGGCCCGCGCCTCGATCCAGCGGTCGGCGGCCATCACGCCTCCGGCGACGACCAGGGAGGCCAGGGCGACTGCGGCCAGGAACCATGCCTGCCGCAGCCGGACGAGCAACCCGCCGCGGGCGATGCGATGCGGTGACGCCGGGCTGGCGTCGTACGACCGGAGACGCAGCGCGTTGGCCAACACGCTCACCGACGAGAGCGCCATCGCGCCGGCCGCGAGCGCCGGCGACAGGCTGATCCCGAAGAGGGGGATGAGCGCGCCCATCGCGACCGGGATGAGCACGATGTTGTACGCGAACGCCCAGAACAGGTTCTGGCGGACGACCCGCATCGTCGCTCGCGATAGACCGATCGCCGCCGGCACGCTGCGCGGATCGCCACCCATGAGCGTCACGCCGGCCGCCTCGATCGCTACGTCGGCGCCGCTGCCGATCGCCATCCCAAGGTCCGCGCGGGCCAGGGCCGGGGCGTCGTTGATCCCGTCGCCGACCATCGCCGCGACCCGGCCGCGCTCCTGCAGTCGACCGACGATCGACGCCTTGTCCTCCGGGCGGACCTCCGCGACGACGCGATGCGCAGGGATTCCGACTTGATCCGCGACGGCGTTCGCGGTCGTTCGTGCATCGCCGGTCACCAGCCACACCTCGATCCCGGCATCGGTGAGCTCGCGCACGGCGGTGCCCGACGCCGAGCGCACCGGGTCGGCGATGGCGATGCTTCCGGCCAGACGACCATCGATCGCGACGGCCACCACGGTCCGGCCGTCGGTGGCTGCCCGTTCGAGGGCATCCGCAAGCGGTGCCATCTCGACGCCCTCCGCGGCCACCCAGCCCGGCCGACCGACAAGGACCGCCCGGCGGCCACCGGCGGTGTCCACGACGCCGCGGACCCCGCCACCGACGATCGTCTCGAAATCGAGCACACGATCGAAGCCGAGCTCGCGCTCGTTCGCATACGCCACGATGGCGGCGCCGAGCGGGTGCTCGCTGGCCCGCTCGAGGGCGCCCGCCATGTCGACGACCGTCCGGGGTTCGGAGCCTGGAGCCGCCACGACGTCAGTCACCCGCGGGCGACCCAGGGTCAGGGTGCCGGTCTTGTCGAAGACGACGGCGTCGACCCGATGCGCGGTCTCCAGCGCCTCACCACCGCGGATCAGGATGCCCGCCTCGGCACCACGGCCCGTGCCGACCATGATCGCGGCCGGGGTGGCCAGCCCCATCGCGCACGGACAGGCGATGACGACGACCGCGATGAACGCGGTGAGCGCCAGTGTGACGCGGGGCTCCGGCCCGAAGGCGAACCAGACGACCGCGGTCACCGCCGCCACGAGCAGCACGAGCGGGACGAATACCTCGGCGATCCGGTCAGCCAGGTGCTGGATCGGCGGCTTGCTCCCTTGGGCGCGGCGCACTGCCTCGACGATGCGAGCCAAGGCCGTCTCCGCCCCGACGCGGGTCGCGCGCATGACGAACGTGCCGGTCGTGTTGAGGGTGCCACCCACGACCTCGGTGTCCGTCGTGACCTCGATCGGGATCGGCTCGCCGGTCAGCATGCTGGCATCGACCGCAGAGGCGCCCTCCACGACCACGCCATCGACCGGAAGGCGGTCGCCGGGCCGGACGCGCAGGAGGTCGCCCACCGCCACGTCCGCCAGCGGCACGTCGACATCGTGATCGCCTTCGACCCGACGCGCGATAGGCGGCTGGAGCCCGATCAGTCGGCGGATGGCGCCCGCCGTACCCGCCTTCGCACGAGCCTCGAGCCAGCGGCCGAGCAACACCAGGCCGAGGATGATCGTGGACGCGTCGAAATAGGTCTCCGGGTGAAGCCCGGCCTCGTGGATGATGTCCGGGAAGAGCGTCACGAACACGCTGTAGAGCCACGCCGCCGTGGTCCCGACCGCGATGAGCGTGTCCATGTTGGCACTGCCGTGCCGGGCGGCCCGCCACGTCGCCCGATAGAACCGACCGCCCGCCCAGACCTGGATGATCGTGGCCGGCACGAGGGCCAGCCAGTTGATGGTCTCCATCGGGACCCGCGTCTGCGGGACGAACATCGCAACCAGGATCGCGATCGCCACCCCGATCGACACCAGCGCCTGGCGGAGCAGCGTCCGAGACTCGCGGTCACGGCGCATGTCCTCTTCATCGGCCTTGGCGGCGAGCGTCGTCGGCGCTGGAACGAGCTCGCGATCGGGCTCCGGTCGGACGTCGTAGCCGGCGGCCTCCACCGCGGCCACGAACCGACCTCGATCAGCGACGGCCGGCAGGTAGCGGATCGTGGCGACCTCGGTCGCCAGGTTCACGTCGGCTGCCTCGACGCCATCGGTCGCGCGCAGGAACCGCTCGATACGATTCACGCACGACGCGCACGTCATGCCCTCGATGGGAAGCTGGATCTCGGCTGTCGGTGTCTGTGACATACTCCCTAGGAGTATACCAAGCAACAGACCACCACCCTCTCCGAGCCCACGGATCGCGACAATGTCGTCGTGAACGCCACGCGCGACCGTCGTCAGGTGGTCATCGCCACGCTCGAGGGTGGCGGGGCGCCCTTCCGAGTCGCCGCCACGGAGGCCGGGGTCGTGGCCGCTGGCTGGGAGGCCGACGAGACGGCCTTCGTCGAAGAGCTCGGCGCCCGCCTACACCTCCCTACGATCCGACTCTCCGAGGCCGAGCCCGACGATGCCGCGGCAGCCGTCCTGCGCGCGGCCATCCCGACCCTGGAGGCGCTGCTGCAGGGTCGACGCGCTGATGGCGTCGCGATCGACATCGACTTGGGAGACCGTCCCTCGTTCGATCAGCGCGTGCTGGGCGAGGTCCGCCGCGTGGGTTGGGGTGAGACCGCCAGTTACGGCGACATCGCCAAGCGCGTCGGGATGCCGCGGGCCGCGCGGGCTGTGGGCGGGGCATTGGGCCGGAACCCGATCTCGCTGTTGATCCCCTGTCACCGGATCATCGCCGGCGACGGCACGCTCGGTGGCTATGGCGGGACGGGATGGCTGGACCGCGATCGGCAGCGGTCCAGGAAGGAAGCCCTCTTGCTGCGCGAAGGCGTCACGGTGCGGAGGCGCGGCGGCTAGACTCCGGCCCACCGGGCTCGTCACGGCCCGGGACGGCGCCCCATGGAGGTCGCATGACGGCAGCGTCCGTGCCCGCGCCATCGATGTTCGCGGTCTTCCGCAAGCGCGACTTCTCGCTCCTCTGGCTGGCCCAGCTGATCTCGACCGCGGGCTCCGCGCTGACCGATCTGGCCGCCGCGATCTTCGTCTTCCGCGTGACCGGGTCGGCTCTCGCCGTGGGCCTCACGCTGATGGTCACCGCGATCCCGAGCCTCATCGTCGGGCTGCTCGCAGGCGTGTACGTCGACCGACACGACCGCAAGCGGATCCTCATGTGGACCTGTCTGATCCAGGCGGTCATCGTCGGCTTGATCGCGCTGGTCATCGGGCTCGACGGGATCGGGATCATCGGGCTCTACGCGTTGCTGCTCCTCAACGCCGGCATCAAACAGTTCTTCGACCCCGCGCATGACAGCCTGATCCCGGAGATCGCCAGCGACGAGGAGCTGGCGGCGGCCAACTCGTTCCTGTCGATCGCGGCGTTCGGCTCGACTGCGATCGGGTTCGCCGGTGCGGGCATCCTGGCGAGCATCGACCTGCGCTTGGCGTTCCTGATCGATGCCGTGTCGTTCGTCGTGTGCGCCGTCCTGATCTCGCTGATGGGTCGCTACCCCATGCCCATCCCGGAGGACGAGGCGAGCGTCAAGGTGATCGTGGCCAACCTCAAGTCGGGCATGGCCACGCTCTTCGGCACGCAGGTCCTCCGGTCGTTGTTCTTCGTCGGTGCCCTGATGTTCTTCTCGTTCGGGCTGTGGAACGTCCTGCTGCTCCCGATGTCGCTGCGCGAACTCCACGCGACCGAGTTCGAGTACGGCCTTCAGGAAGGCCTGACCTCGGTGGGCTTCGTGATCGGCTCGTTCTTCATGGCGCGCTTCTCCGACAAGTTGCCGGAATCGCTGTGGATCGCGGGCGGCCTCATGGGAATGGGCGTGTGTGGGCTCGCATACGCCTCAGCCACGTCGGTGCCACTCGCGATCGTGCTCGTGATGATCTCGGGCTTCTTCAACTCGCCGACATCGATCGCCCGCTCGGTGCTGCTCCAGCGGAACACGCCACGTGACATGCGCGGGCGCGTGTTCTCCGCCTACTACGTGATGCGCGACGTGATCTTCCTGTTCGGCATGGCGGGTGCGGGCCTGGCCGACATCATCAACGTCCGGCAGTTGATCGCGTTCGCGTCAGTGCTGCTGTTCGGCGCGGCGCTGTATGCCCTCGTGGCACCGGGCCTGGGCATCCGCTCCATCCGCGAGGCGCGGGCGCGGCTCGCGGGCGCGGCCGGGGCACCGGCGCTCGCCGTCACCCCGTTCCGGCCGGCCACGCTGGCGGACTTCGATCTGCTCGTCGGCAAGCTGCCCACGTTCGCCCGGCTGTCCCCGGCGCAGCGGGATGCGTTCGTCCGCGACGCCCGGATCCGCGACGTTCCGGCAGGCACCCGGATCGTCGAGCACGGGGACACTGCGTCGTCGGCGTACTTCATCCTCGAGGGCTCAGCCACGGCCGGCATCCCCGAGGAGGGTGGCTATCGAGGGCTATCGACGATGGGCGAGGGCGACTTCTTCGGCGAGATCGCGGCCCTGACCGGCAGCCCGCGAACAGCCGACGTCGTCGCCGACGCCGACGCGACGTTGCTGGAAGTCCCGGCCGAGGCGCTCCGCGCGACGATGACGGTCCCCGAGATCCAGAAGCTGGTGTTCTCGACGCTGACGTCGCGGCTGATGCGCACCGAGGCGGCCGACCTACCGCGCCTGGCCGGTCCCGACCAGGAGGCGCTGCGCGACTTGCGCACACCTCGACCGAGCGTCGAGGCGCTGCCCCGCTCGTACTCCGACGAGGCGGCATCGTGACCGGTGTCGCACAGGCGACACCGGTGCGGTCGGCTCTGGTGTAGTCGGCGACTGGCGGGGTGGGCGTAGAGTGAGCACAGCAACCGTCACCGAGGAAGGACCGGGTCGATGAAGAAGTACAAGTTGCCGAAGGACGCGTTGGTCGAACCCGAGCAGCGGTCGCCCGAGGACGGGTTCATCGACGAGGGTGATGTCGAGGGCCACGGCCTGCCGATCACTGCCCCGCCGAGTCTCGGCTCGCACGGCCCCGGCCACGGCGGCGAACTGACACCGACCGACGCCGACGAGGACTCGACCAACTAACCCAGCGCGCCCCGTCACAGACGCTCGGCCGCCCGGCAACGCCGGGCGGTCTTCGATTCAGCCGGGGTCGCTGGCCGTCGCAGCGAGGAGTGCCTTGATCTCGAACGGCGTCGCGGCCGGGTAGCGCGACCGCAGCCGTGCTGCCTGCCCCGCCAGATGTGGCGCAGCGAACGAGTTGCCCGTGGCGCGGATGCGACCACCGTCCCGCCAGGCCACCTCCACATCGACGCCGTACGCACCGAACTCGACGGGAGGCGACGGATTGTAGTACCAGGTGTCCGGGTCAGGGACGTCGTGCGCGGCGACCGACAGGACGGCCGCGAACAGCGATGGGTACGACGGACCGGGCACGTTGTTCGCGGCACACACCAGCAGCGTGTTCGCGAAATAGGAGCGGTCGGCGAGCTCGTGGAACGCGCTGAACATCGCCTCGCTGCGGGACGACAGGCTGAGGTTCACGACCGCGATGCCCTCGGCCACCGCCCACTCGACTGCCGCGGCCAGCGCTCGGCCCTTGCCCCGGTTGTCCGCGCCGAGCATGCGGATCGAGATCAGGGTTGCCTCGGTCGCGATGGCCGCCACGATGCCGGCGCATGCGGTGCCGTGGCCGACGAGATCACGTGCCTCGGGGTCGTCGACGACGCGTGCTTCATCGCCGTCGAGATCCACCCGCAGGTGGCGGGCCAGGCGACCGTGCACGGCGGGATGCGAACCGTCGACGCCCGAGTCGACGATGGCCACCGTGACCCCGCGACCGTCCGCATCTCCGAACACGGCATCACGGTCGAGACGCCCGAACGGCGCGTCGGCCCGCGCGAGCTCGGCACGAGCGTCCGCGGCGAATGGGTCGCTCCAGGCCGGTAGCGGGGAGGTCATGGCGCGGCCCTGTAGCGGATGAGCGCGTCGAGCCAGTCGATCGCGAGGCGCATCGAATCGGGATCCGCATCGCGCAGCCGTGCGATCCGGTCGGCCAACAGCCAGGTCGGGTCGTCATCGTCCGCCAGCCCCGACGTCACGCGCGAGACCAGCGCGTCGATCGACTCGACGTCAGGTGGCTCGGTGGCCCCGGCTCCGGCCACCAGGTCGGATAACGATCCGGCGAGGACGGCGGTAGCGTCACGCCGGCGTTGGCCCTGGCGGACGGCGAGCGTCGCGACACCGGCGAGCGCCGACGCCACATCGAGATCCCGGAGCGTGAAGGTCCCGCCATGGCGATCCAGCGCCTCGAGGACACCGATCGTCCCCCGCTCGTCGAGGAGCGGGACGGCAAGCAGCGAGGACGGGATGTAGCCGGTCGCTTCGGCCACCGACCGCTCGAACCGGGGATCGGCAGTGACGTCGGCGACGGCCAGCGGCTGCCCGGTGGAGAACGCATAGCCGGCGATACCGGCGGCGGCGTCGATCGCCATCCCGACGACGTCCCCGGCCGCCGGACCTGACGCGGCTCGGAACACCAGCCGGTCGGTCGCGGGGTCATGGAGCGCGATCGACGCCGCCTGTGCCTCGAGGACCGTGACCGCGAGGCCCGTGACGGCGACGAGGAGCGGATCGTCTGCTGGCGGCTCGAGTCGGTCGATCGCCGCGACCCGGTGCGCCACGGCACGGAGTACGGTCTCGACCGATCGCGTTTCCTCGCTCATCGACGCGCGGCGAGCGCCAGCCTGCCGGCGTCCGGGATCACGAGCTCGTCGCCGTCGAACCGCACGAGC